>CAIOXL010000079.1 GCA_903862245.1 uncultured Geobacteraceae bacterium | reverse complement strand
TAAAAATTGCAGACAGGGTCAGTTTAGGCAAAATCGCAAGTCCGACAGACTCCTAGACCAGATCAAAATTATTCTGATACGCCATCAGCGTGTTGACGATCAGCGCCGCCACCGTCATCCTGCCGACGCCCCCCGGCACCGGGGTAATCCAGGAACATTTGGGAGCCACCTGTTCAAAATCAACGTCGCCGACAATCCTGCCGTTTTCCAGCCGGTTGATGCCGACATCGATCATGACAACCCCCTCTTTGACCATATCCTCGGTGATAAACCCCGGTATACCGACCGCCACAACAATGATATCCGCCCGCCGTGTTTCATCCAGCAGGAGCTGGCGGGGAGTTTCGATATGCGCAAGGGTGACCGTGGCATTGCCGATCTCAAAATCGTTGGACAGCATAATCGAAATCGGCTTGCCCACAATGTTCGAGCGGCCGATGACAACGCAGTGCTTCCCCTTGACCGGAATTTCGTAAAACTGCAGCAGCTTGCAGATGCCGTAGGCGGTCGCCGGCCTGAACGCTTTCTGTCCCAGGGTCATGCGTCCGAAATTGGTAGGGTGAAAACCGTCAATGTCCTTGTCGGGATCAATGGCATTAATAATGTTCTGCGGATTTATATGCTTCGGCAGCGGCAGCTGTACAATCAGGCCGTCGGTGGAGGGGTCCCTGTTGATTTCGGAAATCTTTGCCAACAGATCCGGCTCGGATATGTTTTCCGGAAAACGGAGCAGGCTGCTTTCAAAACCGGCACTTTCGCACGACTTGATCTTGGATTTCACATAAGATTCACTCGGGGCATGCTCCCCGACTAAAATAACCGTCATGTGCGGCTTGCGCAGTCCAGAACCCACATAGCCGGCCACTTTTTTTGCAATGTCAGCGACCAGACTTTCCGCGCAGATTTTCCCGTCAAGTAACTTCATGGTGCCTCGTTCCCCGTATTATTCCGTACGCTTGGTAACTTCAATCAAATGATAGCCGAACTGCGTCTGCACCGGGCCGAGGACTTTGCCGACTTCGCCGGTGAACACTACCGTATCAAATTCTTTAACCATCTGGCCCGGGCCGAATTCCCCCAGGCTGCCGCCGTCTCTACCGGAGGGGCACTGGGAATTTTCACGGGCGCACACGGCAAAATCCGCTCCTGCTTCAATCTTCACTTTCAGCGCTTCACATGCTTCCTTGGTTGCCACCAGAATGTGGCGGGCTGCTGCTCTAGCCATGGTTTTCTCCTTGATTGTCTGGTTTGTTGAAATTTCCCCGCAGACTCGTTTTATGTCCTTTTTTGACACTAATATCGCGTTTAGTCAATACGTCAATCTGGATATCAGTATACAAGACCATTTTAGTCTTTTTAAATTGACATACCTCCCTTCATGGGAATAAAATACAACCATGAAACAACGCATAAAAGGAGGAACGACAATGAAAGTACTTAATAAAATTATGAATACAGTTTTTATACTGGCAGCGAGCACACTGATGCTTGCGTCCGTTTCTGTTGCGGCAACATTGACGACCAAAACCAAGGATGGCGTTGGCACCTATCTGGTTGACAACAAGGAAATGGCGCTCTACCTTTTCAAGAAAGATGCCATAGGCAAGAGTGCTTGCGGTGCTGCCAATGGCTGCCTGGAAAAGTGGCCGGTATTCCTCGCTGACGCAGTTGATGCGAAAGCCGGTATCGATGCTGCTGAGGTCGGCACCATAACCCGCGATGACGGAATCAGACAGACCACCTACAAAGGTCAACCGCTTTATTACTTCTTCAAGGATAAAAGCAGTGACGATATAAACGGTCAGGGAATAGGGAACGTCTGGTACGTGGTTGCCCCATAACCGAGAGAGATAAATGCATTAAACATGAAACAGCCCTTCGGCTTACCGGAGGGCTGTTTCATGTTTAATGCGCGGCCATGTCAGCGATTATCTCACTGCAGCTCCAGAGCCGGCTCGCACAGGGCGGCCAGCTGTTCCCGCAGCTCCAGAATATGCTCACCCCAGTAGCGGGTGGTGTTGAACCAGAAAAACGTGTGCGGAAAGAGCGGATCCCCCCAGCGCCGGGCCAGCCAGGCGCTGTAGTGAAGCATACGCAGCGTCCGCAACGGTTCAATCAGGCGCAATTCCCGGGGATCGAAATCGCAGAATTCACGGTACCCCTCCAGCAGCGAATCCAGCTGCGCCAGCTGACGGGGACGCTCTCCGGAAAACATCATCCAGAGGTCCTGTACGGCCGGTGCCATGCGCGCATCGTCAAAGTCGACAAAATGGGGGGCATTATCGCGCCAGAGGATATTGCCGGCATGGCAGTCGCCATGGGTCCGGATAAAGCGGACCGGTCCGACTTCCGCCAGAATCGCGTCGATCGCTTCCAACAGCTGGCCGGTCACAGCACAGTAACTGGCCCGGTACTCGGGCGGAATGAACTGTTCTTCAATCAGACGGACACTGGCGCTGCCGAAGCTCTCCCGGTCCAGCGTCGGGCGACGGGCGAACGGCTTTACCGCACCGGTGCCGTGGATTCTCCCCAGCAGCCGCCCGAGTATTTTCAGGTTGTCCAGGTTGTCAAACTCCGGAGCGTGCCCCCCCTGCCGGGGGTAGAGGGCGAAATGAAACCCGCCGTACTGCAGCAGACTCGCTCCGGCAGAGTTTCTCAGGGGTGCGACGATCGGAAGTTCATGGTCAACGAGCTCAAAACAGAAGTCGTGCTCCTCCTGAATCTGCTGTTCGCTCCAGCGGTTTGGACGGTAGAATTTGGCAATCAGGGGGGGCGCTTCATCGATACCAACCTGATAGACCCGGTTCTCGTAACTGTTCAGCGCAAAAATACGGCTGTCGCAGAAGAACCCCTGGCTTTCCACGGCATCCATGACCAGGTTCGGGGTAAGCTGCTGAAAAGGGTGGCTGTTTGGGCTCATGCATACATCCTGTGGCACGTCAGTATTCAGTGGTGGTGACAGTATGGTCCGATTACCCCGACTCTGCCAGATATTTCCGCCAGGCGAAGAGACCGGTGGTTTCCGAAGCTAGGTTATTGTCCGTTTGTATGCTATATTTGCCCCGCACTGTCAAGAATGTCGCCGGTGCCGGGCATCACCCGTCAGCACACTCCATGTGATAACAGGGTACATCACCCATGAGCAGTTTTACCCCCAACGGTCTTATCGTCGCCCACCACGGAATTTCAGTTGAAGTCCTCTTTGACAGCGGCACGCGCAGAATGGTGCGGGTCAAACGCAATTCCGGCCATGTGGTCGGCGACAGCGTCATTGTCACCGGCGAGGTGCTGAAGCGCCTGCCGCGCAGAACAGAGCTTCTGCGGCGCGACGCCCGGGGGGGGATTCACCTGGTGGCCGCAAACCTGGATGTCCTCGGCATCGTGGTCGCCCCGCTGTCACCCGGCGGTTTTATCGATCGGGCCATTGTGGCAGCGCGGTCAGCAGATCTGGAGCCGTTTCTGGTGGTCAACAAATGCGACCTTGACGGCACGGCGGAACTGCTGTCCGCACTGAAAAATGTGTATGGCGGTTCTCTGCCGATCTTCCCCATCAGTGCCGCCCGACGCAGCGGCCTCGGCCCGCTGGAGGAGTTTCTGAGCGAGGGGCACCGGGGCGCTTTTGTCGGCACCACCGGGGTCGGCAAGAGTTCCCTGCTGAACGCGCTCTGCCCGGAAATAGACCTCAAGGTCGGCAGCGTCAGCGAATACAAAAGTATGGGGCGGCACACCACCACCGTATCAACGCTCCATGCGCTTGCGGGTGGGGGAGAGCTGGTAGACACCCCCGGCTTCCGGGATTTCGGCATGGTTGACATCTCGGTGGAAGAGCTGGCTGATTACTACCCCGGCTTTGAAGAGCACCGGGATGCCGCCTGCCGCTTCCGGAACTGCCGGCACAGTTCGGAACCGGGCTGCGCCGTGCTTGAGCTAGTCCAACAGGGACGCATTCCTGCCGAGCGCTACACCACCTACATGGAACTGCTCGAAGAGATTGAAAGTCAGCAGGCAGCCGCCCGCAGTAGAGACTGGAAAAACTGACGGAAGAGAGACCGCCATGATCAAAACCACCTATGTTATCGGCCACCGCAACCCGGATACCGACTCCATCGCCTCGGCAATCGGCTATGCCGCTCTGAAGCAGCGGCTCGGCGACAAAACCGTTATCGCGGCCATGGCCGGCGCCCCCAATCCCCAGACCCGCTATATCCTGGACCGCCTCAATATTCCGGATCCGCTTTTTCTGGCGGATGTGCACCCCAAGGTGCGCGACACCCTCAAGCGGCAGCCGGTCACGGTTGACCGGCAGGCATCAGCCTATGAGGCACTGGAACTGTTCAACGGCAGCGGTGTCCGAGCTCTGCCGGTGGTGGATGCCGGGAACAGACCGTGCGGCATGCTCTCGCTGCTGCGGCTTTCGGAAAGCTACCTCCTGCCGAGCCCGGACAAACTCCGTCAGGTCACCACCAGCCTGCAGGGGTTGGCCCGGACCCTTGCCGCCGACTGTGCGGTCGGAACCGTCTGCCATACCGCCATGACCCTGAATCTGTTCATCGGGGCGATGCTGGAGGAATCCTTCAGCAGCAGAATTGACGGCTACGACCCCCGCCAACTCCTGATCATGACCGGCAACCGCCGCACCATCCAGCTGGCCGCCATCGAGCGGGGCGTCCGGGTGCTGGTGGTAACCGGTGGGCACCCGCTGGAGGAAGAGTTGCTCCACCAGGCTGCACAGCAGGGGGTTACGGTGCTGCTGACCCCCCACGACACGGCGACCGCTGCCTGGCTGGCACGGCTCTCCACGCCGGTGGCCTTCCTGGCCGAACGGGAATATGCGGAAATCGGCGTTGACAAGTCCCTCACCGCCCTGCGCCAGAAGCTCCTTGGTGCCAACGTATCCGCCGTGCTGGCACTGGAGGGAGACGGCACCCTTGCCGGCGTCGCTACCAAATCCTCCCTGCTGGCACCGCTTCCCTACCGGCTCATCCTCATGGATCATAACGAACTTGGCCAGGCTGTTCCGGGTGCCGAGTCGGTGGAAATCGCCGAAGTCATCGACCACCACAAGCTCGGCAACAGCCACTCAAATTCGCCGATTTCCTTTATTACCTCGCCGGTCGGCAGCACCTGCACCCTGGTGGCCCGGCGCTACCGTGAAAGCGGCATTGAGCCGGAACAGCAGATCGCTGCGCTTCTGCTGGCCGGCATCCTTTCCGATACGGTCATTCTCAAATCACCCACCACAACCGTTGCAGACCAAGAGATGGCATCCTGGCTGGAGGAGCGTTCCGGGGTGGTTGCCGCCGATTTCGGCCGGGACATTTTTGCCGCCAGCAGTTCACTGAAAAATTACGGTTCCGCCGACCGGGTTGTGGGAGCGGATTTCAAGCTCTTCACCCATGAAAAATACAGCATCGGGCTTGGCCAGGTGGAAGTGATCGGCTTTGATGAGTTTTACGACATGAGGGAGGAACTGCTGAACGCCCTGGCAGAGGTCAAACGGCGGGACAATCTGTTCATCGCCGGGCTAATGGTGACTGATATAACCACCGAAACGACACTCTTTCTGGTGGAGGGGCATACCCGCATCGCCCATGTTATGGAGTATCCACAGCTGGAACCGCACCTGTATGAGCTGAAAAACGTCATGTCCCGCAAAAAACAGATGGTGCCGCACCTGCTGAAGATTCTGGCCAAAGTCTGACCCCGGGAGGGGTCAGACCGTCACCTGCCGTTCATAATTTAGCGGGACACATCAAAATAGCGCCCCTGGGGGTGGTGGAACACCAGAGCGGAGACGCTGGCCTCAGGGTCCATCATGTCGCCGTCGGTCAGCTGCACGCCGATGGCCTCCGGATCCAGCAGCCGGAACAGCTTTTGCTGATCGGACAATTCAGGGCAGGCCGGATAGCCGAAGGAAACACGAATGCCGTGGTACTCGGCACCGAACAGCTGCTTCATACTCAGGGCCGGATCGTCCACAACGCCCCACGAAGTGCGGACCCGCTTGTGCAGGAACTCGGCGGTGGCTTCCGCCAGTTCCAGCGCCAACGCCTGGAGCAGATGCGAATCAAGGTACTCTCCCCCCCCCTTCATCTCTTCTGACGCCGCCCGAACCCCCTGCCCGCAGGTCACGACAAACAGCGCCAGGTTATCCCGTACCCCGCCGGAAAGCGGACGGACGAAATCGGCAACGCAGAGATGTTCGCCGGCCGCCTGACGCGGGAAAGCTACCCGTTCAATTTCCCGTTCCGGGTTGGCCGGATCAAACAGAATCAGATCATTCCCCTGGCTGTTGGCCGGATAAAAACGGTACAGCGCCTGCGGCCGGAGCAGTCCCTCGCGTTCGGCCCGTGCCAGCATCCCCTCCACCGCTCCGTGCAGCTTGAGCGCTTTTTCATCCCCCGCCGCCAGCAGTTTTTCCACCGAACCGATCAAACCCAGGTGTTTGGTGTAGAGCATCTGGCGGTTCAGGTAGGGGATCACCTGTTTCAGCGGGATATCACGCAGTATGTGGCTGTCAAAATCGGGGGCCGGCAGCAGTGGGGCATCGTAGCGCACTGTCGAGCGGACATCGCTTGCACCGCCGGCCGGAACAGCGGCGGCCGGAGCGACGGTACCTGCCGCCGCAGTCTGCTGCCGTTGAGCCAGCTCGGCCAGCAGCAGGGGGCGCTCAGCCGGATCGAACAGGCGATTGGCCAGTTCCAGACCGGCCATGGCATCCTTGGCGTACAGCACCGGGGCGCCGTATGCCGGGGCGATGCGACTGTCGGCAAAGTTACGGGAGAGCGCCGCGCCGCCCACCATCAGCGGCACCGAGATGCCGGCCGCCTTCAGATCCGCCGCCGTGGTGACCATCTGCAGGGCGCTCTTGACCAGCAGGCCGGAAAGGCCGATGAAGTCCGGCTGTTCACGCCGGGCCGCTTCGATCAGCGCTTCGGGACCGACCTTGATGCCCAGATTGATGACTTCAAAACCGTTGTTCGAGAGGATTATCTCCACCAGATTCTTGCCAATGTCGTGGACGTCCCCCTTGACCGTCGCCAGGAGCATCTTCCCTTTACTGGAGGTTTCCCCCTTTTCCAGATACTGCTGCAGATGGGCCACGGCGGCCTTCATCGCTTCAGCCGACTGGAGCACCTCAGCCACAATCAGCTGATTATCGTTAAAAAGCCGCCCCACTTCGGCCATGCCGGCCATGAGCGGTCCGTTGATGATATCCAGCGGCCTGTCGCCCCGTTCCAGTGCCGCATCCAGATCGGCGGTCAGGCCGTTTTTTACGCCATCGATGATGTAGAGCGGCAAACGCTCATCCAGCGGCAGTTCCGCAGCCGGGGCGCGGGAAACCGCTTTTTTGTCCCGGAACGCGGCGGCAAAGGCGGCCACCGGATCTGCACCGCGCCAGAAGATAAGATCCTCTGCCAGCAGGAGCTCATCGGGATGGATGGAGGCATACCGCTCAAGATTTTCGGTATTGACGATGGCGTAGGTCAGGCCGGCTTTCACGCAGTGGTGGATAAAGACAGCGTTCAGAACCTCCCGCCCCGCCTGCGGCAGACCGAAGGAGACGTTTGAGATCCCGAGAATTGTGCTGCAGAGCGGGAATTCTTCCGTAATCAGCCGCACCCCTTCAATGGTTTCAACCGCCGAACCGATATAGGCGGCATCACCGCTCCCGACCGGGAATACCAGCGGGTCAAAGATCAGGTCCTCCGGACGGAGGCCGTACTTGTTGACCAGCAGGTCATAGGAGCGTTTGGCCACCGCCAATTTGCGCTCCCGGGTAACCGCCATGCCATGCTGCGGATCTTCGTCGATGCACCCCACCACAACAGAACCGCCGTAGCGGTGGATGAGGTCAGAAACCTGGGCAAAGCGCTCTTCGCCATCTTCCAGGTTGATCGAATTGAAGAGGCATTTCCCCTGCAGCCGCTGCAGGGCCAGCTCCACGACCCGGGTGTCGGTGGAGTCGATCATGATCGGTGCCCGTACCTTGCGCGGCAGGAACTCCAGGATGCGTGTCATGTCAGACGCTTCATCCCGATCTGGGTTGGCCACACAGATGTCGATCACCTGGGCACCCCCCTTGACCTGATCACGGGCAATTTCGGCCCCCTCCTCGAACCGCTCCGCCACGATCATATTCTTGAACTTGCGGGAGCCGATCACGTTGGTCCGCTCGCCCACCAGCACCGGACGGGCATCATCTTCTATCACCAGCGCCTCAATCCCGGAAACGACCCGGCGGCGCAGCGTTGCCGGACGACGCGGCGCTCTCCCGGCGACCATCTTGGCAATGGCGGCGATATGGGCCGGAGTCGTACCGCAGCAGCCGCCGACGATGTTGAGCCACCCTTCATCGACAAAACGTGACAGCTTGGCGGCGAGGGAATCGGGCGATTCCGCATAGCAGCCGTTTTCGTCCGGCAGACCGGCATTCGGGTACACGGAAACATGGCAGCAGGCCAGCTCCGACAGGGTCCGGAGATGATCGGTCATGAACTCCGGCCCGGTGGCACAGTTCAGGCCGATGCTGATCAGCCCGAGACTCTCCTCCAGATGGGCCAGGCTGGTGTAAAGCGCTTCACCCCCCTGCCCCGCCAGCATGGTTCCGGTCGGCTCGATCGTACCGGAGATCATCAGCGGCACCCGGTGGCCCGATTCCTCAAAGGCGAGCCGGATCCCCTCGGCGGCGGCCTTCAGATTCAGGGTATCCTGTGCCGTTTCCAGCAGCAGCAGATCAATCCCCCCCGCCAGCAGCCCCAGGGTCTGTCCCCGGAACGCCTGCACCAGCTGATCGAAGGTGACCCCCCCGGTAACGGAGATGGTGCGGGTGGTCGGTCCCATGGAACCGGCGGCCCAGCGCGGCTTTTCCGGGGTGGAGAATGCGGCGCAGGCCCGCCGGGCGATCATGGCCGCCTGCCGGTTCAGTTCGAACACCTGATCCTGTAGACCGTATTCCGCCAGCACGATATCGGTTGAACCGAACGTGTTGGATTCGACGATATCAGCCCCGGCGGCCAGATAGGCGCGGTGCACATCCTCGATCACATCGGGACGGGTAAACGTCAGGTATTCGTTGCATCCTTCATATTCGGGACCGCCAAAATCCTCCACGGTCAACTGGCGGGACTGGAGCTGGGTACCCATGGCGCCGTCAATGACCAGTATCCGTTCGGACAGGGCGGTACGTATGCTGTGATTCATGGAAATAAACCTCCGGATTGGTAAAATGCCACAATAGTCGAACCGTGATACTACCTTCTCCGGACGCGGCTGTCACCTGCAAAGACCAAAAAAAATGCTCCGTGATTGTTTGTCGCCCGATTATCCGCTATACTCCCCGGCAACAGCACCCGGCAAACGATCCTACTCGGCAGGAGACCCCCCATGCCTCTGCAGACACCGCACAGCACGATCCTCACCCAGGGCAACCCGGAACAGAAGCGGGCCGAAATCCTGGCATATTTCCACGCCACCTTTGACAGCGACGAAAGACTCTACGACACGCTCCGGTATGACAGCACCTTTCTCCTCCGCCCCGACCGGCTGCGCCATCCGCTGATCTTCTACTTCGGGCACACCGCCACCTTTTACATCAACAAGCTGACGGTGGCCCGGCTCATTGACACGCGCATCAACCCCCGCTTCGAGTCCCTGTTTGCCGTGGGGGTGGACGAGATGTCCTGGGACGACCTGAACGAAACCCATTACGACTGGCCGACCCGGCAGCAGGTCAAGGAGTACCGTGACCGGGCACGGGAACTGGTGGACGGTCTGATCCGGCGCCTGCCGCTGAGCCTGCCGATCACAGGGGAAGAACCGTTCTGGGCAATCATGATGGGGATCGAGCACCAGCGCATCCATCTTGAGACCTCCTCGGTGCTGATCCGCCAGCTCCCGTTTGATCAGGTGCAGCAGCTCCCCCTGTGGAGTATCTGTCCTGAGGCGGGAGAGCCGCCGGTCAACCGCTTGCTGCCGGTAGCTGGGGGAACGGTGACTCTCGGCAAAGGAAAAGATCACCCGCTCTACGGCTGGGACAACGAGTACGGGGAGCACTCGGAGGAGGTGGTGGACTTCAGGGCGTCAGAATATCTGACCTCCAACCGGGAATTCCTGGCGTTCGTCGAGGCCGGCGGCTACCGGGAGCGGCAGTGGTGGAGCGACGAGGGGTGGAACTGGCGCGCATTCAAGCAGGCCGGGTATCCGCTGTTCTGGATCAGCAGCGGCGACGGCTGGAAGCTGCGCACCATGGCCAGCGAAATTGACATGCCCTGGAACTGGCCGGTGGAGGTCAACTATCTGGAGGCCAAAGCGTTCTGCAACTGGAAATCCGCCACCACCGGGGCGCCGATCCGTTTGCCGAGCGAAGACCAGTGGCACCGCATGCACGAGGTCAGCCAGGTCAAGGACCAACCGGAGTGGGACAGGGCGCCGGGCAACATCAATCTGGAATGGTGGGCCTCCCCCTGCCCGGTGGACCGGTTCAGCAGCGGCGGCTTCTTCGACGTGATCGGTAACGTGTGGCAGTGGACCGAAACTCCGATCTACCCGTTCCATGGTTTTCAGGTCCACCCCTGGTATGACGACTTCTCCACCCCCACGTTCGACACGCGCCACAACCTGATCAAAGGGGGATCCTGGATTTCCACCGGCAACGAAGCGACGCGGGATGCCCGCTACGCCTTCCGGCGGCACTTCTTCCAGCACGCCGGTTTCCGCTATGTGGAAAGCGCCGCGCCGATCGTCATCCACGATGACCAGTACGAAAGTGATGCCCTGACGGCCCAGTACTGCGATGCCCACTACGGTCCCGGGCACTTTGGCGTGGCCAATTTCCCGGCGGCCTGTGCCAGAGCGGCCCTTGAGCTGATGCGGGGGCGCACCATGGGGCATGCCCTTGATCTGGGATGCGCGCTGGGAAGGTCATCGTTTGAGCTGGCGCGAGGCGGCTTTAAACGGGTAACCGGACTGGACTTTTCCACCCGTTTTTTCCGTCTCGCCGCCCGGATGCAGGATGAGGGGACGCTCCGGTACACGCTTCCGGAAGAGGGGGATATTGTTTCCTTCCACGAGATTACCCTGGCTGAGCTGGGGCTGGAGGCCATTCGGGAGCGGGTGCAGTTTTACCAGGGGGACGCCTGCAACCTGCCGGACAAGTTCAGCGGTTACGATCTGGTGCTTGCTGCCAACCTGATCGACCGTCTTTACTCGCCGCGCCGCTTTCTTTCAACCATCCATGAGCGGATGAATCCGGGGGGCCTATTGCTGCTCACCTCCCCCTATACCTGGCTGGAGGAGTACACCAAAAAAGAGGAATGGCTGGGGGGATACCGGGCGGGGGGTGAACCGGTCTGGTCGCTGGATGGTTTGAAGAGTGCTCTGGCACCGCACTTCACTCCCGTCGGTGAACCGCGCGATGTGCCGTTCGTCATCCGGGAGACAAAAAGGAAGTTTCAGCACACGGTGGCGCAGCTGACGGTGTGGCGGTGTAACGGGTAGCCCCGGCACCCAAAACCGATAGAAACACAGAGGAAACCGAAAACGGTTTATTGAAACAGCAAAAACCCATAAAGAATTTTGAGAAAAAACTCAGGGTTTTGTAAATATTTTCAATTTTTTCTCTGTGCTTCTGTGTCTCAGTGTTGAACTGCTTTTACATGATTACCCCTGTAACGTCACCACCGTGGCGCCGTCGCGCCCCTCGTGCGGTTCACCCGGCCGGTGACCTTCCACCAGCGGATGCCGTTCAAGCTCTTCGCGCACCGCATCCCGCAGCCGACCGCTGCCGACGCCGTGGATAACACGGACCTCCCGCAACCCGGCAGCATGGGCGTGGTTAATGAACGGCTCCAGCTCCGCCAGCGCCTCATCCACCCGCATTCCGATCAGCTTCAACTCACGCCGGTCACTCTCGACCACGTCCACCTTCCAGGGAGCGGGTGCCCGCTGTTTTCCCCCGGTACCGGAGTTTTTCAGGGGGGCAAACAGTTCCGCCCGTGGCACATCCAGCTCCATCCGCCCGGCCCGCACCCGTACCTTGCCGTGGCGGACGTCCTCCGACAGCACGGTCCCGTCACACCCCAGCGAGCCGATATTGACGACGTCCCCCCGCCTGACCGTCGTCAGTGCCGCCCGTTCCTGCACATCCCGGGGTTTAAGCTGACTGACCAGTTCCGTTTCTTCCTGGCGGATCTTGTCGATGATCTCGCTCCGCTTCTCGCGCTTCAACTCTTCCAGCAGTGCGTTCGTACGCCGTCGCGTCGCGGAAATCAGCTCACTGGCGTCGTTCCACCCCTTTTCCGCTGCCTCTTTCCGGATGCGGAGCACCTCGTCGGCCCGGACATCAAGTTCCGCGCTCCTCTGGTCAAGGGTTCGCTCACGCACCGCCAGTGCGGCGCGCAGTTCTTCATACTCGTTCCGCCGCTGGCGCAGTTCGGTGAGCAGTGAGGCAAATTCGCTGCCGGCATTGCCGAGCATGCGCCGGGCAAAGGCGATCACCCGCTCCGGCATGCCGAAGCGCCGGGCAATCTCCACGGCATGGGACTGCCCCGGTTCGCCGACAATCAGGCGGTAGAGCGGCGTAAAGCTGGTATCGTCAAACGCCATTCCGGCGTTGATCATGCCGGGGGTGGCATGCACAAAACCGATGATATCGCTTAGATGCGTGGTCGCAATCACCATGCACCCCTGCTGCTGCAGCTCATGCAGCACCCCACAAGCAATGGCCGCCCCCTGGAGCGGCTCGGTGCCTGCCCCCAGTTCGTCCAGCAGTACCAGCGTGCGGGGGCCGCTTTCCAGAAGGATGGCGGTGATCCGGGCAGCATGGGCCGAAAAGGTGGAGTGGCTCTGTTCGATGGACTGCTCATCGCCGATATCCACCAGCAGCGAATCAAGCAAGGGGAATGTTGAACGGGCCCCGGCCGGGACCGGCAGTCCGCTGAGCGTCATGAGCGCCAGCATGCCGGCGGTTTTGAGGGCGATGGTCTTCCCCCCGGCATTGGGGCCGGTGATAACCATGACCGAATCCCCCGTCCGGTCGCTCCCCCCCAGCTGCAGCCCGAGCGGTTCAACCCTGCGGAGCACTCCCCGTTTTTCCATCATCAGCAGCAGCGGATGGCGCGCATCCACCAGACGCAGTTCCCCGCTCTCATTTAGCCTAGCCGGCTCCAGCTCATAGTCGGCGGCAAAGTGCGCCATGCTGTTCAGCAGATCAAACTCCAGCAGCGTTTCAAAACAGGCGGCAATCTGCTCTGCATCTTCCCGGAGCCAGGCGGAGAGCTGACGCAGGATACGAATCTCCTCCGCTTTCTCTTCTGCGGCGAGATTTTCCAGCTCATTGACAAAGGGAATAATCTCAAGCGGTTCCATGAAGGCGGTTTCGCCCGAAGAGGAAACGTCATGCACCACCCCCTTGACCATCCCCTTGGAATCCATACGCACCGGAATCACCCAGCGCCCCGAGCGCTGCGTGATGAAATCATCCTGCAGGAATTTTTCGATGCCGCTGTCGCGCACGATCTCCTCGATTTTTTTGCGGATGCGCCCCGCCAGACTCCGTTTGGCGCGGCGGGTCTCCCGGAGCAGCCGTGAAGCGGAATCCATGATGCTGCCGTCACTGTCAATGGAAGCGACCAGCGGCTCAAGAATGTCAGGGAAACCGCGCAGGCGGGGCTCGATTGATTTCATCAGCGGTATATCATCTCGGTACTCGCATTGGCGGGCCAACCCCGCATAGAGCCGGAGTACCGGAATGAACAGGAGCAGTTCCAGCGGGGCCAGGAGCGCCCCGACCGGCCTCAACCGATCGAGAGAGGGGCGGATATCGTCAAAGCTACCAAGATCAAGAGAAATGCCGGCCAGATTGAGGGCGCGGATTTCGCCGATGCGGCCAGAAATGGTCCTGATCTGCCCAAGGTCCGTCAGCGGGCGGATACCCTGGACCCGTTCGGTCGTGCAGGAGCTGTGGGAGTGCCGGGAAATTTCGGCCAGAAGTTTATCGAATTCAAGTCTGGCAAGCGTTTCTGAAGCTATCATGTGGGTGACCTGTGGGGTGTAACGTGGTTGTTTTTGTGTCATTCCAGTCCCGGCACTGCGCTGTCCGTATGCCAGAAGCGGCGGGCCGGTTGTCCTGATACTATAACCGGTATCTCGGTGAGTAAAGAGCTTTAAGTTGTATTTTGAAAAAACGTCCTTATAGTAAGCGGGCCGACCCTGCATCAGCCGGCACAGCCCGTTACCAGATCCTCAGCGCCAGGAGTTGCGGAAACCGCCATGCATCTTGAACAACTGCAAGCTTTTGTGCTTTCAAATTCCGACTATGGAGAACGTGACCGGATCGTGTCACTGTTCACCCTTGAACATGGCCGGCTGAGAGGGTTTGCCCGGGGTGCGCGCAACAGCCGCAAACGCTTTGGACCGGCCCTGGAAACCATGGCGCGTATCCATATCCAGCTGAAACAGAAGGAGGGGCTTTCATCCCTGCAGAGCGCCGACATCATTACGCTCTATCCCGGCATTCGAGGGGCACTCGGTGCGATTGCCCACGGGCTGTACGCCTGTGAGCTGGTGGAATGCCTCACTCCCGAGGGGCAGCCGATGCCGCGCCTGTACCGGCTGCTGGCGGCGTATCTCGAACAGCTCGATTCCGGCTCTATCGACACATCTGACCGACGCATGTTTGAAATTAACCTCCTGAACATCCTCGGGTATCGCCCTTCATTGGACGGGTGCAGCCGCTGCGGTGCTGATTTCGGGGAGCGGGGCGCACTCCTGCAGCAAGGGGGGGAACTGGTGTGCCGTTTCTGCGCAGCAACCGGGCATACCATGCCCCCCCCGGCCCTCCGGGGACTGAGCTCATGCCTGGCCACCGGCCGTTTCGGCCAGCTGTTCCTGGACCGGGAATCGCTCCATGCCGCCGGCCTCCTGCTGGATGAGTCGCTGGCGACCCACTCATCCAGAACGTTGAAAAGCATCGAGTTTTTGCAGCAGACCTGCAACATGGGGGAGTCTTGACATTTTGCATATCGTGATTATGCTTTAGCCAGAGGGAGTCACCCGATCACAACGGTTTCAAAGGAGGATACAGACATGGCACTGGTAAAATACAACCCGCTGCGGGAGCTGCGTAGCATGCAGGACCAGATGAACCGGCTTCTCAACCTTTCCTGGAATCACGATATCCCCAGTGAAGACATCAAGGAGGGGCTCTGGCAGCCGGCGGTGGATATTTATGAAACCGCTGACTCCATCGTCATAAAAGCGGAGCTGCCTGATGTGGACCAGAAGGACATCGAAGTCCGCATTGAAGACAGCACGCTGATTCTGAAAGGGGAGCGCAAGCATCAGGATGAGGTGAAAAAGGAAAACTACTACCGCATCGAACGCTATTTCGGCACGTTTCAGCGCAGCTTCAGCCTGCCAACCACAGTAAATCAGGAAAAGGTTGAAGCCAATTGCGAACGGGGAGTGCTGACCATCACGCTCCCCAAAAAAGAGGAGACTAAGCCGAAGCAGATCAATATTCAGGTTAAATAGACAGGATTTAAACCTAATAGCGAGTTCAAACACGGGTCTCCGTGTTGAATGCTTTTAGAAACGTAACACAAGGGAATACTCCTGGAATAAATCCGTAAAAAAAAGGGGGGGTGCCGATCAGCACCCCCCTTTTGATATTACAGTAACATCACGCACCGCAAATTACGACGGCACATTCTCCTTTTTCTCGGCCGGCGCAGCATGAGCGGCCTGGGGAGCTGTTTCCATATGGGGCGGAGGGGCCGGTTCCACATGGGACGGTGCAACTGTTGCCACCTGAGGCGGCACCACAGGAGGAACCGCTTCCTTCTCCTCGCTCTTGCGAGACTCCTCCTGCACGTTTCTCTGGAAATCCTCTGAGGCCTTCTTGAACTCAGCCAACCCCTTGCCAAGCGATTTTGCCAAATCCGGCAGCTTATGCGGGCCGATAACAATCAGTGCTATCACGAGAATAATGATCATTTCCGGCATGCCTATTCCAAACATTGCTGTTCTCCTTGTGCAGTCAACATGAGTTTTCTGTATTAAAAACGGAAAACGGGCCGTTGGCAATAAAAATCTGCTTTTTGCCCTTGCCATTTATTTCGACTGTGGTACTATGCCCAAAATTTAGGCAGACCAAGAGCGTATTCCTCCCCCCCCGCTTTGTATCGTCAGTGTGTATCATGCTGGACTTTAGACTTCTGTAGTGATCTTTGAAAAAAGTTGCTTTGCCCGAAAAA
This sequence comes from uncultured Geobacteraceae bacterium, assembly GCA_903862245.1. GTDB lineage: Bacteria > Desulfobacterota > Desulfuromonadia > Geobacterales > Pseudopelobacteraceae > JACRCG01. The sequence continues at coordinate 62 of CAIOXL010000079.1, read as the reverse complement.
ACAGCTTGACAGCGGGGTCAAGGTCGTGGGTCGCGCGCTACTCACGTAATTGATTTTAGAAG
>CAIOXL010000078.1 GCA_903862245.1 uncultured Geobacteraceae bacterium | reverse complement strand
GCACTACTGACAGTAACCGTTTTTGCCGGAACAGCATTTGCCGCCGACGTTATGGAAATGAAAAAAGGGGTTACCTTCAATCACAAGGCTCATGCCGAAGCTCTGAAGGACTGCAAGAAATGCCATGAAAAAGCTGAAGGTGGAAAAATTGAAGGGTTCGGTAAGGATATCGCACACAAGAAATGCAAGGACTGCCACGCTGAAATGAAAAAGGGTCCGACAAACTGCAAAGGGTGCCACACGAAATAATATAGCTTCTATCCGAGTAGTGACGGGGCAGCCGGTTACCGGGCTGCCCCGTTTTTTTTGGCCCAGAGTTTAAATGACTGAATCAGCACTGGCCTCGATTTCCTCACGCACCGTCACCAGAAGCTCTGCACAGATGACGATCAGTTCCTGCCTCAGTCCTTCCGCCTCCGAAGAAAGTGCAATATTTACCGACTCCGTAAAATATTTGAACTTTGCGACAACATCCTCAAACTGTTCAATCGTACAATTCATGATAATGATCCTCTCCCGCTCATCGTTCTCACACGATGAGTAATGTCGTTGCCGCTACGAGTTCTGTGCAGGAAATATACTGTTGGATAGTGCGTACGGTCAATAAAAATGCCGGTTTCAGGCTGAAGATTTTACCGGGCGGGTGTCGCGAGAGATGAGATACAGCGCCAGGGCCAGGGCCAGCGCCGCCGCCGACACGCCAAAACCCCACTGATAGGCCGGCAGCGGCAGGGTGCCGTCTGCGGAGGGGGGCCAGAATCCGATGATGAACCCGGTCATCTGCTGGAACACGGCGGCACCGAGAATGACGAAAAAATTGAGTGCGGTCAGCGCCGTTCCGGCAATGGCATGCGGAAAAGATTCTTTTACCTGGGTGTACAGAATATACAGGGCTGCGCTGGTAAAGCCCAGCAGCCAGCAGTGCATGACCAATCCCCAGTAGGGAAGCGGCAGATGCAGAACAAAGCCGGCAAAGAGCAGCAGCATCATGCTGAGCCCTGTCAGGACGAGCGGTTTTCGCCGCCCAAGTCTGTCAGACCAGCGTCCCCAGAGCGGCGCACCGCAGACGACTCCGATGGGAATAGCCAACAGCACGCTGCTGGCGGAGGTTTTGTTCATCCCGTAGGTGTGTACCAGAAAGGGGACCCCCCATAATCCCTGCGCGGTAATCAGGGCACCATAGGAAGCGAAGCCGAGCGGGGCGAGACACCAGAAAGTGCCACTGCCGAATACGGTGCGCAGCCCGGCCCGGATAACGGCAAAAGAGGGGGGGGGAGCAGGGGGCGAATCGTCACGTTGCGGCGGGTGATCGCGCACAACCAGATACATGCCGGCAGCAAACAGCAGGGTTACCACCGCCATCCCGCCGCAGGCGCCGCGCCAGCCGACCCTGTCACTCAGCCAGGCCAGGGGGGTTGTCGCGCCGATACCGCCCAGGTTGCCGATGGCAATCAGGAGGCCGGACAGCGTGGCAAATTCATGGGGGGAAAACCAGGTGGTGAGAATTTTCAGGGAGCCCATCAGCACCGCAGCCATGCCAAGGCCAACGCCGGCCCGCGCCAGCACCGCCACTGCGCCGCTGCCAGCCAGGGAGAATAACAGCGCGCTTGCTGCGCCGATGCAGACCAGCAGGGTGATAATGACTCGGGGGCCGAAACGGTCCAGCAGCGGACCCATGGGCAGCTGCGCCAGGCCGAACGAATAGAAGAACGCTCCTCCCATCAGCCCCAGAACCTCGGGAGAGGCGGACAGGTCGCGTGCCAGATCACCGGCAATGACCGCGGTGGAGACGCGCCAGAAGCCGGAGATAACGTAGGTGCCGCCGCACATCGCAAAAATGTACCAGCGATAATACGGGGATGCGGAGTGGCTCATGAGGGTAGCCCTTTATGCTGCGGAGATATTCAGATAACCGGTCAGTTGCCCAGGTACGCTGCAATTACCCGTTCATTCTTCTGCAATTCCTGCGGAACACCTTCAACGGCGATACGCCCTCGTTCCATAACATAGGCATAATCAGCCACCTCAAGCGCCCGTTTGGCCGACTGTTCGACCAGCAGCAGCGTTATGCCCGATTCCTTCAAGCGGCGGATGATGTCAAACACTTCGTCAACAATAACCGGGGCCAGTCCCATGGACGGTTCATCCAGCAGGACCACCTTGGGGCGGGCCATTAATGCCCGGCCGATGGCAAGCATCTGCTGCTCTCCGCCGGAGAGGGTCCCGGATGCCTGGCGATACCGCTCCTTCAGGCGCGGAAACAGGTTGTATACTTTTTCCAGGTCATCGGCCGCCTTGGCGTGAAAGCCAAAAAAACGGGGCAGACGGGTGAAGGCGCCCAGCAGCAGATTATCCTCAACCGAGAGCGGCCCGAAAACCTTGCGTCCTTCAGGAGCATGGGCCAGACCGAGGCGGGCGATGTACGACGGTTCCAACCCCTGCACCGGCGCTCCGTCCAGGATGATTTCTCCCCTGGTCGGTTTTATGCTGCCGGAGATGGTGCGCATGGTAGTGGTTTTCCCGGCGCCGTTAGGCCCAATCAGGGCGACGACCGTCCCCTTTTTTACTGTCAGCGAGGTGCCCATCAGCACTTCGCTCATGCCGTATCCGGCGTAAAGATCAGTAACAACCAGCATACGTTTATCCTCTCCCCTTCATGCCGGCACCGGTTCCAGTGTACCAGGACGTTCAGCCGCAGGAGCTGCCGGTTCACTCCCCTTGCCGAGGTATGCTTCAATCACCAGTGGATTCCGCCTGATATCGTCAGGTATCCCTTCGGCGATGATCCTTCCGCCGTCCAGTACGGTTACCGTATCGCACAGTTCGCTCACCACATCCATGTGGTGTTCGATCAGGATAACCGTGATGCCCTGCTGGTGAATGCGCCGGATGATCCCCAGCAGAGTAATAACGTCAGGGTGGGCCAGTCCCGCTGCCGGTTCATCCAGGATGATGAGTGTCGGGCGACGGGCGACGGCCCGCGCAATTTCCAGAAAGCGCTGGGCGCCGTAGGGGAGGTCCTTGGCCGGCACTCTCACCTGATCGGACAGTCCCACCATCTCGAGAAGGGCGAGGGAATCGGCTTCGGCCCGTTTCTCACTCCGTTTGGCGAGCCCCAGCAGTACCAGCGGCAGCGGGCTGCGATAATATCCTTTCATGGAGACCATGACGTTGTCCAGTGCGGTCAACTCACTGAAAAGCTGCAAATTCTGGAAGGTCCGGGAAATCCCCTGCTGGGCGACAGCAAACAGGCTCCCCTGTACCAGCGGCCTGCCCTGAAACTGGATCGTACCGCCGGTAGGAACATACAGGCCGGATACCAGGTTAACCAGCGTGCTTTTACCGGAGCCGTTCGGGCCGATCAAGCCGTGGATCGTACCGGCCGCTACGGTCAGTGAAACGCCGTCAACGGCTTTTATCCCGCCGAAATAGCATTTCAGATCCTGAATCTGCAGGAGCGGCGCGCCGTCCACATCTTTTCTGACAAGAACCTCCTCCAGAAGGGAGGGGGGGGCGAACGATTCCGGATCAATGCTGAAAATCCGGGAGAGAAACCGGGAGGCAAAGCCCATAAGCCCTTCCGGGAGTCCAACCACCACCGAGAAAAGCATCAGCGCGAAGATGGCCTTGCGCCAGTCCTCCGTGTTCTGGACCGTAAAACTGCCGGTAACCAGCAAACCCATGGCAATTATCGGTGCAGCTGCCTGGAACAGTTTGGTTCTTTTCTGATACAACGCCATTCCGCCAGCTCCCAGGGCCAGCAGAAATCCTGTGGCTGAAAAGATCTGGAACAGCAGGCGGTTGGAAAGAAGGTTGGGCAGCAATACGATCAATACTGCGCCAACAAAGGCGCCCCACAAAGATTTCCTCCCCCCCAGCACCACGCCGAGCAGGAGAATAACCATCAGTTCATAGACAAAAACGTGCGGCTGCAGGTATTCAAAGTTGAACGCGTAGAGACCGCCAGCCAACCCGCCCAGGCCGGACCCGAGAGCAAAGGCGGTCACCTTGTGCCGGTAGGTACCGATCCCCATGGCATCGGTTGCAATGGGACTGTCGCGCAGTGCCTCAAACGCACGGCCCCATTGGGAAGAAAGCAGGTTGCGCATGGCCATCCAGACTAAACCGAGAAAACAGAGACAGAGCCAGTAGAACCCTTTGGAATCGAGGACAAAGCCAAACAGGGGAGGGCGGTGCAGCTGTAGTCCCTGTGCCCCCAGGGTCAAGGATTCCCATTCGTTGAGAACTGTGGCCGATAACGCAGAAAAACTCAGGGTGGCCAGGGCAAACTGCGGTCCTTCCAGGCGGAGGGACGGGAATGCCAGCAGCCCTCCCATAACCAGCCCTATCACAGTACTGACCAGCAATGCAGACAGCATATCGAAGCCAAGCTGTGTGACTGTCAATGCCCCTGCATAGGCACCCAGACCGAGAAACGCTGCCTGAGCCAGATTGACCAGGCCGAGGTAGCCGACCGTAATATCAAGTCCGATCAGCAGAATACCGTAGATAGCCAAAAGCGTCAGCAGGCCGAGGACAAAGCTGTTATTTACCACAAGCGGTATGGAAGCCAGCAGGAGGACCATCAGAACTTCGATCCCCCGTATCAGTATCAATCGTTTAAGCATCAGCGGCTACTCCAGTAACACGTAATCAGCAGCAGGTAGACAGGCACTACACTTTCCGTATGACAGCTTTGCCGAAGATGCCGGTAGGGCGTATGGCAAGTGCCAGAATCAGGAGAACCAGGCCGGGTGCTTCACGCCAGCCGCTGCCGACATAGAAGCTGGTGAGGCTTTCCAGCGAACCGAGGAACAGCCCCACAATTACCACGCCGAATCCGGATTCCAGTCCGGCAACCACGGCGACGGAAAAAGCTTTCAGCACCAGTGCCGAAGCCATGGTCGGGCCGACGGTGGTGATCGGCGATACCAGAATACCGGCCAGAGCAGCAACCAGCCCGGACAGGCCATAGGAAAGCATGATGGTGCGGGTTGCGGAGATTCCCATCAGTTCGGCCGCGTCCCGGTCTGCCGAGACCGCCTCAAAAGCCTTGCCCAGCAGGGTTTTGCGTTTGAAAAGTTCGATAACAACCATGATCAAGACGACACCGACCGCTACCGAAATCTCCAGTGGCGTTATGCTGACACCGAAAAACTGAATCGGTTCGGTCGGAATTGGCGTCGGGAAGGGGCGGTCATCCCGCCCCCAGATGTTTTCTGCGGCAGATATTCCAAACAGGCCGAGGATAATGGTCATGAGAATCCACCCCTCGCTTTTCTGCTCAAGTGCCAGGCGAACGCCGGCCCGTTCAACAAACAGGCCGGCGATAACGCCGAACAGCAGACCGCCCGGAATCATGAGATAATACGGCAGGCCAGTATTGGTAAGGGTAAGGCTGACAAAAGCGGACAGCATCACCAGTTCACCCTGGCCGAAATTTATGCTTTTGCTGGTTGCATAGGTAAGCTGAAAACCGTACGCGACCAGGGCATACACCAGACCCATAAGCGCACCGCTTACTATCAGCTGGATTACTGCATGATCCATCGCACAACTCCTTGCGCAGCCGTATATCCTGTTCCAGGACAGTGCATCTTATTTTTTGCCTTTGACTGATGTGGCATTGCTGATCAACCGTTTCCGGTCAGCATCATTGCCGAAGATTACGTGGCCGTCCTGGACCATTCCCATGACAACCTGCTCGCGACGGAATGCTTCGTGAGTTTCTTCATTGGCCGGGTTCCATGCGGTGAACGGCTTCTTCCAGGTGGTAATAACTCCCTGTACCGGCTCCTTCAGGTCCTCAAGAGCAAGCTTGATTTTTTTGGTATCGGTGCTCTGGGCCTGCTTGACGGCAGCGGCGAAAATGAAGACCGCGTCGTATCCCTGTGCTGCGGATACCGGTGAGGGGATGCGTTTTACATTGTAAGCTTTGTGATAGGCGGCAATAAAGGCCTTGGCTTTTGGGGTGATCGGCTCTTCAATAAACGTTTGCGGCATCAGGGTGCCGTTGCCGTTTTTCCCGGAGTTATCGATAAAGTTAGACATTGACAGGGTCCAGCCGCCGATGAGGGGGGCTTTCAAGCCGATCTTGGCCATGCCGTTGGCAACGGCAGCCAGTTCCGGTCCAATGCCCCAGATCAGAACCGCCTGGGCACCGGCGTTCTTGGCGCGCAGCAATTGAGCGGTCATATCTTTGTCACCGATGTTGAACTTGTCGCTGGTAACCACCTGCAGTTTGTTGCCCTGTTTCTTGACCTGCTCAACCATGTCGTCACGGCCGGAGACACCGTAGTTGGTTGAGTCATACAGCATGGCAACCTTGGTGAATTTGCGGTTGATCGCCTCCTCAACCACCATTGCGGCCTGAATGCCGTCATGGGCGGCCAGACGGAAAATTGACAGATCCTTCACTTTAGCCTTGCTCCACTGGGTCATTGAGGCGGAACCGGCTGCCGGGGTAATTATTTTGGTAATCCCTTTTTCCTGATAATGCTTGTCTCCGGCCAGACAGACGCCGGTATTTACGGTTCCGATGACACCGGCAAGATCGCTCATGGAGGCCAACTCCTGGGCGATCAAGGCACCGCGCTCATTTTTTGCCTCGTCGTCCCGCTCCAGAACTTCAAACTTCATCATCTTCGCGCCGACCTTGATTCCCCCCGCCGCATTGATCTCGGCAATGGCAATTTTGGCACCGTCACGCATGGATGCACCCATCGGGGCAGACCCGCCGGAAAACGGACCGGTTAACGCAATTTTAATGCTGTCCGCAGCATACGCCTGCGTTGTGATCAACCCTGCCAACAGAACTGTAAGCACTCTTTTTTTCATGTGTAACCCTCCTTGTGATTTTGACTGCTCCAGCAAAATGAGTTCTCTTTTTCTCTAACACACTGTTGCATTGTACTGTCTGCTCCACAGGCTTACCGCCTCCTCCCGGGAGGTGTAAGACCTGCTATCCTTCACATGATGTAACTGCGGTATAGCGTAAACAGAATAGTTTAGTGAGGCGTCAATAACAACAAAATTATGCAGAGTGTCAATGGAAATAGCCGGAATATCAGAAACCTGCCGGTCCTTCTCCGTACCCCGGAGATTATGGCTGCCGACCATGAATGAAACGGATGGGGAATACTTCGCTATGAGTTTTGGGGAAATAGAAAAATGGATTGCTGTCTGTTCAAGAGATTGTGATGCGGGTTAGCAGATCGGAGAAAGATTCGGGGCTGTTCAGTACTGCACGGTCTAACCAATGGTAAATACCCCCCTGGAGGAAGGGGGGCACATCTAGCACTGTCACCGTCCTTGCGGCGGAACGGCTGGTTTCTCCGTGGTGCCGGTTGTTGCCGCCGGGTCTGACGCGGTGGTGCTTCCCTGTCGTACGCCGGTAAGTTTGTCCGCCTCTGCCAGCCACCCGCCACCCATCGCCTTATAAAGGTTGACATAGGACGTGAACAGCGCAGAACGCACCTGGACAAGATTGAGCTCGGCAGGAAACAGCTGCTGCTGTGAAGTGAGGACCGTAAGGTAGGGTGAATAACCGCCGTCATACTGGAGTTTTGCCAAAACTTCGTATTCCCGGCTTGCCCTGACGAGGCGTTCCTGTGCCTGGATCTGCTCCGCCAGTTTGGCGCGGTTGAGCAGCGCATTTTCAACATCGGCAAACGCGCTCTGGATGGCTGCTTCGTAGCTGTAGAGAGTTGCCTGCTGTACAGCTTCGGCCTGGAGTACCTGGCCGGAGATCGCCCCGGCGGTGAAAATCGGGCCGGTGATCGAACCACCATAACTCCACGCCCGGGACGGACCCCGGAATAGATTTGACAGGCTCGCGCTTTCAAACCCGAAACTGCCGGTAAGGGAGATGCTGGGAAAATAGAGCGCCTTGGCCGCCCCGATCTGAGCGTTGGCAGCAATCAGGTTCTGCTCCGCCTGGGCAAGATCAGGGCGGCGTTCAAGCAGCTGTGACGGAAGGCCGGCCGGAATGGCCGGGTAGGCAAGTTCATGTATTGTCTTGCCCCGGATGATTGGCCCCGGATTGCGGCCAAGGAGGATTGACAGAGCGTTCTCGGTCTGGCCGATCTGTGATTCGATCTGTGGAATGGATGCCGCAGCTGTTTCATACTGGGTGCGCGCTTGTTCAACGTTCATCCGGGAAACCTGGCCGTAGTGGAACTGCAGCTCAAAGAGCCGGACTGATTCGGCATAGGCGGCCAGGTTGTTTTTAGCGATCGCCAACTGTTCATCGAGGCCGCGCAGTTGAAAATAATTACTCGCAACTGAGGTGACAAGGGAGAGAATGACGCCGCGACGAGCCTCCTCGGAAGCTAACAGGCTTGCCCGGGCAGCTTCCGCCAGTCGTCTGACACGCCCCCACAGGTCAATTTCCCAACTGGCACCGGCAGAGATCTGCATGGCGCTCTGCGGGTTGGGGATACTGCCTGCGATCGGCACCGCATTTGATTCGCTGGCCCGCATTCGGGAGGCATTTCCCCCGTAGCTGATCTGGGGAAAGAGGGGGGAACGGATCTGGGTGATTATGGCGGCGGCCTGCTCAATATTGGCGGCAGCAATCCTGATGTTCTTGTTGCCGGCCAGGGCGTCGGAGATCAGCCGGTCCAGCAGCGGGTCCTGGAACTGCTGCCACCACGCGGTGTCCACGGTACTCCTGATATCCTTATCTACATACTTGAATGATTGCGGCAGGTCCAGTTCCGGTCGCCGGTAGTCGGGGCCGGTCATGCAGCCGGCCAGGGACGTGGCACACATGAGGATTACGAGCCGCCGCATGTCATTCACCTCCTTTCAACGTATGATCCGGGATGTCGGTGCTCTCCGCAGCGGGGGGCTTCTCGGAGTCGGGAAGCGGGGGGATGACCGCTTCTGTGCCGCCCCGCTCCGCAAGGCGGTCGAAGAGGAAGAAGAACAGCGGTACGTACAGCATGGCCAGAGTCGCTTCACCAATCATTCCCCCCATGATGCCGGTACCGATGGAGTGACGGGCATTGGCGCCGGCGCCGACGGCGATTGCCAAAGGAAGCACGCCGAAGATGAATGCCAGCGACGTCATGATAATCGGCCGGAGTCGCTCTTCACCGGCCTTGATGGTGGCATCCATAATGGACAAACCCTGTCGGCGCAGCTCGACGGCGAAGGTCACCCGCAGGACCGCGTTTTTTGCTCCCAGGCCGATCAGTACCAGCAGGCCGATCTGGAAATAGACGTCGTTATGGAGTCCGCGCAGCCAGTTAAACGCCAGAGCGCCGAGAATCCCGAAGGGAACGGCTGTCATGACAGAACCGGGGAGTGTCCATGACTCGAACTGGGCGGCCAGCACCAGAAATACGATCAGCAGGCCAAACGCGAAGGCTGCCGCCGAAGTCCCCCCGGATTTTTTCTCTTCGTAGGCCATACCGGACCAGGCAAACCCGTACCCCTGACGGAGTACATCGGAGGCTACCTCCTCCATTGCCCTGATCGCTTCGCCAGAGCTGAACCCCTCGGCGGCGCCGCCGGTGATCTGTGCAGCGGGGAAGCCGTTGAAATGGGGCACCAGATCGGGGCCGGTGACGTAACGCGTTGTCACCAGAGCCGACAGCGGCACCATCTGGCCGCCGGACGATCTGGTGTAAAGCCGGGTGATGTCGCTGGGGGTGCGGCGATACGGGGCATCGGACTGGAGTACCACGTTCCATACCCGGCTATACTGGTTGTACTGGCTTACCTGGATAGACCCGAACTGGGCTTGAATGGCGCTGTACACGTCATCCACCGAAACGCCGAGGAGTACCGCTTTGGATCGGTCAACATCGGCCCGCAGCTGCTGCGATGAAGCGCGGAATGTGGAGTTAAGACCGGAAAGCTCGGGTCGCTGGCGGGCCTTGACAATGAACTGCTGGGTAAGGTCATAGAGCCGTGACGGATCGCCCCCCCCCTGATCCTGAATCCAGAATTCAAAACCGCCCGTGGTGCCGATTCCCGGAATGGCCGGTGGCGCAATCGGGATAGTCCTCCCTTCTGTAATCCCCTGGGAATCTCCCCACACGCTTTTCAATACGGCTCCGGCGTTCTCGGCCTTGGCCCGTTTGATGGAAGAATAGCGCTCATTAAACTCCTTGAGCGTGACGAAGAAGGTCGCCACGTTGGGTTTGAACTGGCCATCCAGGAGACTGTAGCCATTAATAACAGTCCGGTTGGCCACGGCCGGGTGTCTGGCGAACAGCTCATCGACCCGCCGAGAGGTGTCGGAGGTCCGTTTCAGGCTGGCGGCATCGGGCATGAAGAGCTGTGCCAGCACGTACCCCTGATCTTCGTTGGGAACGAAGCTGGTCGGTATGGTGCGGAACAGCTGCACCAGTCCGCCGATCATGACGGCCAGCAGGACAAAAGCCACACTCATCCGCTTGATCATGAGCACCACGGCCCGGCCGAATGCTGCGGTAAAACGGTCGAACAAACGGTTGAACCAGGCGAAAAAACCACGCTGGGGCGGCGGGGTGTGTTTCAGGAAGAGCGCACACATGGCCGGTGTAAGGGTGAGCGCCACGAAGCCGGAGAGCGCCACGGAAATGACGATGGTGATGGCGAACTGCTTGTAGAGCTGGCCGGTGGTGCCGGGAAGGAAGGCTGCCGGGATGAAGACCGAGGCCATTACAAGCACCACCGCCACGAGCGAGGTGCCGATCTCACCCATCGCCCTGATGGTGGCCTCCCGGGGGGGGAGCCCGAAGCGGGCCATATTCCGTTCCACGTTCTCCACCACCACAATGGCATCATCAACCACCATGCCGATGGCCAGCACGATGCCGAACAGGGTCAGCAGGTTGATGGAGAAACCGAGGGCGAGCATGCCGGAAAAAGTGCCGATCAGCGACACGAATATCGCCACCGTGCAGATAATGGTGGAGCGGAAACTCTGCAGGAACAGGTAGACGACCAGCATCACCAGCACAATCGCCTCGAACAGCGTGTGGATTACCTCCTCGATGGAGATTCTGACGAAATCGGTGGTGTCCAGGGCGATGGCGTACTCGATGCCGTCGGGCATGGTCTTTTTCAAACTCTCCAGAGTCTTGCGTACCCCCTTCGACACCTCCAGTCCGTTGGCGCCCGGCTGCTGGTAAATGGCGATGGGGGTTGCCGGCGCTCCGTTCAGGCGGTTGTCGTCGATGTACTGGCGGCGGCCGACCTCGGCCCGTGCCACGTCCCTGATGCGGACGATGGCGCTGCCGTCCTGGTTTGCGCGGAGAATGATGTCCTCATACTGTGCCGGTTTGACGAACGGCTCCTGGGTCACAACCGGAAAGGTCTGCTGCACCTGGTCGTCGTTCGGCTGCTGGCCCACCTGACCGGCCCCGAACAGGGCATTCTGTTTGGAGACCGCAGACTGGATGTCGGTGGTTGTGATGCCGAGGGATGCCATCCGGTCCGGGTGCATCCAGATGCGCATCGCCTGATCCGGCATGCCGAGAATCTGCGCCTGTCCGGCGCCATTCACCCGTTTGACCGCATCAAGGACATACACGTTGGCATAGTTGGCGACATAGTCCGGGGTGTAGCGTCCGTCCTTATTGAACACTGAAATGATCATCAGCATGCTTGACGACTTTTTCTGCACCGAAACGCCGTACTGGGTTACGGCTCCGGGCAGTTTCGGCAGGGCGAGGTTGACCCGGTTCTGCACCTGCACCTGGGCAATGTCTGGATCTGTGTCGAGGGAGAAATAGACCGTAATGGTCAACTGGCCGGTGTTGGAGCTGGTTGACGACATGTAGAGCATATTGTCAACACCGTTGATCTGCGTCTCGATGGGCGCTGCCACCGAGTCGCCGACAGTTTTCGCATCTGCACCGGGGTAGGTGGTGGTCACCTGAATCTGTACCGGTGTGATCGTCGGGTACTGGGCAATCGGCATGAGCCGCATTGACACGAGTCCGGCAATGACGATGATGAGCGAGATAACCGTGGCAAAGATCGGCTTTTCAATGAAGAACTTTGAAAACATTGCTCCCCTCCCGGTCAACTCCCCTGTTTGACTGCGGTTTCTGATGCCCCGCTGGAATTGGTGGCGTGCGGCCGCGGAACAGGGCGCTTTGTCGTGACGGTGATCCCCGGCTGCAGGGACAGGCCGCCATCCACGACCACCTGGTCACCGCTGCGAAGCCCTTCGCTGATGAACCAGTCGCTGCCGTGCCACTCATCGGCGGTTACCGGGCGCTGTTCCGCCGTGCCCTCCCGGCTCACCACCCAGACGTAGTGCCCCTTTGCTCCCTGCTGTACCGCCCGCTGCGGCACGAGAATCGCCCCGGGGCGCACGGCTCCGTTCAGGCGGACCCTTACGTACTGGTTCGGCCTGAGCACTCCTTCCGGGTTGTCAACGCTGGCCCGCAGGAGAAATGTCCCGGTCTGGGCATTGTACGATGGGGCGGCGAAGGTGATCCGCCCCTTATGCGGGAAGAGAGAGCCGTCAACAATGAGTATGTCGACCTCGTAATTTCCGTTGCGGGGGGGGATCAGCATTTTTTTGGTAATCTGTTCGCGGTATTTCTGCATCTCATTTTCGGAGAGGCTGAAATTCACCCAGATGGGCGACAGTGCCGCCACGGTGGTGAGCTGGCTGTTCTGCTGGTTGATGTACGTGCCGTTCTGCTGCAGGGCGGCGCCGGTTATGCCGGTAAGCGGGGAGGTGATGGTGCAGTAGGAAAGGTTGAGCTCTGCCGTTTCAAGCTGGGACTTGGCCTGTTCCACAGCTGCTGCGGAGGATTCAAAATTGCCGGACGCCTCGTCAAGATCCCTCTGGGACAGGGCGTTCCTTGCCGCCAGCGGCCTGGTTCTTTCAAGATTCTGGCGGGCCGTCTCCATGGCTGCCTTTTGCCGGGCAAGAGCCGCTGCCATGCCGTTTGCCTGGGCCTGAAACGGTTTGCTGTCCATGCGGAAGAGCACGTCGCCCGTCTTGACAATGGAGCCTTCGGTATAGTCCCGGCTGTCGAGGAACCCGCTTACCCGTGCCTGGATGCTGACCTGACGGGAACTCTGGGTCTGGGCAACATATTCAAAACTGACCGGTGTGTCTTTCGGGGCGACCTGCATCACTTCCACCACCGGTGGTGGCGGGGGGGCTGCCTGTTTTTTCCTGGCGCACCCGGCCAGCAGGATAAGGGAAAAGGTTATGACGCCGAAAAACGTGAAGCACGTGGTGAAACGGTGCTGATTAACCGGTTTCCAGTTCATGGAACTCTCCTTGCGGGTTACGCCGTATCGATCGGTATTATCACTGGTGAACAGACCAGGCAGCGACCTTCGGCATTGCATAATTCGTTCAGTAGTAACTCCGGGGCATCGGCAGACCGGGCGCTGCGTTTTATCCCCATCCTGTCGATGTTCAGCTTTTCCTGTACCGCCCAGAGATTGCCTGCCGGGTTGGCCAGGACGGCAATGACACAATCCAGATACTTTCCCAGCATCTCATCATCGCTGCCGATGCTGTTAAGCTGGGTCTCAATCTTTCCCAGCAGTTCCGCCGTGTTTCCCAGATCCGCCTCAGCTGTCTGATGAGCTTCGCCAAACCCCCACCCTGCCCGGTTAAGCAGGTTGAGCTTCGCTTCGAGAAGGGTCCGGTACCGCTCAAGATTGCCGCGCTCGGTCTTCACCGCCGTAATCCGTTTCAGGGCGATGCCGAGCAGGTGATCAAAGGCCCGAATCTTCAGCTTGCGCCGCATTTCAGATTCAGTTCCGCAGGGGTCGACCAGTTGATGCGATTCGAAGCAGACCGACATCAGCGGCACACCGGTCATGACAATTTCGCCGACCAGTTCGGCGCCCAGTACCCACGCCTCCCGTTTTTCCATGGACAGCAGTGCGTGCGCTTCCCGGGCGTCTCCGGCGTTTTTGCGAAATTCTGCCAGCCGTTTGTTCTGTGCGATGAACGTTTCCACTCCATCCCCGGAGATGAAAAATGCACGCAACAGCGGGCTGTTTTCATAGGCCGCCCTGCTCAGGATGACAGGCGGCGGGACGCGGTCCACGAGGCCAACCACATGGGTAATAGCTTGAAGCACCGCCGGCCGCAGTTTCTTCTGGTAACCGGAAACTGCCCGCAGCCAGGGATCGGTGCCGTCTACGGCGCGTTCAATAGCCGCTTTAATCAGGGATTCGGGATACCCGTCTTTCTCTTCGCTGCCGTTAAAAATGGAATGCAAAAATGGGAACATCGCGTATACACCTTTCAATCGTAGAATACGGTACGGCCACAAAATACACTAAAAACACCAATAAAATCAGATTATCGATGCTGTCGTACCCGAAATGGCGACCTTCACCGGGAATCTGGTGCCCCGAGCCCTTTTCGCGGTATTTCGTGCTTTTCGTGGAATACGCCGTATTCAGGTGCAAACGGCTGAGTCATTGTTCTCGTTACTGCGGCATTGAGCGCGGCTGGGTCATATTTTCCGGTTTCAGGATGTCGTCAAGCGCCGCTTTGCTCAGCCACCCCTTCTGCAGTACCAGGTCATAAACGCTGCCGCCGGTTTCCAGGGCCTCCTTGGCGATGGCGACAGACTTTTCATACCCCAGTACCGGGTTCAGGGCGGTCACCAGGCCGATACTGTTCTGCACATACTCGCGGCAGCGCCCGGCGTTGGCCTGGATGCCGGCGATGCATCTGCTGGTCAGGGTAATGGCTGCATTTTTTAGGATCATCAGGCCGTGGAGGAGACAGTAGGCAATGATCGGTTCAGCCATGTTGAGTTCCAGTTCACTTGCCTCGGCGGCCATGGAGACGGTTACATCGTAGCCGATGATGGTAAAGCAGACCTGGCTTACCATCTCCGGAATGACCGGGTTTACCTTGCCCGGCATTATGGAGGAACCGGGCTGCATGGGGGGCAGTCTGATCTCGTACAGACCGCAGCGCGGCCCGGAGGAGAGCCAGCGCAGATCGTTGCAGATTTTGGAAAGCTGCACGGCCGCACGTTTCATGTTGCCGGACATCTGGGCAAAGACTCCCGAATCCTGGGTCGATTCCACCAGGTTCTCCGCCAAGCGGAGCGGCAGGCCGCAGGCGGCGGCCAGCTTGTCGGTAACCAGCTGGGCATAGCCGGGCGGACTGTTGATGCCGGTGCCGATTGCCGTGGCCCCCATATTGATCTCCAGCAGTTCGTCAGCGGCGATGCGCATGCTTTTCATGGCGCTGCCGATCATGACGGCATAGGCGCCAAACTCCTGCCCCATTGTCATGGGGACGGCATCCTGGTTCTCTGTTCGTCCCATCTTAAGGATCTGCGCGAACTCAACTTCCTTGGCGTTAAGGGCCGCCTTCAACTCGCCCAGGGCACCGAGGGTGTCCTGGAGTGAAAAGTAGACCGCAAGCTTGATGGCCGTGGGGTAGGCGTCATTGGTTGACTGGGAACAGTTGACATGGTCATTGGGGTGGAGATGACTGTATTCACCCTTGTTGTGCCCCAGCAGTTCAAGAGCCCGGTTTGCGATCACTTCGTTGGCGTTCATGTTGGTGGAGGTTCCGGCGCCCCCCTGAATCATATCCACAATGAACTGGTTGTGCAGTTTGCCGGCAAGGATCTCGTCGCAGGCCGCGCAGATGGCCTCCATCTTGTTTTTCGCCAGAACCCCCAACTCCCCGTTGGCCTGGGCGGCGGCTTTTTTGACATAGGCGAGCGCGTCCACAAAATGAGCGAAATTTTTGAGCGGAAGGCCGGATATGGGAAAATTTTCCAGGGCGCGCAGCGTCTGAATTCCGTAATAGGCGCTCAGCGGCACCTCCCGGTCGCCGAGAAGGTCGTGTTCGCGGCGCACGGCGGTGATCAGTGTTTCCGGGCTTGCTTCGCCGGCCAGCTGTTCGGCGGCGCAGCGGAGCCGCTCACTCTGTCGTTGAGCTACCCGTGCCACAATGCGGTAATACGCCTCCGGCTGGGTCCGGCGCATCTCCTGCAAAACTGTGCGGCTGACCTGCCGCACGGTGGCGCCGGTCCGGGTGAAGGCGCTGGTGGCGTGGGGCAGATCGTCCATCAGCGCACCTTCGGCGATCATTGCCCCCTGGGAGAGCGTGGAGAGACGGGTTGCTGCTCCGTGCAGTCCCCGCACAATCTGCACTTCACCCTCCTCAATGATGCCGGCCCAGAGGCGGGGCGTTGACTCGTGAAAAAGATAGTCTCCCGGAGCGTATACGACCTGCTCGCTTCTGGACGCAATAAGCTCCATGTCGACGGTAGAGAACCCCGAGGCGGTGGCGGTTTGTGCAACGAGTTTTTCAATAACAGACATGACATTCCCCTTTCTTCGGTTGTCCGGTCAGCGCACCAGAGAGGCAATCGCCAGCCCGGCAAAAATCCCTGTGACGGTGGTTACCAGACCGGGCAGCATAAACGAATGGTTGAAAATGAATCTGCCGATGCGGGTTGTGCCGCTTCGGTCAAAATTGATGGCTGCGATGATGGTGCCGTAGGTGGGGAGAAAAAAATATCCGTTCACCGCCGGCCACATGGCAATCAGGAAGGGTGCCGGGATTCCGAGAGCGATGCCGAGCGGCATCAGGGCCCTGGTTGTTGCTGCCTGACTGAAGAGAAGAACCGAGGCGAAGAACAGGCCGAGTGCGAAGGTGATGGGATAGGCCTTGGTGATCGCGCCGATATCGCCGATGATGACCGCTTCATTCCCCTTGATGAAGGTGTCACCCAGCCAGGCCAAGCCGAAAATGCCGATGACCGCTGTCAGCCCGGCCTGGGCCACGTTGGTTTTGGCGATCTTGCCGACCGGAGCTCTGGTGAGCGTCAGCGATACTGCTGCGATGGAAAGCATGACGATCTGGATGGCCAGCGGCATGGGAATCGTTGTCATTTTGCCGTTGATCGGCACTTGCGGCACAAGGGAGGGAAACAGCCCGGAAATAACGATGAACGCCGCTCCGCAGAGGAAAAGAATGGCGCTGAGCCGGGCTCCGGGGGGCGGTTCTGCCTGTGTGGCGGCTTCGGTGCGCCCGGAGGGGGGGGCAATTTCACCAGCCTGCAGCCGGCGCTGATATTCCGGGTCATCATTGAGCGGAACGCCCACCCGCGACTGAATCAGGGCAGCTACGATCACACCGGTCAGGGTTCCTCCCATGGAGATCAGCATGATCGTCGGCAGCCCGACGCCGAGGGGTGCGAACAGGGCGATCATGGCCGCTGTGGCTGCCGACACCGGACTGGCGGTGATGGCCTGCTGCGATGCGATGGTTGATATAGCGATGGGACGCTCCGGCCGGATGCCGTTTTCAAAAGCAACCTCATACATGATCGGCAGAAGCGGGTAGAAGATATGACCGGTGCCGGCACCGAAGGTGAAAAAATAGGAGACAACCGGTGCCACCAGAGTGATCTGCTTCGGGTTCTTGCGGATAATCCGCTCGGCGATGCCCACAAGGTAGTCGATGCCGCCGGCCGCTTCCATCACAGAGGCGGCCATGACCACCGCGAGGATGATCAGCATCACGTCCACCGGCGGTGCCGTGGGGGCCAGCCCGAAAAATGTTGTCAGTACGAATATGCCGACCCCTCCCCAAAGCCCCAGGCTGATTCCTCCCGCCCGACTGCCGAGATAGATCGCAGAGAGAACCACGCAGAATTCCAGAATTATCTTCAGCTCCATTGATTACCCCCGGAACAGGGGACAGTAACGTCCCCGCGTCAGATGGCTGCTGCGCCGGCTACAACCGGCTGACTTCCTGCTCGCCCCTGATGACCCACACCTCCAGCAGGGTGTAGGTTACTGCCAGCAGTACCGGCCCAATGAACAGGCCGATGACGCCAAAGGCCATAATACCGCCGATCACGCCGGCAAAAACCAGGAGCAGCGGCAGATTCGCCCCTTTCTTGATCAGAAACGGCCGGATGAGGTTGTCGACGGTGCCGACGAACAGTGCCCAAACCACCATGACCGACCCCCAGAGGGTCTCGTTCTGCCAGTAGAGCCATATGGCCGTCGGTATAAGGATCACTCCGGGGCCGATCTGGGCCACACAGAGGACGAACATGGCTGCGGTCAGCAGCATGACCGCCGGCACCCCCGCCAGAATCAGGCCGATGCAGCCGAGCAGCGTCTGGATCAGGGCGGTGATGACGATTCCGAGAGCGACGCCCCGCACCGCCCTGGCAGCGAGAATGACCGCGTCATCGCCATGCTGTCCGGCCAGGCGAACGGCAAAGCGGCGGACACCGCAAGCGGCGGTCTCGCCGGTGGTGAACAGTACCGCGCTGATGATGACAGTGAGCAGGAACTGAACGGTCATCATGCCGATGCTGCCGGCCTGGGCGACCAGCCAGCCGATCAGCTGCCTCGTTTGCGGAGCAAGACGCCTGGAGAGCTCCTCCGGGGGGATCGCGGCAATTTCGTGCCATCTGGCGGTGATCCTCGCTCCGACAACCGGTAGATGCTCTATCCAGGCGGGTGGAGGTGTTTTTATAACGGTGACGAGCGACTGAACCCTGTTGGCGATCTCATCGGTCCGGTTGATGATATTGTGGATGACGACGGTAAGCGGGGTGATGAACACCAGCAGGAGCACCATCGTCATTACCGATACGGCAAGTCCCCGCTTGTCCCAGAGCCGTTTCTGGATGGAGATCATGAGCGGCCATGTGGTTATGACGATCGTGGCCGCCCAGATGATTGCCGTCAGAAACGGGTGCAGCACCCAGAAAGTGGCGGCGATGAGGGCGCCGATGAAGAGCACCGCCAGAGTTGTGCCGGTAAGATCCCGTGAGGGGGACTCTTCGTCTGTCACTGCGCAGCCTCCGGAAAAGAGCGTTTCAGTCGCTGTCGGGCTTTACGCACTTTGTGCCGCCGCGCATGGTGCAAAAGACGTAACGTGTCCACTCGGCCCAGTATTTCAGCGCTTCGTCAGCGTTGTACCATTTGTTCGTGACCCCCGCCCACGACTTGCCGCCGACGCGCCGGTCAAGGGCGGCGCCAAGCAGCTCCCCGCTAGTGGCATCTGTCACGCGCATTTCCATGGTGATTTCACCCACCGCCGACTGTTCACCGGTCGCACTGTATTGTACCAGAGAGGCGGCCATGCCGATGGGGAGGATGGATGACGTCACCAGGCGGACCGGGCTGGAGGTGTCAATGTCGCTGATTGCCACCTGAATGCGTGCTGCACCCGGTTCCGGGGACTTCACCAGCGTGAACTCCTTCTCCATCTCCGTGATCAGATAGGTATAGGCGTTGTTGGCCAGCTTCTGGTAGTTTTCCTGTTCTTCCTTGTCCAGTTCATGGTCTTTTCTCACAAGCACCGGGTCCACGAGGATACTGGTGTACTTCTTCAGATCGATTTTCGGTTTGACATACCGGTACAGTGCCTGGCCTTCGCCCCCCTTCTTGAGGAGCGCCGGATTTACCAGCGTGGCCTCCTTGAGTTCCACTGACCGTGCCTGGTAACTGGCACCGCAGCCGGTAAGTAGTGCCGCCGTGATAACGCCCATAGTCGCTCTTGTTGCCATGTACATGCTCTTCATACGACCCTCCCGGATGATGCGTGACGAAATGACGGATGCCGCTTACGTCGGCAAACAGCTGCCAAGGGGTGTAAGATCATAAAACATGCCAACTCCTTGAACATGCGTATCGTATTATTTAAGGTAGTTGTGTCCGGCAGATATTTCTGTGGCGTTAAAATATGTTACGTTCGGCAGGGGCTGTTCAGGACTGTTTGTCACGGCACAGGGCACCCGGCGGGCTGTTACGGCGTAATGAACTCTTTTTACCGGTGCTCATTTTTGATGCCCTCGCGAAAACTACTCACGCCACTTGGG
>CAIOXL010000077.1 GCA_903862245.1 uncultured Geobacteraceae bacterium | reverse complement strand
CTACGAAAAAAGCCTACGGTTTCAAAAGCTTTGAAGTAATAAAACTAGCCTTATATCATACACTTGGAAAACTACCCGAGCCAGTAGTCACCCATAAATTCTGCGGGTGAAGCGAAAAAACATTGATAACACGGAGCAACGAAGCAACGGAGTGAAAACAAAAAAACTTCTTGAAACTGCCTTTCAGATGTTCACCGTATCGGTGTATGTTGTTTATCAGGTTAGATATTGATTTCTCTGTTGCTCCGTTGCTCCGTGTTATTCGAACGGCATTTTTCAGAATAATTCATGAGGTATCTGTGGCACTCATCTCCCTGCGCACCATAACCCTGGCCTTCGGTGGCCCCCCCATTTTTGACGGTATCAGCCTGCAGATCGAGCCGGGTGACCGCCTCTGTCTCATGGGGCGCAACGGCAGCGGCAAATCGACCCTGTTGCGGGTGATCGGCGGCGAGTTGACTCCTGAGGGGGGTGAAATCCAGCGGCAGCAGGGGCTCAAGGTTGCCCAGCTCACCCAGGATGTGCCACAGGATGTGACCGGAACTGTTTTCGATGTGGTCGCCGCCGGGATGGGTAGTGCCGCTGCGCTGCTGGCCGAATACCACCATGTCAGCCACGAGCTGGCCCACGACGCAAGCGCAAAGCTGCTGGCCCGTCTGGAAGCGTTGCAGAAGGAGCTGGAGGAAAATGACGGCTGGAGTCTGCATCAGGAGGTGGAGCGGGTACTGAACCGGCTGGATCTGGATGCGGAAGCTGAATTCACCGAACTTTCCGGGGGGACCAAGCGGCGGGTGCTACTGGCCCGAGCCCTGGTATCCTCTCCCGATATCCTGATCCTGGACGAACCAACCAACCATCTGGACATCGACACCATCCTCTGGTTAGAGGAGTTTCTGGCGAAGAATGTCAAAACGGTGATCTTTGTCACCCATGACCGTGCTTTTGCCCGCCGCCTGGCCAACCGGGTGGCGGAGCTGGACCGGGGGCGGATTTATGCCTTTCCCTGCGGATACGATGAATTCGTGGAGCGGCGGGAAGCGCTGCTTGAGGCAGAAATATCCCGTCAGGCGCTGTTCGACAAAAAACTGGCCCAGGAGGAGGTGTGGGTCAGACAGGGGATCAAGGCCCGCCGTACCCGCAACGAAGGGCGCGTTCGGGCGCTGAAGAAGCTGCGTGAAGAATCGCGTCAGCGGCGCGAACGGCAGGGGACCGCCAAGATCCAGCTGCAGGTGGCGGACCGCTCCGGGGCGCTGGTGGCCGAAGCGAGCGGCGTGACCTTTGCCTATGACGGTCGGCCGATTGTGGCGAATCTTTCCACGACGATCATGCGGGGGGACCGGATCGGCATCATCGGCCCCAACGGTTCCGGCAAGACGACGCTGCTCCGCCTGCTGCTGGGGGAGTTGGAGCCGCAGCAGGGGGAGATCAAACTCGGCACCCGGCGCGAGGTGATCTATTTCGATCAGCTGCGCGAACAGCTGGATATGGATAAAAGTGTGCAGGAAAATGTGGGGGAGGGGAATGACACCCTGATCATCAATGGCCAATCGCGTCATATCATCGGCTATCTGCAGGATTTTCTCTTTTCGCCGGAACGGGCCCGCTCGCCGGTCAGCATCCTCTCCGGCGGCGAGCGCAACCGGCTGCTGCTGGCCAAGCTGTTCACCAAACCATCAAATATTCTGGTGATGGATGAGCCGACCAACGACCTGGATGCCGAAACGCTCGATCTGCTGGAGGATCTGCTCATGGAGTATCCCGGCACGCTGCTGCTGGTAAGTCATGACCGTGAATTTCTTAACAACGTCGTTTCAAGTACGCTGGTGCTGTCCGGCGACGGTTCGGTGCGGGACTTTGTCGGGGGGTACGATGACTGGTTGGGGCAGGCGGCACTCGAGGCGGCAGCCGTGACCCAGGCGGTGCAGAAATCGGTTCCGGAAAAAGGGAAAGCGCAGAAAGAGAAGACCCGCAAGCTCTCATTCAACGACCAGCGCGAGCTGGAGGCGCTGCCGGAGCGGATCGCCGCTCTGGAAAAGGAGCAGGTAGATCTGCACGCCCGTCTGGCCGATCCTGAATTTTATAAAAGTTCCGGAAACGAGGTCGTCGCTGTTAACGCCCGCCTGTTGGCGCTGGAGGGGGAGCTGGAAACGGCTTTTCTCCGCTGGGATGAGTTGGAAACGCTGAAGGGGTAGAGGTGTCTCAGGAGGTGGCTAATTCCAATTCTATTTCAAAGCCCTCACTTCGTTGGCTCGTCATCGGCTCCTCAACGTACTAT
>CAIOXL010000076.1 GCA_903862245.1 uncultured Geobacteraceae bacterium | reverse complement strand
TGTAGATAGTCGCTTTAAAGTATTTCTTCGGGATTGGAAATTATAAGATTGGATTGACAAGATAGCGGGGATTGTTGGATTATTTGGCCTTCACAAGAGGCCATTTTTTTGAATAGAGCGGGCGGAGAGTTTTGCAGAACTCCCCGCCCATTTACTTCCGGGGTTTTACCCCCCCAACAATGTACGCTGATGATATATTTTGTTTCCGTTCTGCTCAAGGATATTTTTGAGTTGGGCAAAAAATATCCTTGGGAACGACCAAGAGCTTGTCCCCGTTGCGGCCATTATCGTCTATGGGGTCACGGCTATGCCCAGCGTTACTTCCGTGGTTTTTCTTCCTGCATTTATCTCAAGTGTTACCGTTGTCCTGCATGTAATTGTGTCCTTACTGTACGTCCTGACAGTCATTTCTCACGGATCCGTACCAACAGAGAGCTAATCCGTGATCATATTGCCCGCCGCCAAACAATGGGGCATTGGCCTCGCTCCGATCTTCTCCGTTCCAATCTTCGGTACTGGTGGAATAATCTGGCTCGCCGGACTCTCGCCTTTCTTGACAATCGCTGGAGTATGGGTTTGCTTGCCGCCTTCGATCAGTTACCTGATCCCGTCAGCCGGTTAAGATAATCCGGTGATACTGACCGCGCCACTACCACCCCAGTGACTTCGCCCTCATGACCGTTTCAACCAGGTGATATATGGTTTCCGAAATCACTTGAAAGGAGCGGTATCATGACAGAAGAGATGCAAAAACAGGTGGCTGTCTTCAGATTCGGCATAATTCACGATCTCGTCGGCGGGACACGACTGGAACACGGAGAGCAGGAAGAGCTGTTGCGGGAGAAGTGCGACCGTAAGTGGGTGATTCCCGGTTCCCATCGTACCCGTATCAGTCGCGGTACGATCTTGCGTTGGGTAAAGCTGTACACCGACAGCGGCAGCAAACTGGAGTCCCTGTATCCGCAGCAACGCAGGGACAGGGGACATGGACGTGTTCTGGATGAGGATACCTGCCAAACCCTGATTTCATTACGACATCAGATGCCGAAGCTTCCGGTGCCGGAACTTGTAAAGATCATGAATGAGCGGCGGCTTGCGACCAGCGGCACTTCCCTGAATCTGACAACCGTTTATCGTCTTCTTCACAGCCATAATCTGATGGCCAAACAACAGCCGGCAGCAGTAGATCGGCGCAAGTTTGAAGCGGAGCTGCCCAATGATATGTGGCAGTCAGATGTCATGCACGGTCCTCATCTGCTGCAAGGCGGCAAACTGCGTAAGAGTTACCTGATCGCCTTCATTGATGATCATTCCCGGATTATTCCCCATGGACAGTTCTATCATTCGGAGGCGTTGATGCCATTTCTCGATGCCTTTGCCGCTGCATTGAGAAAGCGTGGTTTGCCGGTAAAACTCTACGTCGATAATGGTTCGGCCTTCCGCTCTCGTCATCTGGAGTATACCTGCGCTTCACTGGGCATATCACTCATACATGCACGGCCATATTCTCCGCAAGGAAAAGGGAAAATCGAGAGGTTTTTTAAAACTGTACGAACCCGCTTCCTGCCGTGCTTTAAAGGGACTACGCTGCAGGAAATCAATGAGGCCTTTGCTTTGTGGCTCGAACATGAATATCACAGTCGCGTCCACAGCTCCACCGGCCAGACCCCATTAGCCCGCTTTACCAGCCAGATGCATTGTCTGCGCACCGCCCCTGACAATCTTATGGACCATTTCCGCACTACGGTCAGACGAAGAGTCAATAAGGATCGTTCCGTCATTGTTAATCATCGTCTGTATGAGGCGCCGGTA
>CAIOXL010000075.1 GCA_903862245.1 uncultured Geobacteraceae bacterium | reverse complement strand
TCAAAGATCGTATTTTGCAGAGTATGAGATATTTTCAGAAAATATCTGGGGATTTCCCCGATAATTTTCAAGCCGACGATTTCATGCCCCAAGTGGCGTGAGTAGTTTTCGCGAGGGCATCAATCTTTGTTCATCTTCCGAATCACTGTCCTCTCGCGTCAATGCAAAAGGGTCAAGCAGAACGTGCTGAGCCTCCTCGAAGGTAACGCCGTCGTGGTTCTTCGGATTTGCATCCGCTTTTTTGGAATCCCAAGTGATTTTCATGGTTTTATTGTATGCACAATAGTATGTACTGTCAAGGTCAGTTTTTCGTAAACAGGGTGCCACTTTTTTAGTGACTCCCTGTTTTGCAATTCGAGTTGGGGTACCACTTGCAGCCGGTTTAATCATTGGCAGTGGCGGCCTGTGCCTAACTATCCGCTTGTTTTCCAAGGCATCATGTGTGTATACAGGCTGCCATTGAGCGCATTGAGGGAAGGATTTATCGTGAAAAAAACAGAACTGCAGGGGGAGGAACGCCCGGATGGCCGCAAAACATCGGGGCGAAAACAGTTCCATTATGCCTGGGTAATTGCGGGGGTTACCTTCCTGACGCTGCTGATAACAGCGGGGGTCAGGTCAACTCCGGGGATTTTGATCGTGCCGTTGGAGCATGAATTCGGCTGGTCGCGGGCAACAATCTCCATTGCCGTTTCGGTGAATCTGCTCCTGTACGGCTTGATGGGTCCCTTTGCCGCTGCATTTTTCGACCGGTTTGGTGTTCGCCGCACCATGGCGATTGCCCTGCTGCTGCTGACCCTGGGCGTCAGTGCGACCACGTTAATGACAAAACCGTGGCATATGATTCTGATCTGGGGGGTGGTCGTCGGCTGCGGTGCCGGCATGACGGCGTACAGCCTGAGCGCGACGGTTGTCAGCCGCTGGTTCACCAAATCCCAGGGGACAGTCATGGGGGTGATGACCGCCAGTGCGGCAACCGGCCAGCTGGTATTTCTACCGACCCTGGCGTCACTGTCCCATCACCACGGCTGGCGGATCGCCGCCCTGGCCATCGCGTCGGCGGCGTTTGCCGTGCTGCCGCTGGTACTGCTTTTCATGCGCAATTACCCGAAAAATGTCGGCCTGCTGCCCTATGGTGAGGAGGAAGGAGAGAGCCGGACCGCCCCTCCGGCTGAAAGCAGCCGGGGCGTCAATCCGTTTACCGTCGCCCTGAACGGACTGCAGCGGGGGATGCGCTCAAAGGATTTCTGGCTGCTGGCCGGAAGTTTCTTTATCTGCGGGGCCAGCACGAACGGTCTCATCGGCACCCACCTGATCCCGGCCTGTGTTGATCATGGCATCCCTGAAGTCCGTGCGGCGGGGCTTCTTGCCTTGATGGGGATTCTTGACCTGATCGGCACGACCCTGTCCGGCTGGCTTTCGGACCGGTACAACAGCCGCTATCTGCTCTGCTGCTACTACGGCCTTCGGGGCTTATCACTGCTGGGACTGCCGTACGCATTGGGGGGCCCGGAATGGGGGCTGTCAGCATTTGCCATATTTTACGGCCTGGACTGGATCGCGACGGTACCGCCAACGGTCCGCCTGACGGCTGATGCCTTTGGCAGGGCGAATGTGGGAATCATGTTCGGCTGGATTTTCGCCAGCCACCAGGTCGGCGCCGCACTGGCAGCGACGTTTGCCGGCACGGTGCGGACCTACCTCGGCGATTACATGATCGCATTCATCCTGTCCGGCATAATCTGTCTGCTGGCCGCCGGTCTGGTGCTGCGCATCAACAAGGGGCACCGCCCCGAACTGATTGTGTAACCGGGAGGGTGCCCCATAATAAAAGCGTCCAACACGGAGACACGGAGAAAATCTTACCGTAACGCGAATCGTCAGGCTAACATCGCCAGTTAGTGCGGTTCTCCGTATGGTGTGTGATATTTATTCGTAATCTCACTGTTTTCTCTGTGCCTCTGTGTCTCAGTGTTTCAATCCCGCCTGTCATGCTTTTTCTGCTTTTTGTACTGTCCCGTATGCCTGCCGTGGCCTTTTTTCCCTCTCATACCCTCTTTTCCCCTGACGATCACTCGTTCACGTTCCACCACCGTCATGTACGACTGCGGCGGAGTGCCGACCTGCACCCGTACATTGGGGGTGTTGATATCAACGCCGACGCCGACTTCAGCCATGGCGAAACCGGCTGTTATTAATACACATATCATGCTTGCTGCTATGCGGTTCATCATCTCATTCTCCTGGTTTTGATAAATATAATCCTGATTTGTTCTAATTCACCGCTAAAATTAACTCAACCCTTGGCAAGCACAAAGTCAAAAGCTAACCCCTCCTATCCTCCCCTTAGTTAAGGGGAGGGACTGAATCTCCCCTCTTAAGACAAGAGGGGGTTGGGGGGAGTTATGAGCCTCTTGCGACGAATTAGAACGAATCAGAAATATTATTGTTTTTTTACCGGAGCCTCTTGCAAAAGTCTTAAAACATTCTCCCTCCCCCGCCAGGGGGGGAGGGGACATTTTTGGACTTTTGCAAGAGCCTCACCGGATACTTAATTAC
>CAIOXL010000074.1 GCA_903862245.1 uncultured Geobacteraceae bacterium | reverse complement strand
TCAATCCAATCTTATAATTTCCAATCCCGAAGAAATACTTTAAAGCGACTATCTACAAGGGGATGAAGAAGTCGAGCGGCATGTTTCCTGGCTTGATTTTTTACCAGTCCTGCCAAAGGATGTTCTTCGTTGTCAGAAAATAATTCGCCGGCCCTGCTCTGGCTTAACCCACTTAGCGTCATCAAGCCCTTTAGGGTAATCGGCACGCGGTCTCTCTCCTGCTGTACCAGGCAGCCAAGAAGTACGTCATTCAGGTGGTTATAATACTGATTGGTCATTTCTGGACTTGCATGTCCGACCAGGATGGCCTGAACATGCTGATCCTTACGTCCCCAATGTTCATTTCCCTCCAGGGCGTTTCTCAGTTTCTTATCATTTTCAATGGAGACGTCCAGGTTTAGAAAATCATAGTGATTAAAGAGGGCTTTACCTCTCAACTGGAATTGCATCTGCAGACACGAATTAAACGTGTGTCTGGCGTGGTATAGGCGCAGGGTTTCATCCTTAGTAATGTCGTGGAGCAACATTCTAGTCTGGGTATACAGAGCATCATCAGCCAATCGCCCCGATTTCCGTTCGGGATGCGCCATTAGGTAGTTATCCCCGAAAAAACCAATTTCACTGCTCCTTTGCTTATAGTAATCGAGCAACAGTCTTATCTCTTGCTTGCTCATTTGCAAGGATGCGGGGAATCTTCTTTTCCCGCGTAAGCTTTTGGGATTCAGTCGGATCAATAGTTCAAATGCATCAGGGCCGATCATTTGGAGATCTATCACACGTAGATTCAGTACTTCAGAGGGGCGTAAACCGGTGGACTGAGTTTGTGACCGTAGGGGAATGATTGCTGTGGCTCGTCTGAGTAAATAATGCAAAAAGGCCGGCGAGATAATCCGCCGGCCTTTTTGTGCGTATTTGCTGCTAAACCAATTGTAGTGCTACCTGATTGCAAACCTCACCAAATTCATATCAATTTGGAGTACCGCTACTGGACAGTGCCAGCAATGACCTTTGGAGCTGCGGTGATAACAGGCTCATCAGACAGGGCAGGGTCTACCCAGTCCGTGCCGATAACCGGATAGCTGCCGCTCATGTTTGGTGGTTTGCCAACAGCGGTGCAGGCCCCATTGGTTTTCAGCATTTTCATGCGCTGCTCAACATCCAGCGGCTTGACAAGGTACTTACCACTGTTCATCGTGACTTCGGAACCTGCCGGTATGGTGAATTCAGGCACCCATCGGAAATTGCCACCGGAACAGTCCAGAACAACCGCTGACGGATCGCTGGGGTTGACACACTTGCCAGGAACCCCCTGGAGGTCGCCAAAGCCGTTGAACTGGAGGAAAAACTTTGTTCCGTTGTACTTGTAGTCATACGCGGTGACGTCTGACTGGCTGTGCACATACTCTGCCTGTAGGGGCTGGTCGAACTTCACGAAGTTGCCGTCTGCATCCTTGGCGGCGCTGAACTGATTCCAGCTATTTGGCCCTGTTTCCCAGGTGTAGAATTCACTCAACACGCTTCCAGCCTTCCAGCCGCAGTACTGCGTCGGTTGTCCAGGCTGACTCCAATCACATTTCAGGAGCAACATATTAGCATCGCTTGGCTCGAATAACTGACCGCTGCTGAATCCCCATGATTGACCGGTCGGTGCGGTTGTCAGGATTACATTATAGCCGCTGTCCTTAAGCAACATATCGGAAAATGTGTAATTGTGGCGATTGTCAACGTTCGGATCCATGGACATCGGGTACGTCATGCTCTGTTGGCTTGTGCCGTCAATCCCGGCGTTGCTGATGGCTTTCGGGCAGTTATTATAACAGGCGAGAGTCGAAGGGACTGTGTCTCCGGGATAGACGGTGCTCTCTTTATAGAAGATAACCTGTGTTTCGCCGGTCGGAGTGGCGCATTTGAAACCCCCGCTGGGGTTGTTTTGATTGGCTGGCGTGCAGCTTGTTAACTGTATGTTCACCTGCCCCCCCAGCGACTGGGAATATAAACCGATATTAGTGTACGGCACTGTGGTGCTGTTATTAATTTCTGTGGCAGGGGAAAGTTCTGTCCAGACCGGAGCTCCGTTTGTACTCGTGGCGGCCGTAGCCCGAATGGCAAGAGTGCTGCCGTCCCAGGTTAAACGGTTCATCGTGGCGCTTCCGGGTAAATTTCCCTCAAGTGGAATATTCTTTATACTATCAAGCGTGATGAGCGACTTTACATGTTTTTTGAGCTTGCCGCCCCGGATGAATATCGAATACGGCGTAGTGGCCTCGCTGCCGTTGCTCCAGGATTTTTTGTAGACTTTGGCGCCATCGCCCAGAGCAGGCGTACCGGCAGGTGCGTTGAGATTGAGACCGTAGTAGCTGAGGTAGCCGGAAAGTCCGGTGCCATCCTGCTTGGTATTGATCGGGAAACCGCCATTGAGATTTTTGCGGGCACCATTGCTCTCGTAAACACCATAGCGCCAGGCGCTGGTTTCAAATTTCGTTCGGTCGAGGCAGGCAGAGTTTGCATTGTCCACGGTCACATAGTCAGCTCCCACTGCGTTGCGTTTGAACAACGTCGCATTGTAAGCAAAATTGATCCGCCCCACGTTTTGCTTGCCATTGAAGGAATCCATGGTGTATGCACTGCCGGCTCCAGTTTTTGCCGTGTCATCTTTTAGATAGGCCGCCTGGATATTCGAGGATGGTGCATTTGCGTCCCCATCCAACTCGGCAAACTTGATCATCACTTTGCCATTCGCGTCAAGCTCGGTTTTAAGAATCCCTTTCATGACTGCAGTTTTGTTGGGATCATCTGTAACGTATCCCTTAAAGTACATGGTAAAAATGCCGAGTGGATTGGAGGCTGATACCCCCTCTGTTATGGTTGCTTTGGCCTGTATCGTCATGGGGAGGTTACTTTTCCCGGCCTGTGACATGTGGATATATGCCGTGAAAATTTGATTGCTTGTGGCGGTAGCTCGCTCGGATTTGACGGTCCAGGTGTCATAGCTGGGTGCACTGGAGGTGCTTGTGCCGGCTGAGGCGCTTGAACCGGACAGGGATGCGCTGTCGTTGCCTTTGCAGGAATTTGTGTTGATCATTGCCGTGTAGGATCCTTTGTTGACCATGTCAGAGTACTTGGTCTGGCTGATCATGCAAAGGATCGAATTTACGGTTTTGAAGGCTTCACCCGCTTTTTCATTGACGTACACGTTGGTAATGTCTTTGTTGTAATCTACTGAAGGATCAGTGGGGACAACCCCCAAACCCATAAATTTTGCAATGAGTTTGCCCACGCCGGCGCTTTCCGGAGTGGCGTCGACAACACCCACGTAATCGGCGACTTTAAGGCCGGAAATTAACTCCATGATGATTTCGCCCACATCGGTGTTTTGCCCGGCCGAAATGGTGATGCCGCTTTTTTGTGCCTGATATCTGACGAGGTCGCCCTCAATACCATACACGGTGATCGTTCGATTGCTGCCGGCGGGTATCCCGTCAACAGTGCCACCGGCATCCGATCCACTAAAATCTTTACTGATCTTAGTCATATCGGCGGCAGTCACTTCGACCCGTATAGTGGTAATCCCTGTCGGTGCCTTTGCTACCGTTTTTGCCAGAGAACGGGTACCGGTGCTATTCCATACCAGTTTGGCGGTTACAGAGCCTGTGCCGCTCCCTGAAGAGCTGCAGCCAACGGCAAACAATAACAGCGCGGTGAATAATAAGAAAAATCGTAGTGTGGGGAAAATCGTTTTCATTTTTAGTCCTCCTTTACCATGTGATTGAGACTGAACCTTGGTTTGCTATTGACGTTATGCTTACGGTGGCAGCGGCACTGCTCAGCTTCCCGTCATTTACTACCAGACGTAAAGCATAGGTACCTGCCAGGTCGGCAGTAAAAGTTGGTTTGACGGCGGTTGTGCTTGACAGTGACGCGCTGCTGCCGTCTGGTTTGGACGTAATGCTCCAGCTAAATGTCAGCGTATCATTGTTTGCGTCGCTGCTGGCGCTGCCGTCAAGCGTTACAAGAGCACCAGCAACGACCCTCTGGGCTGAGCCTGCATTGGCTACCGGAGCAGCATTGGCGGCTGCTGCTGTAATCGTAACGGTGGCAGCAGCACTGCTTAACTTTCCGTCATTTACGACCAGGGTGAATACATAGGCCCCTGGCAGATCGGCTGTAAACGTCGGTTTGACGGCGGTTGCGCTTGACAGAGTGGCGCTGCTGCCGCTTGG
>CAIOXL010000073.1 GCA_903862245.1 uncultured Geobacteraceae bacterium | reverse complement strand
CTCATCCTCATAGATAAAAATTGCAGACAGGGTCAGTTTAGGCAAAATCGCAAGTCCGACAGACTCCTAGCTTTTATCACTAAAATATTCTTTGAATTGGAATTTATCCTGATGCGCATACGGCTTATCTTTTTGTTGTTAACTCTTCTATTAGCCGCCTGTTCCGCTTTCACTCCTGCTCCGGAAATTGCTCCGCCCGCCACTCCTGATCTCCGTAACATACATGCCCGTTCATTGTATCTGTTTTCCCGAGCCCGGATTGCCGTTAATGAAGGTGATTACCCCACCGCACTTAACCTGCTGCGTGAAGCAATTTCACTTGAGCCCGGGTCCGCCAGACTTTATGGTGAACTTGCTGAAGTAAAACTGAAAATCGGTCAGATACCGGAATCGCTCGAATATGTAAACAAGGCGATTGCGCTCGAACCGGACTATCGCCCGCCGTACGTTCTGGGTGGCATTTTGATGACTTCTACAGGGAAAGACCTGGAAGCAGCTGATTACCTGCGCAAGGCGATCAAGATCGACCCAGCCAAGGAAGATGCGTATTTGCATCTGTCTCTTTCGCTGACGCGCCTGTTTGAGTATGAAGAGGCGGTCTCTACGCTTAAAACGCTGGTCAAGCTCACTCCTGATTCTGTGCTTGGCTATTATTATTTGGGCCGTACCTACAGCCAAATGAAGCTCTATCAAGATGCCCTCGGATATTTTGCCAAAGTTCTTGAACTGAAGCCGGAGTTTGCCCAGGCTGTAATCGACATGGCCGCAACATACGAAGCAACCGGCGATTATTCACATGCAATAGACAGCTATAGATCGCTGCTTAACCTGGACGAGCATCGGGTTGCTATTTTGCAGCGCCTGACCCAATTACTCCTCCAGCAGCGCCGATTTGCCGAAGCACTGGTGTACCTTAAACAGGCAGCCCAGACCGGCCTTGGCGGCCAGGAAACAATGCGGAAAATCGGACTGGTTCACCTTGAGCTTGAGCAGTACGACGAGGCAATAGCCGTATTTGGCACCATGCTTGAAAAGGATCCCTCTGCGGACAATCTCCGCCTTTACCGTGGCATAGCATTTGAAGAGAAAGGCGATCTTGAAAACGCTTTTTCCGAGTTTAATAAAATATCCCGTGATTCAGTTCAGTATATTGATGCGGTCAGCCATACTGCCCTGATACTTAAAGAACAGGGCAAAACAGACGCTGCTGTTGCTGCTTTTAAAAAAGCTATTGATGCTAACCGTACTAACCTTGAGCTGTATCTGAATTTATCCACACTATACGAATCAACTGACAACCCGCAAGCCGGCCTCGACTTTCTCCTTCAAAACGGGCACCTGTTTCAAAAAGAGCCCCGGTACCATTTCCGGATCGGCGTACTGTTTGATAAACTGAAAAAACGTGCGGAATCGATTAAAAGTATGAAGCAGGTATTGTTGCTTGACCCAAAGGATGCACAGGCTCTTAATTATCTTGGCTATACGTACGCTGAGATGGGTATACACCTTGAGGAGGCGTTAAAATACATCAAGCAGGCTGTAGCCATACGCCCCCGTGATGCGTTCATTCTCGACAGCCTTGGCTGGACGTATTTCAAGCTCAAACGTTATGACGAAGCGGTAAAGGCGTTGGAAGAAGCAATAACTCTGGTTGACGATGATTATACTATTGTGGAGCATCTCGGAGATGTGTATTCAGCCCGACGAGCCGTAAAAAGGGCGATAAAGCAGTATCAGCGGGCGCTTGAACTTGCTCCGGAGCGAAAAGAACTGGTGGAAAAGATACAGAAGCTCAAAGGGGAGCAGACAGAAAAATGATGCCATCAGGCGTACGATGCCTGCTGGTGGCGCTGTTTTTTTGTTCGGCTCTTGCTGCATGTTCTAAGTCCGAATCTATAAGCGCTCACCCTGCGCCGTCTTCCTCTGCCATCCCTGCCACAGGTGATTCTCTTGTTGAAGGGACAATCGGTGAAGCTTCCACCCTCATTCCTCTTCTGGCAACAGATTCGTCCTCCCATGCCGTGGCCGGACAGATTTACAACGGTCTCGTAAAATACGATAAGAATCTGAACATCGTCGGAGATCTTGCCGAGTCCTTTTATATATCAAAGGACGGCTTGACCATCACGTTTCATCTCCATACGGGAGTGAAGTGGCATGACGGAACTCCCTTGACTTCCAGAGACGTGCTGTACACCTATCGTGTCACGATAGATCCGAAAACGCCCACCGCGTACGCCGAAGACTTCAAACAGGTAAAAAGCATTGCGGCACCAGATGCGCACACCATACGGGTGACGTACGACGCGCCTTTTGCTCCGGCCCTGGCATCATGGGGGGTAAGTATTCTCCCCGCCCATCTTCTTGAGGGGAAGGATATTACCAGAAGCCCCCTGGCTCGCGCACCGGTCGGCACCGGCCCGTACCGCTTCAAGGAGTGGGTGTCCAGTCAAAAAATCGTCCTGGAGTTCAATCCGGACTACTTTGAAGGGCGTCCATACATTGATCGATTTATCTATCGAATTATTCCAGACAGTTCCACCATGTATATGGAACTAAAGGCGGGGGCTATTGATCTGATGAACCTCTCTCCGGTTCAGTATGCCCGCCAGACATCTTCTGAAAACTTTACCAGCCGTTTCAATAAATACCGTTATCCTTCATCCACGTACCTGTACATGGGCTATAACCTGCGTCATCCGCTCTTTGGCGATAAGCGCATCCGGCAGGCAATGACTGCCGCCATCAATAAGGATGAACTTATTCAGGGGGTTCTCTTTGGCATGGGGCAAAAAGCCCATGGCCCGATTGTACCGGGGCGCTGGGCCTATAACCCTGCGGTGAAGGACATCGCGTATAACCCGAAATTTGCATCAGAGCTGCTGGCGCAGGCCGGCTGGAAAGATAAAAACAGTGAGGGGATACTGATAAAGGATGGCAAGCCGTTCAAGTTTACCATTCTGACCAATCAGGGTAATCAGCAGCGCCTGATGACGGCCCAGATTATTCAGCAGCGCCTCCGCCAGGTCGGGATTGACGTTAAAATTCGGATTGTCGAATGGGCGGCATTTCTGAAGGAGTTTGTGAACAAAGGAAATTTTGAAGTTGTGCTGCTGGCATGGAGTATTTCCCAGGACCCGGACATGTTTGATGTCTGGCACTCCAGCAAGAACAAACCGGGCGAGTTGAATTTTATCGGCTATAACAATGCCGAAGTTGACCGCCTGCTGATTGAAGGGCGCAACACCTTTGACATCCAAAAGCGCACACGCGCCTATTTCCGCATTCAGGAAATTCTTGCTGATGAGCAGCCCTACACCTTTCTGTATGTACCTGATGCCCTCCCAGTCGTCAGTTCAAGAATCCGGGGGGTAGAGCCGTCGCCGGCAGGTATCGGCCACAACCAGAACCGCTGGTATGTGCCGAAGAATGAGCAGGTGTACTGAATGGCCCGTTTTCTCCTGAAACGTATTCTGATGCTGATCCCTTTGATGATCGGGATCACCCTGATTACCTTTACCGTCATTCACCTTGCCCCCGGCGAACCGGTCGAGATGCAGATGGCGATGAATCCCAAGGTCGGCAAGGAGGCCCGCGAACGCCTCACGAAATTCTACGGTCTCGACAAGCCGCTGCACGAACAATATTTGAGCTGGGTAGGTAAACTTGTCCGTCTTGATCTGGGGCGGTCGTTTTCATCGGATAACCGGCCGGTCGTGGACAAAATCAAGGAACGGCTGCCGGTTACCATTTCTTTAAATGTGATTGCCCTGCTGCTTGAATTCGGCCTGGCTATTCCGATCGGGATACTTGCCGCAACCCGCCGTGACACCTGGCTTGACAAGGGAATCACCGTGTTCGTTTTTGTCGGATTTGCAGTGCCGACCTTCTGGCTGGCCCTGCTGCTGATGTATTTCTTCGGGGTACGGCTGAACTGGCTGCCGATTTCCGGACTGCATACTCTGGGAAGTGATTCCTGGAGTTCCCTCCGGTACCTGGCAGACATGGGCAAACATCTGATCATGCCGGTCATGGTTGCCTCATTCGGGAGTCTGGCCGGTCTTTCCCGATATATGCGTTCTGCCATGCTAAATGTCATCAGTCAGGACTACATTACCACCGCCCGCGCCAAAGGGCTCCCCGAGCGTGTGGTAATCTACAAGCATGCCCTACGGAATGCCCTGTTGCCGCTGATAACTCTCCTCGGCTTTTCAATTCCGGGACTCATCGGGGGGAGCGTTATTTTTGAAACAATTTTTGCCATCCCGGGGATGGGGCAGCTCTTTTACCAGGGAGCCATGTCACGTGACTACCCGGTAGTCATGGGAATCCTGGTTATTGGTGCCTGTCTGACGCTGATTGGTAACTTAATCGCCGATATCGGTTATGCCCTTGCCGACCCGCGCATCAGGCATGGGGAGGGGTAGGGTGGACTTCAAGCACAGTTATCTGAATTCTGTTTTCTGGCCGCGCCTGAAAAACAACCGCCTGGCTCTCGGCGGGGGCAGTGTCGTGCTGGTTCTTCTGGTAATATCCCTGCTGGCACCGTTAATCGCTCCCTATGATCCCAGTGCTATCGATGCCTGGAAGGTACTTTCGCCCCCCTCTTGGCAGCACTGGTTCGGAACCGATGAACTTGGCCGTGACGTTCTGAGCAGGGTGCTGTTCGGCGCACGGGTTTCTCTCAAGGTTGGCTTTGTTGCTGTAGGGATCGCTGTTTCCATAGGGACCATAATAGGCCTGATATCAGGGTATTACAGCGGCATTGTTGATGCTGCTCTGATGAGGGTCGTTGATATTATGCTCTGCTTTCCCGCTTTTTTTCTTATTCTGGCGATCATTACCTTTCTTGAGCCGTCAATCTGGTACATCATGATGGTGATCGGTCTGACCGGCTGGATGGGGGTAGCCCGCCTGGTCAGAGCGGAAACCCTCTCGATTCGCGAAATGGACTATATTCTGGCGGCCCGATGTATAGGCTGCTCAAACAGCCGCATAATTTTCCGCCATATTTTCCCCAACGCGGTTTCCCCGGTACTTGTATCCGCTACGCTCGGTATTGCCGGCGCTATTCTCACCGAATCCGCTCTCTCATTCCTCGGGATCGGCGTTCAGCCCCCGACTCCCAGTTGGGGCAACATCCTCACCTCCGGCAAAGACTACATTGAATTTGCCTGGTGGTTATCACTTTTTCCCGGCCTGGCAATTCTGATAACGGTACTGTCCTATAACCTGCTGGGCGAGGGCATCAGAGATGCACTTGACCCGAGGGTAAAGCGCTGATTAGTGAACCTTTGATTTGTTTGATTCATCAGTTGATCCCCGCACTCCGCTCAGATAGTATGCCCCCCCCCAATAAATTCCTCTCTGCAGAAATCTATTAGTTTAAAAATACATTTTCTTCGTCGTACTACAAATAACAAAGCGTAAGCTCATATTCGTTTATTTGTTCGATAATACTGAAAATAGCATTACTTATTTTGACCACAATTAACTACTGGTTTAAACATAACAACCCGTTTTTGCGCAGTAATAAAAAATATTTTGTATTTTAATAAAAAATATTGACAAATTTATAACGGCGTAATAAATACGTCACTAATATGCTTATGGCAGATTTTATTTATGATGTTTACTGTTATTGATTTAAAGGGGTTTTGATTCTATGGCCAGAGAAAAGGGTGCATATTCTGTGCAGGCTGTAATCAAGGCAATTGACCTGCTTGAAACTCTTGCTCAGGATGGTGATAGACCATCAATTACAATTATTGAAAAAAAACTCGGATTGAGCCGCAACAAGGCGTTTCGCTTACTGGCGACACTTGAAGACAAAGGTCTTGTGGAGAGGGATGCGCTGACCGGCACGTACATGCTTGGCCTGCAGTCATTCCAGATGGCCCAGCACATTTTAAAAAGCACCAACCTGATCCGCTTGGCACATCCTGTCATGGAGGAACTGGCGCGTAAACTGGATGAAGCGATCTACATTACCGTCATGAACAACGATGAAGTTCTCTTCCTTGATATGGTCGATTCGTTCCAGCAGGTAAAAGCGGTTGATCTGGTTGGCAAGCGGTTTCCATTTTTCACCAACGCCGCTGGAAAAGTTCTGAAATCTGTTTCATCAATTGATCTGCGCACCAAGGGGAGCAAAAAGCGGAATATTCCTGATCCCCAATTGCTGGAAATAGAATTGGACGAAATCAGAAAAAAAGGTGTCGCTGTCGATTTTGGCGGTTTGGGTGATGGTATCTGTGCCGTTGCTGTCGTGATTCGGGATTATGCCGGTAAGGTTGTGGGGGCCCTGACGCTCCTTGCGCCGTCCTTCAGAATGCTTCAGGAACGTCTTGAGCAAGAGATTATTCCGTCCATGATTGAGGGGGCGGAAGAGCTCTCCATGAAGTTCGGCTATATGAAAATTACCGCTTGATTCAGTAAACAACTGAGGTTGCTCTTATCTGGCCATGTGTTAAATTTATCACGAAAGGAGGTTTCACCCGGCAACAAAGTCTTTTTATACCCCGTGCTGAACCAATTTCATATGAAAGGAGTAACTAAATGGCAGAGAAACAGTATGATTGGGCGACGATAGCAAAGAATCCGAAATTCATTGAGCTCCATCACAAAAAACAGGCATTCCTGTTCGGCTGGTGGATATTCTCCAGTGCGTATTACTTCCTGCTCCCCATCGGAGCAGCCTATGCACCCGGTCTATTCAAGATCAAAATGATCGGTGTCATCAATTTTGGGTACATATTTGCGCTATCTCAGTTTTTTGTTTCATGGGCACTGGCGCTGTACTATGCCCACGTTGCAAACAAGGATTTTGACCGGTTGACCAAAGAACTTATCGACGAACTTCATCTTTAGAAAAGGAGGATACGACATGACTTTTAAGAATATCATTATAGCCGCAAGTTTAACCCTCACCGTTGCCGCAGCCGCCTTTGCTGAAGAGCCGAAGAAAGCACCTGTAGCACCAGGCGCACCAGCAGCAGTTACTGCTCCTGCCGCTGCACCCGGAGCCGCTGCTGTGGTTGCCGCACCCGGCGCCGCAACTCCGGCACCCGCCGCTGCACCACTGACCAAGAAGAGAGAGCTGAAAGCAAATAAAGCTATCACCCTTTCCATGTTTGCCGTCATCATCGGCATCACCCTGGGCGTTGTTGTCTGGGCCGCCAAACAGACCAAAACCACGGCTGACTTCTACGCCGCCGGCGGCGGTATCACCGGCACCCAGAACGGGTGGGCCATCGCAGGCGACTATATGTCTGAGGCTTCCTTCCTCGGTATTTCCGGGATGATTTCTCTGTACGGGTATGACGGGTTCATGTACTCCGTCGGCTGGCTGGTTGCGTACATCACGGTTCTCCTGATTGTTG
>CAIOXL010000072.1 GCA_903862245.1 uncultured Geobacteraceae bacterium | reverse complement strand
CTCAGGTTGAACTTGCCGGAAAAATGCTTGCGCGGTTCAATACCTCTTGCATGGCAAGAGTCCAGAAAGACCCGCAGAGATATTTCGCCTTCTTTGCGCAGACCGTCAATATCTGATGCATAGAAGTCAGCACCACCGTTAAGCCCTATAAACTCGCCGCGAAACATATCAATATCTTCATCATACGCAACGACAGCATTGTAACCATTAATTGTCAGTGTGTTCATGGTATCACCCCATTTTCTTCAAGCCATTTTCTGATTGACGATACAGCACCTTTATCCGTGTCTGGCGATGGATGAGGCCGATGAAACACCTTCACCACGCCAAAGAGATATATTTCCAGACGTGACCGCTCGCGCTCGGTCGTTTCGGCACCAAGCGAGATCAAAAACGCCTCAATCTCTTTCCACTTGATGTTGCCGGATACGGGCCGGTGAAAAATCAATTCCAGTGTCTTTGAATGTTTTCGTTTCATGGCGGAATAGTACCGTTTTCTAGTACCTCGGTCACCTTAAAAATCATCCGACGAACCGCCGCCGTCAAAACCACCACCGCCACCGG
This sequence comes from uncultured Geobacteraceae bacterium, assembly GCA_903862245.1. Lineage (GTDB taxonomy): Bacteria > Desulfobacterota > Desulfuromonadia > Geobacterales > Pseudopelobacteraceae > JACRCG01. The sequence continues at coordinate 76,580 of CAIOXL010000072.1, read as the reverse complement.
AGAAGTCATCACCGCCGGATCTGCCGCCGCCGCCACCGCCGCCGTAAAAGCCGCCGCCCCATCCGCCGCCGAAGCCCCCACCCCCAAAACCGCCACCGCCGCCAAACATGCTCGATGCGACCATGCTTAGAAATATGCCAGCCATAAGGCCGCCGGCAGCCAGAAGCAGTAGTGTTATCAGCCCCATCCCCGGGAAAGCCAGGTACGTTGCCAGCGGGAGGCCGACAGCCCCTGCAGCGCCGCCCAGATAGCGTGAGAACAGACCGAAAACTGCGGCGGCGACTATCGCCCCCAGCAGCATGGTAAGAAACGGCGGGTGGGACCTCACGGCCGGCTGTTTCCTGCCGGAGGAGCCGTCCCCCTTGAATTCACCCTTTGTGGCGGCAATAATGCTGTCAACGCCTACGGCAATCCCCTGTTCATAATTACCGGCCTTCAGGTAGGGACGCATGGTGTCTCTGATAATCCGCCCCGTGGTAATATCGGGGAGAACGCCCTGCAGCCCCATGCCGACCTCGATGCGGACTTTCCGTTCCTCCCGGGCGATAACCAGCAGCACGCCGTTATCTTTTCCCTTCTGCCCGATCTTCCACAGTTCCGCCGTGCGGATCGCAAACGGAGCAATATCATCCCCCTGCAATGACGGCACGGTGAGAACGGCAACCTGATTTGAGGATTCCCGTTCAAAAGCGGCCAGCCGCTGCTCCAGCTGCTGCCGGAACCCGGGCGTCATAACCTGTGCCAGGTCATTTACCCGCCCGGTCATCGGGGGGGCATCCAGCGCCGGGAGCTGCGCTGGTACGAACAGCAGCATAGCCAACAGAATCAAAGATTTCAGGGTCATGGCATCACGACCGGTCTCAATCAGAATTTAACTTTTGGTGCCACCTTGGCACCTTCTTCCGCTTTAAATGCTTCCTTGCGCTGCAGGTGCAGCATCAGAGAATTTGTCATGGAATTGGGGAAGGTGCGGATACTGGTATTGAACAGCTGGACAGAAGCGTTGTACCGTTCACGGGCGACATTGATTCGGTTTTCGGTCCCCTCCAGCTGCTTTTGCAGATCAAGGAAATTCTGGTTGGCCTTCAGGTCGGGATATTTTTCCACAACCACCATCAGCCGCGACAGCGCGCCGGAGAGCTCCCCCTGTGCCTGCTGAAACTTGTTCAGGGTGGCAGGATTGCTGAGGACATCTTTGGTCACCTGCATGGAGCCTACTTTGGCACGGGCCTCCGTCACCGCCTTGAGCGTATCGGCCTCATGTTTGGCATACCCCTTGACGACCTCGACCAGATTGGGAATCAGGTCGGCCCGCCGCTGATAGGATGACTCCACATTCCCCCACGCAGCGATAACGGCCTCTTCATTGGCCTGCATTGTGTTGTAGCCGCAGCCCGACAGCAGCATGGCAAGCGAAATAAACAAATACTTTATAGACGTTTTTTTCATGGTGTTCCTCCGTAGACTATGGTGACTTTGTATATCAGGACGGCTCACGATCTTCCCGGCCGTAGTGAATTTTCATACCAGTCAGCACCACGTTGCAGATCAACGGGGTGATATTGGCCACTATCAGTGGTAAATCACTGATAAGAATACCGTATATCATCCAAAGCGCAACACCGAATGCCAGCAGGAGCGGCTGCAAGATGGAAATATCGCGAACATGGCGGGTTTTATACGTTTTGAGAACCTGGGGAATAGCTGCCACACTGGTGAGGGTTCCGGCCACAAGGCCGATGGTCGTCGGGTTCACGAGCGTTTTCTCCCGTCAAAGGCGGAACTGGCCCAGTCGATCTGCGTCAGCATCCCGCGCAGCACGGTAACTTCCCGGCTGTCCAGATTCGCCCGAAAGAAAATCCGCCGCAGCGACCGCATCATATGCTCCGGGTTCTGCTCATTCAGAAAACCTACTTTATTCAGAGTGGCATTCATATGGGTAAAGAGTGTCTCCATCTCCCCGGACAGTGCCATCTCCAGCGGCCGCCCTCCCCCCGCAGACTCAGTGGCCTTGCCGAGTTCATAGCAAAACAGCAGCACCGACTGGGCCAGATTGAGTGAACCGTAGTCAGCAGAGGTCGGAATAGTGGCATGCCAGCGACACAGGGAGAGCTCTTCCGTCGTCAGGCCGTTGTCTTCACGCCCGAAAACCAGTGCCGCCCGGCAGTCCGGAGTGACCTGTTCCCTGAGCTGTGCGGCCACTTCCGGCGGGGAAAGGATTTCCTGACGGTATTTACCATGACGCCGGGTCGTGCCGACCGTCAGGGTGCAGTCCGCAATAGCCGAAGCCAGATCGGGAAACAGTTCGGCCGATTCGAGCAGGTCACGCGCGGCAACGGCGAACTTGAGCGCTTCCGGATGAAAACGATCGCACCCGTTGACAATTCTCAACCGGGTAAGACCCATATTTTTCATGGCTCTGCAGGCCATACCGATATTGCCGGGTGATTGCGGCTCAACCAGAACAATCATGATGTCTTTGTTCAAGGATTTATCCTTCGGGAAGCGTGGAAGTCCCTCATTCGTTGCAACCGTTCTCTGACCGGTTTTTTCAGCTTCCAGACATGGTAGGCATGGACACACCACGCGGCAAAAATAAAGCCGAACAGCACCAGGACGAGGTACTGTTCATAATTACTGACATTATCAAGCAGCAGTGACGCACTTTTACCGAACAGGTATCCCCCCAGGGAAAAGATAACCGCCCAGGAAAATGCACTGGCCAGATTTATCCAGAGAAAGGTGCGGGGAGCAAGATTGGTTATACCGAGAATTATGGGGAGAACGATTCTGAAACCGTAGGTAAAGCGGGAGATGAATGCGACAAAATTCCCGTATTTTTCGATCAGCTTGAGAGCCTCACGGAACTTTCGGGCAATGGAGTGGAAGCGCCTGAGCAGCCCCCGCCCCTTGAAGCGGCCGAGATAAAAATAACATTGATCGCCAAGGAATGAACCGGCCCACGCAGTCAGTATGACCCCCATAACATTCAGATACCCCTGAAAGGCGAGGAAACCGGCCAGAAGAAGGATCGCTTCTCCCTCCAGGAAAGTACCGATGAACAGCACCCAGTATCCGTGGAGCTCCAGATATTCTTTAAGAATCTGCTGAATGTGCACCATCAGCCCCTGCGGTAAAACGAGGTAAACTGAGTGGAAAGAGGTAATTTCCGGGGTGAGTTGCTGTCTGCAACATGTAGAAAGAAAAGCATATTACTATGCGTCAGGGGGATACGTCCCTGAGCCCTCCGAATATAATGACATGCCGACGCCTTGATCCAGCTGTTTCCGGGTGAATGTCGGCTGCTCTTGACTCAGCACCGTAAAGTATTTTTCGGGGCATGTCAAAGCAAAATGAAACCGCATAAAACGTTGATTATCCTAGTATAACCGGGATATTAAGCTTGACAACCTGTTGCCGTTACAGTACTTTTTAGCCGTTCAGGAGCTGTTGATTTTGACGTAATTCAGACCACTTCTGCTTAAGGAAATTGATGGCAGCAAGCTCGAGAAGAGAAAAACTGGTGGAAGAGGCCCAAAAGCTCGTGCTGCGCGGTCAGTTTGACAAAGCGGCAAAGACCTACGAGCAGATTTTGGCACTTGAGCCATCGGCCATCAACCTGCGGCAGAAATTTGCCGAATTATTGATCAGGTGCGGCCGCATCGATGACGCACGCAAAGAGCTGGAACTCATCGGCGGACATTTTTCAAAAAACTGTTTTTACCTGAAGGCCATTGCCGTCTACAAACAGCTGCAAAAACTCTTTCCTGCAGACATTTCCCTCTCCATGACGCTCGCCGGGCTGAACGAAAAGCATGGGCTCGTTGCCAACGCACTTTCCGAGTACAAACTGGTCTTCGACTATTATGAAAAAATCGGCGATATAACCGATGCCCTTGGCGTGCTTGAACGAATGCAAGCGGTTGATCCCCTGAATATTTCCATACAGATCAAACTTGCTGAAGCCTACGCGACGCGGGGCAAAAAAGACCTGTCATTTGAGCTGTTTGCCAAAGCAGCTGCCCTGCTTCTGGAGCGTGGCGATAACATAACTTTTGTCAGGACATGCTCACGCGTCAGCCAGATCTTCCCCGACAAACCGGGCATTATGCTGGACGTACTTTCCGGTCTGATCAGCCAGGGTAAGGCAGCAGCGGCAACAGGGGGCATTCAGCACCTTCTGAGCGAAAATCCGCACAATAAACGTGCCTGGGACCTGATTGTTGCGGCATATCAGCAGCTTGAACAGCCGCAGCGAGTCAGAATAGCCTGTCAGCATTATCTCAAATTTTTTCCTTCAGAGCCTGCGGCAATTATTGGACTGATCACCTCAGCCGCCGCAGAGCACAACAGCCCGGAAGCACTGGAGCTTCTTGACCGTTACGAGGATTCCCTTATCTCAAGTGGCCATGCAGCTCAGTTGGAGCAGATTTACCACACTCTTGCAGCGCTTGCGCCGGTTAACGCCAGGGTTATGGAGGGTCTCACCCGGTTTGCTGCAGCAACCGGCACCGTGGAGGCACCAGGCTTCGCCGCTCCGGTAGCCGTTCATCCGCCCGAAACGGCATCAGCCCCCGTGTCTTTCGCTACAGAAGAGCCTTTGGAACAACCGCATCAGGAAGAGGAGATTGAGATTGATCTTGAAATCGATTTTGATCCCCCCTTTGGTCCGGCGGATCAGACAACAGATACCGCCTCAGTCCATGCCGACTGGCTTGACTCCGTCGGCAATTTGTTCGACACCATCGACACCGCTCCCCGCAGTGTGAAATTCGGCAGCGAGATGGAGGGGTCCGACGCACAGGTGCACTACGATCTTGGCCAGGCGTTCAAAGAGATGGGACTGTTTGATGAAGCGATCAACGAGTTCCGCCAGGCTTCTCAAGATCCGTCACGGCGGGTTGAATGCTTGATACTGCAGTGCGCATGCGTGCGTGACCGGGGTGACGTGGAAAAAGCCAATGCCATGCTGCTGGCGCTATTACAGCCCGGCTTGGGCGATGAGGAAATCTGTGCGGTAAAATACGAGCTCGCGACCGGATACGAAGCGGCAGGGAAAAATAATGAGGCAAACATCCTCCTGAACGAAATACATGAGGCAAATCCGGGCTTCAGGGATATACACTCTCGCCTCAATGCGACAAAGCTGCATGATTCAATAGAATTTTCCGCTGATGATCTGAAGGATTTCTGAACGGAGCGCGTAAGACCGGCGTGGTAAAGTCTGCCTGCGCCCCTGGTGCCGGCACCTGCTGCAGCGGAACCGCCGGCAATCAACAGGATATGAAGCCATCATCCTTACATGCTGACCTCTGGGCACAGGACTCAACAGCTTTCCCCGCCTCGACCGGCAGCCAGGCATTCAGATGATCAGAGAGCATTTGCTTTTCCAGTGCAACAGTGAACCAGAACGTTGACCCCCTCCCTTCAACACTTTCGACACCGATACTCCCTCCCATCCGTTCCACAAAACCCTTGCAGAGCGCCAGGCCGAGCCCGGCTCCGTTATAGAGGCGCGTATCAGAACTGTCAGCCTGTGTGAAAGGTTCAAATATCCGTCCCACTTTGTCCTCTGCAATACCGATTCCGCTATCGTATACCATGAACCGGAGTGTGACAGACTGCCCATCGTCTGCCTCCTTCCTCACGGAAAGCGACACTGAGCCTTCAGAGGTAAACTTGATGGCATTCCCGAGAAGATTGGATATGATCTGACGCAGTTGGTCATCAGCCCCCTTCAGGGCCACCGGGACTGAGGCACCGATTGAACAGGAAAACTTCAACCCTTTTTCCTCCGCCTGAAGCGACAGAGGAGTTATTACATCCGAAACAACCGACCGTAGATCAAAATCAGACAGTTTAAAGTCTATTTTGTCTGCGGCAAGCTTGGAAAGTTCAAGCATATCGTGGAGCAGACTCACCAGTTCGAGTCCAGAACTCTTTGCGCCGTCAGCGAATTCATGCTGCTCCGGAGTCAGCCCGGTACTCTGTAACAAATCAATCAAGCCGATGCACGCCGTCATCGGAGTCCGTATTTCGTGGTTCATCATACTCAGAAAGCGGTTTTTGGCAACTCTGGCAGCCTCGGCAGCAGCCCTGGCCTGACGCAGTTCCTCTTCAGCCTGTTTGCGCCCGCTGATTTCCTGAAACAGCCATAGGGAACTTCCCTCGGGACTTTCCGATACTATCGCCTGACCCACGGCATTGCACCAGATCAAAGAGCCATCTTTCCTTCGCATCATCATATCAGTGGAATAAATCCCCCGCGCAGCTATAAGTGCGTTTGCCTCTTGTCCAACGCGCTCATATGTTTCACTGTCGACGTAGAAGACAGAAGTATTCTCCCCTTTTGTTGTGCCCGGTTCGTAGCCGAACATTTTTTCAAATGCGGGATTAACGAAACGAACCTCTCTCTTTCTGACAATGCAGATCCCCACGTGGTGGGTGCTATCCGGGCTGGTAGTAATGGCGGTATGATAGTTCACTGGTAACCTCCTAAATTTCATACTGGTGAGCTCACCCACGGGTTGATACTCTTTGGCGGTGCATAAAAAAAGTCCGCTCGACCTTCACTGACAGCAGCCACGACTGTTTGTTTTGGAGTCTGGTGAATGACACTGTCCAGCGGCAGGCGCATTGTAGCCACAACATCCCCGCCTATATCAGCCGTCAGTTCCAGACTTCCGCCATGCTGTTCCACAATGCTGCGTGCCAGATAAAGACCTAGTCCGGTCCCGTCGGTACCGGAGCTGTTGGGACCGCGACAGAATTTATTGAACAGCGGGCTCGTGTCATCCGGCAGCGGCTGAGAAGGCTTGTTGTGCACCGCTATGTTCAGCAGATTCGCTGTCCTGGCAATATTCAACGTAACCGGCAAATCCGGCGGTGAGAACTTGACCGCATTGTCCAGAATATTCAATAGTGCCAGCTGCAGCAGGTAGCGATCACCGTTCAATGTGCACCCTGGAAGCGGGGCAACCTGACTGATGAACTGATCGCCCCAGAATCTGGCTGCAGTCACCACCGTATCCCTGAAGCAGTGACCGACTTCAATTGTTTCAAATGCCGAAGGGGGTGTCTCCATGCATTTCTCCTTCATGTGGGCGTGTAATCCAATGCGGTCACCTGATCTGCGGTCAACAGTCACGACAGGGCACAGACCCATCATATTTTCCTGCCTATCCGTCGCGGTGAGAACTACCATCGTTCATACTTCTCTCGCCATTCACAATTTTTCACAATTTCTCACATTTTGTCAGGATAGGAGCGCGCACCTCGGCAGCCGGAGTTTCTCTACGAATTCGGCCACGGTACTTGCCACATCAGGAGGCATTCCGCTGTTGCCGGCGCTCCGTTTCCATCCGGGGGATCCGGATGGAAACGGGATATGGATCGGTGATTATGGTTTCTGCAGTGGAGGATGGTGCTGAGAGGAGCGGTTATTAAGGTGTGTTCCGGGTAAACCTCACCGTTGATCCGGTCAGAATTGAGGGGCCGTGTCCGGCAGTTTCGTGGAATCTATGCCTTCGCACAGTGCGTTATCCACCGTCAGGTTACCCTGATTGTCAATTTTCACTGTCCAGACGGTGTCGTAGTCATCTCCCGGCCACTTGATCACGGGACCGCTAACACCATAGCTGTCAAGAAGAGCTTTGATCAGCGGATTTATCCGTTGGGACTCCCATCCCAGCAGCAGGGTCTTATTGGAAAACTTGCCGCCGGTAAAGAAAAAGTCACTGGCAAGCTTCGCCACGTTACTATCAAATATCAGGAATTCAGAAACCAGATAATAGGGCAGCTTTTTGGCAATGGCATAGGGGAGCACCGTTAGCGAGGGCCTGACGTACGAAAAATTGAACGTACCTTTAAACCATTGCGAGGGGTCAATGGAATACACCATATCGGGAGATATTTTATTTTCCAGAGCGACGGGCAGATCCAGAGCACGCCATTGCCCGGCGGCAACAAAATTGCCGTTCTCGAATATGAAAGTCGGGTCTGGATGCGCCTCTGCGTGCCGGACAATGTACACCGTCTGGTTTTTGTTGATAGTTGCCGGAACGACAGCGCCATCAACCCCACCAATCCGCGAAATGTTTATTAAGCCCTGTACGTGTGTGCAGGCAGCACTCGGCACCGGCGACGGGAGCGGAGGGCACGTGGGTAACGGATTCAGATTGCTGTTGTAGCTGACCAGACTGGCACTTCCGGACGACGGGATCGATATCGCATAAATCTGATTCGGCCCCATGTAGGTCGCCGGAATGTTCAGGTTATAGCCGTTTTGACTGTTGGCAGCAGCCAACAGGGTGCTGATGGTTTCCCAGGGGGCTGAGAATACATAATACCCCGGGATGTTTTTTTTGATGATGTCAGCTAGCAGCAGATCGTTGCTACCGCCACTGTTGTTGAAATCCAGCCCGGAGCAATCAGGGCAGTATGCGGGCGGCACGGCGACACCCTTCGGCACGGCCCCTTTCGCATAAGCCGCTTCGAGCGGGTAACTGTTGGCGGTATAATAGGCGGGTCCGAATTTATCAAGCGGCAGAGTGTACTGGTTGAGAAGGGCAAACTGCTGAATATACCCGATTGCCGTCATGTCAGGGACATCAGCATACCTGTTTGCGGTTTGCAGATGGGTCATCGGCGCCAGGGTATAAATGGCGGTGACGTTGTTTGCTCCCAGCACCTGCTGTTTCAGGTATGTGGCCATAAGGAGCGACCGATGCAACCCCTTGCTGGTCAGATTTGCCGTATCGTAATCCACATCCCCGGGCCCGTGATACGTCAGATCAGGACTTGAAACGAAGATCAGATTGACGTTGTCCGGGCTCAGCGCTGCAGATGGATTGATGTTAAGACCGACTCCGCATCCTGCAAGCAGCGTCAGAGCGAAAACCAGGAGCATCGATCGTACAACTGAAATTTTATGCATTATCAAAACCTCCATCGTTTACTCTGATAATTTACTTTGGCGCAGTTATTTTCACCTGTTTAACGGCACCCTTCAAAGACAGCTCATAACGGGCAAGCAGCTCTTTACGGTTCTGGCGCAGGTCCTTTCCGCTCCGCAGTACCGGATACGGTTTATTTCCCATCAGCCCCTTCCATAAGATACGGTTATAGGCTGCAAAGTCAAACTGATCTTCAGTGGTAAAGTCCATCCCCTTTGTGACCCGCGCCCAGTACTTCGCATCATGCGTGGATTTTGGAACATCCAGGCCGACCACCTTGTTTGCTGTCTTGTCAAGAAACGGCGGCAGTGTTGTACCGTTAAGGATTTGCGCGGGAACGGCGGTAAAGCTCCACCGGTTCGGCGTCGTAGTGAAGATATCGGCCATTGGCCGTGCAAGCGCATCGTTCAGATTCATCGGCGGCAGGCCGAGAACATCTTCAATTGTGCGCAGGAAATTAACCGTATTGTACTGCGAAGAGATCACCACGCCCTGCTTCACATAGGCCCCTGCCACGAACGCAATGGTACGATGTGAATCCATGTGATCACCGCCATCCTGCGCATCATCTTCAATGACAAAGATCAGGGTATTATCCTTGTAGCGGGGGCTTTTTGAAACTTTTTCAACGAGCAGGCCAAGCGCATAGTCGTTGTCGGCCTGCTGCACTTCCGGAGTATTAACGCCGTCAATGGCGGTGGCAAAGTTTCCGGTGTGATCGTGCATAAAGCGAACGAGGCTAAGTGTAGGAAGTTCCGCTCCCGGCAATTCGTAGCCATCGAACTCCCGTTCCCACTCCTTGAAACGGTAATAATCCGGAAATGCGTTATCGAAACCCCTGAAGTACTTGTCGGTATACGGGGCAAGGGCAACATTGGTGGCGTATGCCACTACCTTGTTTTTCAAGAACGGGTCACGCTCCAGAGGAATGCTGAATGTGTTGCCCTGGGCATACAGGGTACAATCAAGAAAAAAACCATAGTTCCGGACCGAGAGCTTCTTCCGCAACGCGGAGTCCCATATATACCCTTTGCCCACTTCCTTCTCGGCACTGTTCGGTCCATCCGGCGCGGACACGTCGGTGTGACCCGCCAGAATATCGGAATCGGCCGGTGTAAGGGGGTTGGCCGTCTGGCGCGTAACACCGGGGTAGCCATCATTTGGCAGGGCAACATTGATACTGCGGTTTGTACCCTCACTGTCAAGGCTGAGGCCGCGCGCCGCGTATGTCACCGGGAACTGGCGCTCGATGACATCGGGGGCACGGGCCGAAGTCGTCCAGGGCCAGCCGTCATTGCTGGTTTCAGAGGTGGCATAGAAATTGTCGAGTGTGACGAACTGCCGCGCCAACTGATGCTGGTTCGGTGTGTACCGCTTGCCGAATTCAGCCAGATCGGGATCGCCATTACCGACTTCCAGATCGCCCAGAACCTGGTCATAGGTGCGGTTTTCCTTGATGATGAAAATCACATGTTTTACTTTTTCATGCACGGCCGCCATGACCGCGATATCCCTGGCGCTGTCGGTGTAGGAAAAACGGTTGTTAGTGGCCACCTGCGTCGTCAGCGTCGTCAGCTGGGCTGAAGTGGGGCGAGGAAAGCTCTGGAGACCGGCTTTTATCAACTGTGGGTTATACTGATTTGATAAATAGCCATTTGTATGGGTGGAGGGTCCGTAACTGTAGCGGAAGTCCGGATTCGCCCCGGTAGCCGACTTGCCGTTTATCACGTACACCCAGGCGCCATCGCCGCTGAAGCTGACCGAGTTCGGGTACCACCCGGTCGGGATGAGACCGACCACCAGCCCTCTTGTTTTTGCGTCATCCAGATCCACCACCGCAACACAGTTCAGATTGCCGTTCGTCACGTAGAGCTGTTTTTCATCAGGTGAAAGAGTCACGCTGTTGGAGTTCGCACCGGTGCGCGTCACACTGATGCTGGAGTCACTGTCGGTATAGTTTGCCACACCGGGCAAAACCGATGCGGGCGCGATTACCGGAATTGTTCCGACGACCGCATTATCACTGGTTCTGATTACGTCAACCGTATCCGTCTGATCTTCGACGACGTACAGGAGTGATTGATCCCTGTTCAGCGTCATCTTGTTCGGCTGGCCCTTCACCGGGATCCGCGACGTGACCGCCGGTTCTCCGTTCAGGTTCACGACAACGATCTCGCGATCACGAATACTTGATATGTACGCTGTCGCAGTGCCATCTTTTTCCGTACCCTTAACAGCCACCCAAAACGGATATTCTCCACCCGGCATACCGCTGGTTCCACCGCTCTTACCGGGACGCAGGTCACGATCGATCCCCGCCGACCAGTTGTTCAAGCCCCCTTTGAACACCGTTATCGAGTCGTTGTAGTAGTTCGCCACCACCAGTGTTTTGCCATCGCTGGAAATAGCCAGTCCGGCGGCACAGGGTTTAACGCCGACCTGAAGGTTGACGCCCAGGGTAGAATCGCCGCTGCCGGGAAGGCCAACACCCTCAGTCCTTTTTTTACCGGTTGCAGGAACTATGTACGCCAGTGGATTTCCGGCCTCTCCCCACGTGCCGTCGGCAATCCGGGTAAAGACGTGGATATTGTCATCGACGCCGCCGGCCACGTAAAACGCCTTGCCGGATGGATCAAAGACGATGCCGTTATAGGTATTGGGGACCTGCAATACCTGTTTCTTGATTGGCGTGTGTGTTGAAATGTCGTAGACGAACACGTACTCATACGAGTATGGCGTGTCCCAGGGATAGGGAGAACTGGGGGTGGAGGTGTAAATGCGGTTGTACCCGCTCGTCAGAACCAGCAGGGTTTTTTGATCCGGACTCACCACAGTGGTGACCGCCTGCCCGGCAAGCCAATCAGGTTTACCCGGTATATCGGGATTCAGATTTTCGAACCGGGAGTACGGGGGAGCCAGCGGTGTGATTTTTTGGTTCATATTCGGCAGGAACTGGGATGAATCCCCAGGGCTGCTGCTGCCGCCACTACACCCGCAGATAACCAGGAACACCAGAGCAAGAGAACGGAATGGCCATGTCATGCTTCGCATTGGAACCTCCAGTTTCAGCTGTATGGGTATTCACTTGACTCCAGTTACTGGCGGTTGTCAAGACAGAAAAAATGCGGATTGGGCTCAGAGGGGAAGTACCGGATTCGTTCAGGAGAAAACAGCCTCCGCCTGCATGCAGACTGTGCCGCTACCAAGAAGAGCATTCAGGGTGATGCGTGTATCCTGGACAGTGGCATGAAGAGTAATGGTATCACCGAGAAAAGCGGGTGAGAGCCCCCGATAACTGAAACTGCGTAATTGTGTGCCGCCCAGCCCTGCGGCATACCCGGCCAACAGAGTAGCGTTTAACGGGCCGTGAATGACCAAATTCTGATACCCTTCCTGCTCCCGGCAGTAGTCCACATCGTAGTGAATGCGGTGTCCGTTGAAGGTCAGAGCCGAATACCGGAACAGCAGGGTTGAATCCGGAGTGTAGCTTGTGGTGAAGTGCGCAGAAGGCGCAGTGATGGAAGATGCAACGTTTTTGCCGGATGCGGTAGAATTTTTGTAGACGATGTCCTGCTCCTCACGGATCAGCAGTTCGCCCTGCAGCGATTTCAGCTCATGGAGCACAGTCACAAAAACCAGGTCACCCGAGCGCCCCTGCTTGTAATCCACCGCCAGGATGCTCGACTCCTTGCGCACGGTTGAGCCGATACGTACCGGCGCACCGAATGACACACGCCATACAGGATAAGTGACCGCAGCAGATCATCTTTCGCTATCAAGAGTTAAAAACGACTGGGCCCGCAGTAGCAATAGAAAAACTAACTGCAGCAGTGACAGCGACAGCAGCCATTGTGTGGAATGACGACGCGCTGTGGCGTGAAAAAGCGGTTCCAATGCAAGGCGGGCGAACAATACTCCACACAAGCACATTTATGATGATCGTCCGGACCACCAGATTTTCGTCGCCATACAGGAAATACGTTAGCAATGCAACAGACGCCAGCAGCAGTGACAGGTTGAGCGGCCATCCCCACCAGCGCCGCCGGATTCCGTAAAAACGGTTAAACCCCTCATAGAGCAGCAAAGGATTCAGGAAAATAAGAGTGTTGCCAAGTAGTTTGGGAATAAATGCCGGAGTGAGTTCGGAGCCGAGAAGCACAAGCGCTGAGCCGACCGACCAGCAGACAGTCCCGATAAGCCACAGACCAAAACCGGGATAGGTGGTGCGGGTACGCCAGGCGTGGAGGAGCCCAATGGCCAGTACGGCATCAACTTAGTACACTGACGACGACGAGTGTGAGGGTGTCTACTTTCATGGCAGGCATCCTACCCGAAAATCATCGTCCAGCGCAAGAAGACATCACTATGAACAGAACAAATGCCCAGAGCAGGAGGCTGAACGGGTGAGACAGGGCCACCCTGATATCCCGCACTGATGGAGTACATGCTGCAGCACATGCATACAGGATTACGGCAAGCAGATATTCCGGCAGCCACGCCGGCCGAATGTCCCAGAAAATCATTGAATAATAGCCCATCGCCAGCCACCCGAGAGGAGCCAGCGCCGTCGGAGCAGCAGACAGGAGCGTAGGGGTTGCACATATGCTCCCGAGTACCCAGCCTTTTCCGGACCGTGACGGCCAGAAGCAGAGTGATGAAGGGCGCCCCCCGGTAAGAAAGGCAACCACAAAATGGGACAACTCATGCATGATTGTGAACGGCAGACAGTAGAGAACCGCAGCAAACGACCCTGATGAAGAGAGGCGCCGGTGAATGACCCCCATTACAACGGCGACAATCAGAAAGCCGGGGAGTCGTGGCGGGATATGAACAGATGCGGGAAGCATCACGCCTTCTTGACGAACTCCGATTTCAGCTGCATCGCCCCGATGCCGTCGATTTTACAGTCGATATCATGGTCACCCGCGACGATGCGGATATTCTTTACCTTGGTGCCGACCTTGACCACCAGCGATGATCCTTTGACCTTCAGATCTTTAATGACGGTAAGCGAATCACCATCCCTGAGTTCCGTCCCGAAGGCATCGCACACAACAGTGTCGGCGGCAGGGTTCTCCGCCGGCACTTTTGGCCATTCATGGGCACACTCCGGGCAGACGTACAGCTCTCCGTCTTCATAGGTGTATTCTGAGCTGCAGGTAGGGCATTGTGGCAGATTATTCATGATTTTGCTCCTGATAAGATTATGTAACGTTGTGAACTCAGGCCGGTCCAAACAGCCAGACAAGACCTGCTGCGACGAAGACCGCCGGCAGCATGTTACCGACCGGCAGCCGCTTGATCCCGATCAGGTCAAGACCGATCGCAACAATCAGCAGGCCGCCGACGGCATTCATCTCAAGTACTACCGGGGCGGTCAGAAGAGCTTTGGCTGACTCCGCTGCAAGTGCAATTCCGCCCTGGTATATGGCCACCGGTAGCGCCGAAAACAGCACTCCGATCCCCAGGGTCGAGGCCAGTGCAATCGATGCAACTCCGTCCAGGGCCGCTTTGGCGTAGAGAATAGTCGGCGTAGCGCCGGAACCATCCTGCAGCCCACCCATTATCGCCATGGCACCGACACAGTACAGCAGAGTAGCGGCCACAAATCCCTCCGCGATATTTCCCGCACCGGCAAAACGCCCCTGCAGCCAGACACCGAATGATTCCAGACGCGCCTCAATCTGAAGGAGTTCACCAAGGACACCGCCAAGGAGCAAACTGCCGATCACAATCATCGGCTGCCTGCTCTTCAGGGCAAGCTGCAATCCGATCAGCAGGACAGTCAATCCCAGGCCGGCCATAACCGTTTGCCGCATCTTGCCGGGAATATAGCGGCCAGCGTAGCGGCCGACCAGTGAACCTGCACAGATTGCGGCAACATTCACCATAGTCCCGGTCAGTATCATCGTCCAATTCCTTCAAATGTTATTTTGGGCATCGGGTAATCCTCAGCACGGCCAGGCCAAGCACCAGCCCCCAAAATGCGCTGCCGATGCCACTCAGGGTGAGCCCCGATGCGGTTACGAGGAACGTAATGAGAGCCGCATCCCGTTCCCGTTCGTCCAGCAATGCGCCGGTCAGGCTGTTGCCTATGGTGCCGAGGAGCGCAATTCCGGCAATCGCTGCCACCAGCTCTTTCGGCAGCGCCGTAAAGACGCTGACCACAGTCGCACCAAGCAGGCCGGTTATAATGTAGAAGACACCTGCCCATACCGCCGCAAGATAGCGCCGGTCGGGATTGCTGTCGGCTTCCGGGCTCATGCAGATTGCAGCGGTTATGGCGGCAAGATTAAACTGGTAGCCGCCGAAAGGTGCCAGAAGTACCCCGGTCAAACCGGTCAAACCGATAAGCGGCGAAACCGGCGTTTGGTAGCCGTTGGCCCTCAAAACGGCAATTCCAGGTACATTCTGCGATGCCATAGTGACGATGAACAGGGGGATTCCGACCCCGATGAGTGTGGACAACGTAAATGCCGGCGCGACAAATACCGGTCGGGCAAGTGTCAGTGTCACCGCCTCAAAATGAATCAACCCGCACTGGGCCGCCCAGCCCAATCCGCCCAGAAAGGTTAACGGGATCGTGTAGCGCGAATTCATTCTTCTGCCAACGAGGTAAATCAGCAGCATCAAGGCAACCAGCCAGAGCTGTGACCCCAGGGAGACGAACACTCCCAGACCGAAACGGAGCAATACCCCGGCCAGCATGGCGGCCGCCACCGATTTCGGAATCTGTTTCATGAGTATTTCGACCCATCCGGATACGCCGCAGATGGTAAGCAGCACCGAGGCAAAAACAAAGGCCCCGACCGCTTCATTCATCGGGACACCGACCAGTGCCGTAGCAAGCAGCGCCGCACCCGGTGTCGACCAGGCGGTCAGCACCGGACTGCGAAAGTACAGTGAAAGGCCGATGCAGGTCACCCCCATGCCACAACCCAGGGCGAGGAGCCAGGAGCTGATATGGTCGGCACTGGCACCGGCAGCGCTGGCGGCCTGAAAAACAATGGCTGCTGAGCTCGTATAGCCGACCAGCACGGCAATAAAACCGGCAGAAATGTGTGACAGCCCGAAAAACCGGATCATCTATGCCTCGTGATAAACTCCAAAAAAGTCACCCTCCCCCAGCGGGGGAGGGTGACGGAAAAGGAGAAGGTCGGTATGAAATTGAATAAATTAGATTCCAAATGGACGGAGCGGGGATCCCACATCCCACCGGTCAGTCACCCTTTGCCGCACGGTTTTCAACGAACCACTCATAGGTGTTCCTGATCCCCTGCTCCAGGCTCACGGAATGTTTCCAGCCAAGACGGTGCATCCGGGACACATCCTGAAGCTTGCGCGGCGTACCATCCGGTTTTGTCGCGTCGAATACCAGACTCCCGCTGAACCCAACCACCGCACGCACCGTTTCAGCCAACTCCCGAATGGTGACATCCTCTCCCGTGCCAAGGTTGACGAAGCAGGGTTTGGGATAGCTCAACAGTTCAGGGGCAATGTGTTGGTCAGAGAGCTCCATGAGGTGCATACAGCCGCCAGCCATATCGTCAACATACAGCAGTTCACGGCGGGGTGTGCCGCTGCCCCATATGACGACAGAGTCACCCGGTGAGGAGTCATGGGTAAGGGGTGAGGTTGTAAGTGACCGTTGTTCCTTACTCTTCACTCCTAACTCCTTACGTCTTGCCTCCTGTTTAACCTTGGCTTCGTGAAAGCGCCGGATCAGGGCGGGGAGGACATGACTGTTTTCCGGGTGAAAGTTATCGCCGGGGCCGTAGAGGTTGGTCGGCATAACGGCAATGAATTTCGTCCCGTACTGGCGGTTATAGGATTCGCACATTTTGATGCCGGCGATCTTGGCCAGGGCATAGGGTTCGTTGGTCGGCTCAAGGAGTCCGGTGAGGAGGTATTCTTCCTTCATCGGCTGTGGCGCCAGTTGCGGATAGATGCACGAGGAGCCGAGGAACAGCAGCCGCTTGACGCCGTGCAGATATGATTGGTGGATGACGTTATTCTGGATGGCCAGATTGAGGTAGATGAATTCAGCGGGATAGGTGTTGTTGGCGTGGATGCCCCCCACCTTGGCGGCTGCTAGGAATACGTATTCCGGTTTTTCCTTGGCGAAGAAGTCGGCAACATCCTGCTGGCAGGTCAGATCCAGTTCGCTGATTTCAGGGAGCAGAAGGTTTGTGTAGCCACGGGAAGTCAGTTGTCTGACGAGTGCGGAACCAACAAGACCTTTTGAACCGGCGACAAAGATTTTAGCGTTCTTTTCCATCATTTTCCCACACCTTTAAACCTGTCTCACGCCCGTTTGCTTCGCTCACTTAAGCCGCAAAGTCGCAAAGAGAAACAGAAGTAATAACCAAATCCGGGGGCAAGCATCACAATCCATTAGCTACTCTGGTTATGCCGTCTTTAATCAGGTTAGAACCAAAATTTACCAGCAATCCAAGCCGTTTTCCAGATAGGCGTAAATATCTGAATCTCCCCATAGCTAAAGCGAGGGGGTTCTAAGAGCGAATTCCTTGGGGTCTCCCGGCTCTCGCGTTTCCGCTACAGCATCCGGGCCATGACCAAGGGCAAGCTCTCTGTGACGGCCGATCCGCTCTGACGGCTTCACCGTGGGGAATGTTTGCACACTCCCGCTCGCAGATTGGTTGAAGCACCATCCCGACCGTCGCAGCACAGATTCCTGAGCCGCCCACATAACTTCTATATGGGATGGATGATGCCGGTGTTCTTTCTCTTTTGTAACCACGCAACTGGCAAGAAAAGCGGAGTAGACATCTCGCTGGACTATCCCGCTGCCATCACCCAGAACGTGCCACCTTTGGCTGAGTGGCTTCTTGGTGTACGTCTCTGTTGGGTGATCATACTGCGACATCTTCAGACTCCATGTATGCAGATCCACTATTTCGCCGCCGGCGCTTTCAGCCTTGCGACGAAGTAGTGTGACAAACGTACCGGGGGCTCTGGCTTTAACGCTGCGACCGAAACATTTTTGGAACGACTTGTACGACAGCTTTTCTGATTTGATGATAGTACCGTGGGAAAGGATCTCGTTAACCATCTGGCCGTGGGAGCGTTTTCTTTCGGCAGCAAGGCACCGTTCTGCCTCGGACAGTTCTTCCCGCAGATCGTTGTAGCCAACAGAGAAAATAGTTTGCCTCTTGCCTTTCTTCCATGTGCCGTCGGTGTTGTAGCACTTCGGGTTGGTTGCCCTTCGGCTTCTATCCATTGCTCTTTGAATTTTACGCATTTGCTTCCACGGCTGCTTTACTGTCGGACAGAAGGCGGCTAACTCGCTTACCTGTTCCGCCACAACTGCTATCGTAGACGGCCCGATGTCCAGGCCGACTTCTTTGCCGTGGTTGATCTCGTGTTTTACTTGTGGCAGACCTTTCTGCATTAGCTGCACGTACCAACGCCTCGTACCGTTCAGCATCCGCCAGATAACCCGGCAGTATTTGGTATCGCAGCACAGCGCTTCCAACTGGTAGTCGTCTTTGCCGACTGGAGCCAGCATGGCGGGAAGTGTTAGCCCGTTCCACTCGATAGTGGCTGTACCAGCCTTCCACCTGATGCCGGAGGCGTTGGTTTTCGCTTCGATGGAATGCAGCGGGCGGTTGATCCCTTTAAAGCGGGGTTTGCCTTTCTTGCCGAATCCGTAGGATTCTACTGCAGCAAAGGCTCGTTCGGCTATTCTCTGGGTTTCGTGAGCGCCAAGCCGGTCGATCCATCCTGCCTCGTTCTTGCATGTGGTACCGAAGGCCGAGAGACTGGCGCTGGTAAAGGTGTACTCGCTACTGATTTTACGGAAAGTAGCAGACCTCTCTTTCTGGTCTTTAAGTAACCGGGCTTTCTGCCACAGCTTTGATTCACGCATGAGCCGTTGACGCTTCAGTGCCTCACCCAGAACGGAGTTGCACAGTCTTCGTGCTGACTCGAAGCGGCCAAGCAAGGTGCGCTCGGCAGACAGATCAACCACCAGCGGCAGTTCAAGTACAAAGGTATCGGTTGTGGTTCGTTTCATTGGCCCTTCTGCTGTTCAACGTACTGCTTGATTACTTCCAGTGGGGCACCACCTACGGTAGAGACGAAGTAACTGTTCGTCCAGAGACAGGGTATCCGCGATTTCAACCATGGGAACTCGTTACGCAGAAGATTCGAGGACCGCCCTTTTATCAGTTTCACTAGATGATGGATGCCGAACTGTGGATCTACCTCAACCAGTAGATGCACATAATCGGGCATCACCTCCATTTCGATAATTTCAGAGGACGTCTCTTTACCTACCTCTTCGATAATAGCTTTAAGGCGTTCATCTACTCCATCTATTAATACAGACCTCCGGTACTTCGGAGCCCATACAACGTGGTATTTGCAAGAGTAGACAATGTTATTATTGCTCTTGTATTTGATTTTAAATTCATTCATATGTTGAGTAAACCACTAGAATCAATCTAACACAAGTGCTTTTTAACTTGCCGTCTCACCCCATGGCTGAAGCGAGGGGCTTGCGATGGGGTCTCGGTCAAAAGTTGTTTTTTGTGCACAGGAGCAACGACTTCAACAGATTTCAATTCAACTATGACGCAATCTCCAACAATCAGGTCGGCACGAAAGCCTTCGTCAAGTGTGACGCCTTCGTACACTACCGGCATGGCTTGCTGACGCGACACTTTAAGCCCTCTTTGCTGAAGCTCATATGAAAGCACTGACTCATACACCGACTCCAATAACCCAGGGCCCAGCACAGTATGAATTTTGAAACAGGCATCCACCACTATTCCCGCAACCTGATTTTCAGTCATAGTAATCGCATTTCTTTGCGCCTTTGCGGCTTTGCGTGAGACGGTTAAAAGAGACCAAAATTACAATCAATGTTCCGTACAAACCGCGACACTAAAGCCATGCTTTTTCAGCAGTGCATGACGCTGTGCTTCTTCCAGATCGTGGGCGACCATTTCAGCGCACATTTCCTGAACAGTGATTTCAGGGACCCAGCCGAGCTTTTCCTTGGCTTTGCTTGGATCACCCAACAGGGTTTCGACCTCGGAGGGACGGAAGTAGCGCGGGTCGATGCGGACAATGACGTCACCCGTCTTTACCGCCGGGGCTTTGTTACCAGTTACGGAGACAACCGTGGCGGTTTCATCCACGCCATGGCCTTCAAATTTGAGTGTTATACCCAGTTCGGCCGCAGACCAGGTGATAAACTGACGGACCGTATACTGGACTCCGGTGGCGATAACAAAGTCTTCCGGATGATCCTGCTGCAGCATCAGCCACTGCATCTTGACGTAATCCTTGGCATGGCCCCAGTCGCGCAGGGAATCAATGTTACCCATGTAGATGCATTGTTCCAGACCTTGTGCAATGTTGGCAAGACCTCGGGTTATCTTGCGGGTGACAAAGGTTTCACCGCGCCGGGGCGATTCGTGGTTAAACAGGATGCCGTTGCAGGCATACATGCCATAGGCTTCGCGGTAGTTAACGGTAATCCAGTAGGCGTAGAGTTTGGCTACTGCGTAGGGAGAACGGGGATAAAAAGGGGTGGTTTCTTTTTGCGGCGTTTCCTGAACCAGGCCGTACAGTTCGGAGGTTGATGCCTGGTAGAAACGGGTCTTTTTTTCCAGTCCCAGCAGGCGGATCGCCTCAAGCATACGCAGGGTGCCGACTCCGTCTGTATCGACGGTGTATTCAGGGGATTCAAAGCTGACCGCTACGTGGGACTGTGCGCCCAGATTATAAACCTCATCCGGCTGAATTTCCTGCATGATGCGGGTCAGGTTTGACGAGTCGGTCAGGTCACCGTAATGAAGCTTAAAATGGGCATCTTTTATATGCGGATCCTGATAAATGTGATCAACCCGCTGGGTGTTGAACAGGGAAGCCCGGCGCTTGATGCCGTGGACCTCGTACCCCTTCTCCAGAAGGAATTCCGCCAGGTACGAGCCATCCTGACCGGTGATGCCGGTGATAAGTGCTTTTTTCATGGTATATAGGTGCTCCTTGAATGCCGTTGAGTGGCCGATGGCGGTTCCGATTCACGGAATGAACGCGTTATGAACACTGTCAGGACCACTACTGGTGCCGCAGCGGGGGGACAGCTTATATCAGCTCCCGCTAATTTGTCCACAGTTTTTCATATTCAAACGAAATACTCTGCTGCCCTGCCGCTGTGAATAAAATCACTAAATGGAAAAACATGCCTCCCCCTCTTTTGCAAACTGTCAGATTGTACTCCTGAAAAAATATTTTAAACAGCCTGTTATTTTGCTTTGGCAGTGGTATAGTTAAACCATGAAAAGGGAAGTAAATCCGGTTTGGAGGTGTTGTCATATGGAAGATACTCCGCCTGAGCATGACCGGTAGTTGGGGGCAGTACGCTCCGCTGTTCCTGCACTCAAAAAAATGTACATATCAAAAGGGGGGCGGTCACCATCGCAATTACTCCGCCTGAGAACAGGCAACATAGTCTGTCACCATCACTCCGAGGGTAGGTAGGATCGGAATATTCCTTGAAAATGGAAGCACATACGTAAAAATAAATTGAAGCCCGCCGGTGTAATCGGCGGGCTTTTCATATGGGATTCAGCACCCGGCCCAAGTGCCTTGAGGTGGAGGGGCGATTTCGCCGTTTTGTCACGCAGCCACCGGACAGCAATCGGTTGTGGAGCGCTCATGGCTTTTTTCGAAAATAGCGGCAATATCATCACTGATTTCAGAAAACGCAGCCAGAACCATCGGGTCAAAATGCCGGGGCAGTGTACGCCCATCGCCATTCAGTATGATATCGCAGGCCGTGTCGTGAGTAAGCGCCTGTTTGTACACCCTGGAATTGCGCAGGGCATCATATTGGTCAACGATCATGACAATTCGCCCCTCCAGCGGGGTCTCTTCACCGAACAATCCGGCCGGGTAGCCTGAACCGTCCCACCGTTCATGATGGGTTGCGGCAATGACAGCCCCCATTTTAAGCATGCGGTGAGGTGATCCTTTCAAAATCCGCTCACCGATGGTCGTGTGCTGCTTGATGATGGCATACTCTTCTTCTGTCAGCGGTCCGGCCTTCAGCAGAATCGAGTCCGGAATTCCAATCTTGCCCACATCATGCATGGCACTAGCCACCGAAATATCATTCACAAAATTCTCGTCCATATTCAGATGGAGTGCAAGGCTCCGAGCGTACAAACCGACCCGGGAAATATGAACTCCGGTGTCTTCATCGCGCAGTTCGGCAGCAGCCGTCAGCCGTTCGATGATTTCCCGGCTCATCAGGATGATCTCCCCCAGCGCCGCATTAAGTTCGGCGGTGCGGATTTCCACCGTCCGCTCCAGTTCCGCTTTGTAATTTTTTTCGATCTGGGTTAGCCGCTTGAAATTGAGCCCTTTCTCCACCGTGTGAACCAATGCCGGCGGCCGGTACGGCTTGATGATAAAATCAAAGGCCCCCTTCTGAATAGCCTTAACCGCCACATCAAGATCGGCATACGCCGTCATCAGCACAACCGGCGTCTCCTTGTCAAGGAAGCTGATTTTTTCCAGCAGATCCATCCCGTTCATGCCCGGCATGTTGATATCGGTCAGCACCAGGTCAACCGGCTCCAAGACAAACTGCCTGACCGCCTGTTGCCCGTCCGTGAAGGCGCGCACCGAAAATCCAAATTCCGTCAGCAGTGCCGTGACGCTCTCAAGCACAAAACGGTCATCATCAACCACAAATATCCTGCCGCGATTGTTACTGTTCATGGTCAAGTACCTCACGTATTTTCATCAGCAGCTCTTTCGGAGTAAACGGCTTGGGCAGAATATGAATCCCCTCTTCCATCCCCCCCTGGTCGACGACCACTTCCTCTGCGTCGCCGCCGCAAAACAGGGCCCGGGTGTCTGGAGCAATGCACCGAATCGCATCATACAGTTCACGGCCATTCAGCTTCGGCAGTATGACATCAAGGAGCACCAGGCTGATCTGCCCTCCCTGCTCACTGAACTTTTTCAAGGCATCCTCACCGTCAACCGCTTCGATGACGGAATAGCCGAACTCCTCCAATATTTCCCGACTGCGCATGCGGGTTGTATCGCTGTCTACGGCCAGCAGGATATACGCTCCACCTTTCACCGCATCAACTGTTCCCGGCAGCCTTCCCACACCGGGAACCTGGACCGGATCAAGAAGCGGAAGGTAAATCTCGAAAACCGTACCGGCACCGAACCTGCTGTTACAAAGGATGTGGCCGTTATGTTTCTTGATGATGCCATACACGATTGAAAGTCCGAGGCCGGTCCCTTTGCCCGTTTCTTTGGTCGTATAGAACGGCTCGAAGATATGCTTTACTATGTCCGTTTTGATGCCATGCCCGCTGTCGGAAAAGGTCAGGCGGGCATATCTCCCCGGCGTGCCGAACCCTCTGGCGAGAACAAATTCGGCATCAATGGTGACCATTTCCGTGGCAATGACAATCGAACCGCCCTGCGGCATAACATCACGGGCATTGGTCGACAGGTTCATCAGCACCTGCTCGATCTGGCCGCTGTCAGCCAACACCGGCAGCCCCGTTTGCTCGAGTTGTATTTCAAGATGTATATTCTCGCTGATCAGCCGTAGCAGCAGCTGGTGGACACGGTTGATTATTTCGTTCAGGTCTACAGCCACCTGATTGGATACCTGCTTGCGGCTGAAGGCCAGCAATCCCTGGGTAAGATAAGCACCGCGCTCAGCGGTAGCTGTGATCTGCTGAGCGGTTTTTTTCAGGGGGGTATCATCCGGGAGCTTCAGCTCCATGATACTGGCATAGCCGACAATGGCGGTCAGAATATTATTGAAATCATGTGCTATACCGCCGGCAAGCTGCCCGATGGCATCCATTTTATGGGCGTGTTGGAGCTGTCCCTCCAGCTGCTTGCGTTCGGTGATATCCTCCTTAATGGCAATAAAATGAGTAATGACGGAGTTAGTGTCCCTGATGGGGGCGATCAGCGCCTGCTCCCAGTAAAGATCACCATCCTTTTTCCGATTATGAAATTCACCGCGCCATTCACCGCCGGCAAGAATGGTTTCCCACAGAATCCGGTACGCTTCCGCGCTGGTTTCACCTGTTTTGAGTATGCTCGAATTCCGTCCGATCGCCTCTTCCAGAGTATAGCCGGTCAACCTGGTAAAATGCGGGTTGACATATTCAATAGTACCAGAAGTGTCCGTTATCACGATTGAAGCGGGGTTCTGCTCAACCGCCACTAAAAGCGTTTGCAGACGTTCTTCCATCTGCTGTTGCTGCAGAACCATTTGTCTGACAAGCTCGTTGACAGGAGCCATCAAGCGCGTAAGCCGGTCATACATAAACCAGAACATGACAAAAAGCAGCAGCGGCAGGGAGACCAGAACCGTAATAAAACCATGGAGGAACTCCTGAATCAGCAGCAGGCTGAACAGGACAATCGTTACGGACAGTAGAAAAGGAAGCGTAAGCCTTGTTTTAAGACTATATTGAGGCATGTTCTCACCTGTACGTTTTATTAGATCGAAGATGGTCGCGTTCCCTTAACGGATCAACGGCCCGCTCCCATATGGGTCATTGTATCAGAAATAGCGTCGCCTGATAATCGTAATACTGCAGTTGCAGACCGATTTCCCCCGAATGCAGCGCCGAATATGACCAACTTTTATTTGGACAAGAGCCGGTCCATACAGTAGTATGGCGCAATTTTACAGGTATAAGAGGAGCACGTCATTGGACAAACTCATTATCAAGGGCGGAAATAAACTCAAGGGTGACGTGACCGTCAGCGGTTCCAAAAACGCATCGCTTCCTATTTTTGTCGCAACAATTCTTGCCCCGGGAGTCAACCAGATCAGCAATGTGCCGTTTCTGCGCGACATCAACACCACCATTAAAGTATTGGAATCGTTAGGCTCACGGGTTGACGGTAACGGCAACATCGTCAGAATCGATACGACGAATATCAACAGCCATGAAGCAACCTACGATCTGGTAAAAACCATGCGGGCCTCGGTTCTGGTCCTTGGGCCCCTGCTGGCACGTTTCGGCAAGGCACGGGTCTCTCTGCCGGGCGGCTGCGCCATCGGCGCACGGCCGATCAACCTGCACCTGAAAGGGCTGCAGGCCCTTGGCGCAGAAATAACCCTTGAACATGGCTACGTCGAGGCAAAATGCCGTCGCCTGAAGGGTGCCCGCATCAACTTCGACGTTTCAACGGTCGGCGGCACCGAGCACCTGATGATGGCCGCCGCCACCGCAAAAGGTGAGACCGTGCTGGAAAATTCCGCCCGCGAGCCGGAAATTGTTGATCTGGCCCAGTATCTGAACCGTATGGGTGCCAAGATCGAAGGGGCCGGTACCGACACCATCCGAATCCAGGGTGTGTCCGAACTTTCGGCGGCCAACTACGAAGTCATGCCGGACCGCATCGAAGCCGGCACCTTTATGATTGCAGCGGCCATGACCGGCGGCGATATCCGTATCCATCGCATGAAGCTTGAGCATCTCGACGCACTGGCGTTTAAAATGCAGGATGCCGGCGTTGAAATCACGAGCAGCGACGGCGTGGTACGGGTCAGAGGGCCTAAACGGGTTAAGAGTGTCAACATCAAAACCCGCCCCTACCCCGGTTTTCCCACCGACATGCAGGCCCAGTTCATGGCCATGATGTGTATAGCGGACGGTGCCAGCGTTATTTCGGAAAATATTTTTGAAAACCGCTTCATGCACGTATCGGAACTGCAGCGCTTCGGTGCCGACATCACGGTTGAAGGTAATACGGCAACGGTCAAGGGGGTTAAAAAACTATCCGGGGCTCCGGTCATGGCCACAGACCTGCGGGCTTCCGCTTCCCTGATTCTGGCGGGGCTCGCCGCCGACAGCACCACTGAAGTATCCCGCATCTACCATCTGGATCGGGGCTATGAATCCATCGAGAAAAAATTTGCCGCCCTCGGTGCGGATATCCAAAGGGTTAAGGAATGAACAACTGGATCACCATAGCGATCCCCAAAGGGCGGATTCTGGAGGAATCGGTCGAACTGTTCGGCCGGATCGGCATCGACTGCCGCGAACTGCTTTCCGACTCGCGCAAGCTTATTTTTGAAAACCGGGAGCAGCAGATACGCTATATGATCGTGCGGGCAACCGATGTTCCGACGTATGTGGAGTACGGCAGTGCCGATCTCGGCATCGTTGGCAAAGACACGCTGATGGAGCAGTGCAAGGATGTCTATGAACCGCTCGACCTGAAATTCGGCTACTGCCGGATGATGGTTGCCGAACCGGCCGATCTGGCAAAGACCGACGCCCCCTCCCGCTGGTCGCATATCCGCATAGCGACCAAATACCCCCATGTGACAGAAAACTACTTTGCCGCCAAGGGGGTGCAGGTCGAAATCATCAAACTTTATGGCTCAATCGAGCTGGCACCGCTGGTCGGGCTCTCCGACCGGATTGTCGACCTGGTTTCCACGGGAGAGACGATGCGCCAGAACGGCCTGGTGGAGGTTGAAACCATCGCCGAGATTACCACGCGCCTGATCGTGAACCGGGCCAGCCTGAAAACAAAAAATAATCGAATATCTCATATTATTCAGGGGTTGGAGCGGGTGCTCCAGTCCAGCTGAACAGGTGCAGGGTATGCTTTTTTTAGACATTACTGATCCCGGATTCAATCAGAAGTTCGATGCCATCCTATCCCGCGGGGAGGAGACCGGGCGCGAAGTTGAACAGACCGTACGCGACATCATCGCCGATGTCCGACTGCGCGGCGACGACGCCGTACTGGAACTGACCCGTCGGTTCGATCGACTGGAAGCCGCTTCGATTACCGAGCTGGAGGTAACGGAAGCTGAGATTGCGGCCGCCTTTGCACAGGTTTCTGACGACGAGATAGCCGCACTCCGTCTGGCGGCGGCGCGGGTTGCCGCTTTCCACGAAAAGCAGAAACAGCAGACCTGGATCTCCACCGAAGAACCGGATATGATGCTCGGCCAGAAGGTTACCCCTCTGTCGCGGGTCGGCATTTACGTCCCCGGAGGCAAGGCCTGCTACCCCTCCAGCGTTATCATGAACGCCATTCCTGCCCGGGTGGCAGGAGTCGGCGAAATCATCATGGTTGTCCCCTCCCCCGGTGGCCAGATCAGCCCCCACGTGCTTGTTGCTGCCAGTCTTTCCGGTGTTGACCGCATCTTCCGGATCGGCGGAGCCCAGGCCGTTGCTGCCCTGGCATACGGCACGGCAACAATTCCCCGGGTTGACAAGATAACCGGACCGGGCAACATTTATGTCGCCACCGCCAAGAAACTGGTGTTCGGGCAGGTCGGCATCGACATGATCGCCGGGCCGAGCGAGATTCTGGTGATCAATGACGGCAGCGGCAACCCGGCCCACATTGCCGCTGACCTGCTCTCTCAGGCGGAGCATGACGAGCTGGCATCATCAATCCTGATCACCACCGACCGGCAGTTTGCGCAAAAAGTTGCCGACCAGGTGGAACAGCAGTTGACCCAGCTTTCCCGTGAGACCATTGCCCGCGCTTCCTGGGAGAAGTACGGGGCGATCATCGTGGCTGATACTCTGGACGAAGTAATCGCGTTTTCCAACCGGATCGCACCGGAGCATCTGGAGCTGGCGGTGTCTGACCCGTTTGCGATCCTTGCCCAGATTACCAACGCAGGGGCGATCTTCATGGGGCACTGGACCCCCGAAGCGGCCGGTGATTATCTGGCCGGCCCCAACCACACCCTGCCGACCGGCGGCACATCCCGCTTCTTTTCCCCCCTGTCGGTGGACGACTTTGTTAAAAAGTCCTCCATTGTTTATTTTTCCAAGGCGGGGCTGCAACGGCTTGGTGCAGATATTGTCAGAATTGCCAATCTGGAAGGGCTGGAAGCGCATGGTCGGTCGGTGGCAATTCGCCAGGAGAAACAGGGATGACCTATCTTCGCCCCGGCATAGCGGCTATGAAAGGATACGTCCCCGGCTTCCAGCCGGACGACATTGCGTCATGGATCAAGCTCAATACCAATGAGAACTCCTATCCCCCGTCACCGAAAGTGGTTGCAGCTATTGTCAAGGAACTCGGTGCGGACGGCTCCAGCCTCCACACCTACCCGTCGGCCTCCAGCGCAAAGCTGCGTGATGTTGCAGGGAAACTGTACGGTTTTGATCCCTCCTGGGTCATTATGGCCAACGGTTCCGATGAGGTACTGAACAATCTGATCCGCGCCTGTGCCGCCGAAGGGGAGGAAATCGGCTACGTTCACCCCTCCTATTCATACTACGCAACCCTGGCGGAAATTCAGGGGGCGCGGGTCCGGACGTTCGGCCTGACCGATGACTTTCGCATCGCCGGCTTTCCCGAGCGGTATGAAGGGAAGATTTTCTTTCTGACCACACCCAATGCCCCGCTCGGACCGGCGTTCCCCGTGGAGTACATTGTGGAGCTGGCGCAGCGCTGTGCCGGCCTGCTGGTGCTGGACGAAACCTATGCCGACTTTGCCGACTGGAATGCCCTCGAATTGGTAAAAAAATGTGGGAACGTTGTCGTAACCCGGTCCCTTTCAAAAAGTTACGCCCTGGCCGGAATGCGGATCGGCCTGGCCATTGCCCGCCCCGAAGTGATTGCCGCTCTGGACAAGATCCGCGACCACTACAACTTGGACCGACTGGCCCAGGCCGCCTGCGTGGCTGCCCTTCTGGACCAGGAGTATCTGCGGGAATGCTGCAACAGGATCCGGACAACCCGTGAGTGGTTTTCCGCAGAACTGCGCGCCATCGGGTACAGCGTCATCCCGTCCCAGGGGAACTATGTTTTTGTAACACCGCCAGACCGAAATGGCGCACGGATTTATGACGGCTTGTTCAGCCGGAAGATTCTTGTCCGCCATTTTTCCGACCCGACATTATGCCACGGCCTGCGCATATCCATCGGTACGCAGCCGGAGATGGAGCGGACAGTGGCGGCACTGAAAGAGATCAGGTAATCAAGGAGGGAACCATGGCACGAACTGCTGAAATAGAGCGTATCACAAAGGAAACCAGAATCCGGCTTGCGCTGGACATCGACGGCACGGGAGAGGCTAAAATCTGCACGTCAGTGCCGTTTCTCGACCATATGCTCAATCTTTTTGCCCGCCACGGTCTCTTTAATCTGGAGGTTGAAGCGTGCGGCGACATCGATATCGATTTCCACCATACCGTTGAAGATATCGGAATTGTCCTGGGCGAGGCGTTCAAGCAGGCGCTGGGGGACAAAAAAGGGATCCGCCGTTATGGCCAGGCAAGCGTGCCGATGGATGAAACGTTGGCCAGCGTGGCGGTAGACATCTCCGGCAGACCGTACCTGGTGTATCATGTCAGTCTGCCGAAGGTGAAGATCGGCGAGTTTGATGTGGAGCTGGCGCGGGAGTTTTTTCAGGCGTTTGTCAACCACTGCGGCATGAACCTGCATATCAATGTCATGTATGGCGACAATGTTCACCACATCATCGAAGCCTGCTTCAAGGCATTTGCCCGGGCGATGGACACCGCAACCCAGCTTGACCCCCGCGTGGTAGGGGTCATGTCCACCAAAGGGGTTTTGTGATTCTGAAGTGGTTTCACAAAAAAAAGGGCGGCACCGTGTCCTCCGGTGCCGCCCTTTTCCATGTATTCCAGTAACGCCCCTACTCCATGTCTCTCAGCAGGGCTCTGCCTTTCTTGGCTTCCTCACTTTTCGGAAAACCCTCCACCAGTTTTTTCAATACAAACTTGGCACTCTTGGAGTCTTTAATTTCATTAAAGGCCATGGCCTGCTTTAGCATTGCGGCGGCAACCTTATCCTTGCCGGGGTAGTTTTTAATAACCTCTTGATATGACAAGATTGCCTGTTCAAAGTTTTTTTCACTGTAGTGGGTCTCACCGATCCAGTAGTGGGCGTTGGCCGCCAGTTCATGTTTGGGGTTCTGTTCAAGGAATTTGGTGAACAGCTCCCGCGCCGCGATAAAACCACTCGCATTAAATATGGTAAGCCCCTTCTGGTACTGCGCTTCGGGCGATAACGCGGGCTCATCAGTTTTTACCGGGGCAGCTTCCGTCAGTTTTTTCGTCAGGGCATCGATCTGCGTCTGCTGTTTCAGGATACGCTCTTCCAGGGCCATGATGCGCTTGTCCGCATCCTCTTTGTATCGGGACAGTTCCTCCGCCGGTTTCTTCACCGCAAGGACGGTATCGTCAAGCTTGCCGTTCAGAGACTGCATTTCACCCTTGGTGCTGTCAATAGTGGCCTGTATGTCGGCTGAAATCTTCCGGACAGCGGCAACATCAGATGCGAACCCCTTTTCCATGGCACCGACACTCACTTTTGCTTCCTCGCGGGCCCCGGAGAGGTCACGATCTATGGTAAACAGGCGGGTTTTTATCGAGTCAATATCATTGCGGACATTGTCAAGCGAACCTTGCGAGGCGCACCCGGCAAGTGACAACACAAGAAGTAACAGCAGAAGATGTATGAATTTCATATGAACGTTTCTCCCGTCATTGAATTTTTTACAGGACACCTATATCACGAGTTTCCTGGGTTGACAAGTATCTACAGCCGCAGTTTTCATCGGTTATCATGAGGTCACGGATGATGAATAGAGAGGATTTACACTTGACAAAAACAGGTCATTACTTTAACTATTGACCGCTTTTGGCCCACACACGTCAAAAATGCCAATGATTGGCGATTTATATTTAACAGGAGGAAATGAAGAAATGGAACAGTATGCCGTTGTTTTTGCCTTGGTCTGTGCCGCAGCCGCCGTTGCCTACGGCCTGATCACCGCGAAATGGATTCTCGGACTGCCTCAGGGCAATGACCGTATGAAGCAGATCGCCGCAGCGATCCAGGAAGGTGCCGGCGCCTACATGAAACGCCAGTACACGATCATCGCCATGGTTGGCGTTGTCATGTTCATTGCACTGTTTGCGACCCTCGGCCCCAAAACTGCAATCGGTTTTGCGGTCGGCGCGCTTTTTTCCGGTTTGACCGGTTTTATCGGCATGTTTGTCTCGGTCCGCGCCAACGTGCGCACGACTGAAGCGGCAAAAAGCGGCATTGTTACCGCCCTGAATGTTGCCTTCAAGGGGGGCGCCATCACCGGCATGCTGGTGGTCGGCCTCGGTCTTCTCGGCGTGGCCGGGTACTACATGATCCTCCTGAAACTGATGCCGGGTGCACCGATCAAAGAAGTTGTCAGCCAACTGGTCGGCCTCGGCTTCGGCGGCTCGCTGATCTCCATCTTCGCCCGTCTTGGCGGCGGTATCTTCACCAAGGGCGCTGATGTTGGTGCCGACCTGGTCGGCAAGGTTGAAGCCGGAATCCCTGAAGACGACCCCCGCAACCCTGCCGTTATCGCGGACAACGTCGGCGACAACGTCGGTGACTGCGCCGGCATGGCTGCCGACCTTTTTGAAACCTACGCCGTGACCCTGATTGCCGCCATGCTGCTGGGCGCCATGGCATTCAAAAATTTCACCGGCGCTGTCAGCTATCCGCTGATTCTGGGCGGCATCTCCATCATCGCCTCCATCATCGGTACCTTTTTCGTCAAACTCGGCTCCAGCGGCAAAATCATGCCTGCTCTCTACAAGGGGCTGATCGCTTCAGCTGTCATTGCCTGTATCGCCTTCTACTTTGTTACTGTGGAGATATTTCCGGCCGGCAACCCGACCGGCTACTCCGCCATGAACATCTTCATCTCCGCCCTGGTCGGCCTGGCCGTTACCGGCGCCATCTTCTGGATCACCGAATACTACACCTCCACTGAGTACGGTCCGGTTCGCCACATTGCCCAGGCATCCACCACCGGCCACGGCACCAACGTCATCGCCGGCCTGGGCGTTTCCATGAAGTCCACCGCCGCTCCGGTAATCGTTATCGCCGGCGGCATCATCGTTGCCTTCCAGTGTGCCGGTGTCTACGGCATCGCCATTGCTGCCGTATCGATGCTGTCACTTACCGGCATCGTCGTCGCCATGGACGCCTATGGTCCGATCACCGACAACGCCGGCGGCATCGCCGAGATGGCAGAGCTTGATGACTCCGTCCGCGCCGTCACTGATCCGCTCGACGCCGTCGGCAACACAACCAAAGCGGTCACCAAGGGTTACGCCATCGGCTCCGCCGGTCTGGCTGCCGTCATCCTCTTCACCGCCTACGTCGACGAACTGAAGATCGCCGGTAAAGTCATCACTTTTGACCTTTCCGACCCCTACATCATCGTCGGTCTCTTCATCGGCGGCATGCTCCCTTACTATTTCGCCGCACAGTGCATGGAAGCGGTCGGCAAAGCCGGCGGCGCTGTTGTTGTCGAGGTTCGTCGTCAGTTCCGCGAGATCAAGGGCATCATGGAAGGTACCGGCAAGCCGGACTATGCCGCCTGTGTTGACATCGTCACCAAAACCGCTCTGAAAGAGATGGTCATCCCCGGCCTGATTCCGATCCTTGCTCCGGTTATCGTCGGCTTTACCCTCGGCCCCAAAGCCCTGGGCGGCGTGATCGTCGGCACCATCGTCACCGGCATCTTCGTTGCCATCTCCATGACCACTGGCGGCGGCGCCTGGGATAACGCCAAGAAATACATTGAAGACGGCCACCACGGCGGCAAAGGGGGCGAAGCCCACAAGGCAGCCGTAACCGGCGACACCGTCGGCGACCCCTACAAGGATACTGCCGGCCCGGCGGTTAATCCTATGATCAAGATCATCAACATCGTCTCACTCCTGATCGTGCCGCTGCTGGCTAAATTTATGTAACTCGGGATAGAGATCGCTTCACCAAGGCGGTACGGGGATTTGCCCTGTACCGCCTTTTTCTTTGCTTTCAGCGTCAAAAGAGATATAATCCGCCCGTTCTACATCCGAACAAGCAGCAACCACATTGAAAGGCACCACACTGAAATGAGCACACCCATAAGCAAAAAAATGTTGATAAATGTCATGCACCCCGAAGAGACCCGCGTCGCCATAGTTCACGACGGCCGCCTGATGGAACTGAATATTGAAATCAGCGGCAAGGAACAGATCAAGGGGAACATCTACAAAGGGGTCGTCCTTCGGGTCGAACCAGGGCTGCAGGCCGCCTTCGTCGATATCGGCCGGGCCAAACCGGGCTTTCTCCAGATCGGCGAGCTGCACCCCGATTACTGGGAATGGCGCGATGACATTCCGGAAGAACAGCGCAAGCGCCGCCCCCGTATCCAGGAAGTGCTGCGGCGCGGGCAGGAGTTGGTGGTACAGATCGAGAAGGACGAACGGGACAACAAGGGTTCTGCGCTTACCAGCTATCTCTCCCTGCCGGGGCGTTACATGGTCATCATGCCGGGGAGCGACTCAACCGGCATTTCCCGCAAGGTAGAGCAGGAAGGAACCCGCAAGAAATTAAAAGAGATCGTCGCCGAAATGAATATTCCCGAGGGGATGGGATATATTATCCGGACCGAAGCGGTAGGGCGTAGTCCTGAAGAGCTGCAGAAAGACTTCACCAACCTGACGGAGATGTATGAATCCATCAGACAGAGGGCTTCCGAGATAAAGGGGGCTGGTGAAATTTATCGCGACAGCGGCCTGATCATCCGCACCATTCGTGACTATTTTTCCGATGACATAGACGAAGTGCTGGTTGACAGCAAGGATGCCTACCGCGAAGCGAAGGATTTTTTCCGTGAAGCCATGCCGGCCTGTGAAAAGCGGGTCAAGCTGCACAAGGAAAAACGGCCGATTTTTTCCCGTTTTCAACTGGAAGAGCAGATCGACCAGATCTACGAAAAACGTGTTTCACTGCCGTCCGGCGGATCGCTGATTATCGAGCCGACCGAAGCACTGGTCTCCATTGACGTCAACTCAGGAAAATCCAGCGGCGAGCGCGGCATCGAAGATACTGCGTTCAAGACCAACATGGAGGCGGCCGAAGAGGTTGCCCGCCAGCTGCGCCTGCGTGACCTTGGCGGACTGATCGTCATCGATTTCATCGACATGCGGGACAAAAAGCATAATCACGATGTGGAAAGAACCCTCAAACAGGCGCTCAAGATGGATAAGGCGCGGGTTAATCTGGGGCATATTTCAGAATTCGGCATCATGGAAATGTCACGCCAGCGGATTGCCAAAACCCTGAACGACGCGATTCACCTGGAGTGCCCTCACTGCGAAGGGCGCGGCAAAGTCAAATCGGTCGAAGCCATGGCCGTATCATTCCTGCGCAAGGTCCACGCAGCTGCGGCAAAGGGAACCGTCGCGGAAGTGCGGGGCGGCCTGCCGCTGGAGGTTGCGTACTACCTGCTCAACCGGAAAAAACGCGAGCTGACCCAGATTGAAAACGATTATGAAATTGAAGTAACCGTCAAGGGGAAAACGTCTTTCCTGCTCAACCAGTTGGAACTTGAAACGGTCAAGCGGGAAAAACCGCACCTTGAGGATGTCCTGAAGAGCGAGGCGGAAGCGGAAGAAGCGCATAAACCGGCTGCTCCAAGCGCATCTACCCCACCCGCCGCTGCGGATGAGGAACTGAAGGTCGAAGCAACCGCTGCTGCCGACGGTGGCAAAAAGCGGAAACGGCGTAAAAAGAAGAAGAAAACCGGCAGCGATGTTCTGCCCAACACAGCGGCAGACCAGTCCGGAGAAGAGGCTGAACTGGAAGAAAATGTCGGAATTGACACCGCTCCTGAAACAGCGGTCGATGCCGCGCCGGAAACGGCCGACGGCGCAAAACCGAAAAAACGGAAACGACGGCGCAGTCGCGGCAAAGCTCACAAAGGGCAGGAAGTCACTCAGGATGAATCGACTGGGGCTGAGGCACCCGATACTGCTGCAGCGGTAATTACGGTCACCACTACAGACGCAGCACCTGCTGAACTCGCCGCCACCAGCTCCAAACCGAAACGGGCCCGGACACCGCGCAAGAAAAAACCGGCGGCGGAAGTTGAAACTCCGGCCCCTTCCGCTCCTGCAGCGATCGTGGTAGAAACGGCGACAGCACCGGCACCGGTCAAACCCAGGCCGCCCCGCCGTGCCGCCCCGAAAAAGGTCGCCGTAACGGCTGCCGTTGAGCCGCCCGCTGAAGCTGCGCAGCCTAAACCTGCCGCCAGACCGCGCCGCAAGAAAAAAGATGTGGAAATCCAGTAACTTTCTACCCAGTACGGAGATATACATGCAACGAATAGTACTATGTGCCGTTTCTCTTTTACTTGTCGCTTTCATTGCCGCATGCGGCGGCAGCGGAAGCACGGCAGCAGTCTCGACCTATGACCACCCGACGAAGGCCTTTACTCCATATTCTACCAGTATGGGGGGAGCCGTACAGGGGCATAGACTGCAATTGGTGCAGGGAGAAGTAACAACTCTGGCGGGAGCAGCCGGAACCATCGGTTTTTTTAATTATACCGGTTCCGCAACCGCAATCGGCACAGCGGCCAGATTCAACCAGCCTAACGACATAACTACCTATGACGGGAGCACTTTTTACGTTGCCGACTACGGCAATGGCGCGATCCGCAAGATAACGTCCTCAGGCGTGGTTACGACCATGAAGTTCAAAGATCTCGACACTGGTCTCCCCATAGGTTTCAATCGACCAGCCGGTATCACGACAGACGGCAAATACCTGTATGTTTCAGACTCCGCGCTCCATGTGGTTCGCGTCATCGATCTGTATGACAACACAGCCATCACCATCGGCAGCACCTCCGGCGTAGCCGGTTCCGTTGATTCCACCGTCATGGCAGATGTCCGTTTTAACAATCCAAAGGGCATTACGACTGACCGGGTCAATATCTTCGTAGCTGATTGCGGCAATCAGACCGTGCGCTGGATAAAAAAAATTGGTACCTATAACTATGCTGTGTACACTCTGGCCGGCTCATCCGGAGCCATCGGCTCAACTGACGGCAAACCGGATGCTGCACGCTTCTACATTCCGTCGCGCATTACCACCGATGGGGCAAATCTTTACCTGACCGATTTCGGCAACCATACCATCCGCAGCATTGATATTCTTTCCGGAAACGTCGACACGTTGGCCGGTACCGCCGGCGCATTGGACCGGGAAACTAATGGTTCGCTCGACGGTGACGGAAAGGCAGCCCGTTTTAACCAGCCTAACGGCATTACCACCGATGGCTCATCCCTGTACGTAACAGATTCGTACCACAACACCATCCGCGTGATTGATCTCGGGAGCCCGCACACGGTCACAACCTTGCCCTTACAGGGGAAATCGCTGCTTCATTTCCCTCTTGGGCTCACAACCGACGGAGTCAGTCTCTTCATCGCAGATCCGTTTATTTTAAACAGCAATTCAAATGAATACACGTACAGCAATAGTATCCTTAAAGTCAGTAACCCGTAACTGAGCGGATTGTTTTCCAGCCCCCTTATGTGCGGCCCTGAGAAGCCCTTTTTTTCTTGACGTGCCGGGACGTTGAAGTTAGTTTTACCGGCTTGTTTCCCCGGAATTATTTTGCAGTGAAAGGTACAATCATCTCCATGGAAGAACTCAGCGAACTCCTGCTCCAAAGACGCCGCAAGGTAGATGCGCTCTGGGAAGCGGGCATAAACCCCTACCCCAACGACTTCAGGCCGCAGCATACTTCAGCCGACATCGCCGCCACCTATGGCGCGGTGGAACAACTCGACGCCTCTGATGCCGACATCAGTGTTGCCGGACGCATCCTCGCCCGCAGGTCCTTTGGCAAGGCAGCCTTTATCCAGCTCCAGGATCGCAAGGGGCGCATCCAGCTGTATGTAAAAAAAGATGAAATCGGCGAAGAAGCGTTTGCCGCGTTCGATACCTTTGATATCGGCGATATCATCGGTGCCGTGGGCTATCCCTTCCGCACCAAAACGGGCGAACTCTCCCTGCATGTGCGCTCCATACGGCTGCTCGTCAAATCCCTGCTGCCGCTGCCGGAAAAGTTCCACGGCCTGACTGACGTGGAGACCCGCTACCGTCAGCGCTACGTTGATCTGATCGTGAACCCGGAAGCACGTGAAATATTCTTCAAACGGTCCCGCATCGTCAGCCTGATTCGCAACTTCATGACCGAACGCGACTTCCTTGAAGTTGAAACCCCCATGATGCACCAGATTCCGGGGGGAGCGACAGCTCGCCCGTTCATTACCCATCACAATACTCTGGATATGGAGCTGTACCTCCGCGTGGCCCCGGAACTGTACCTGAAACGGCTCGTTGTCGGCGGTCTGGAGCGCGTCTTCGAAATCAACCGCAACTTCCGCAACGAAGGCATTTCCGTTCGTCACAACCCCGAATTCACCATGATGGAGTTTTATCAGGCCTATGCAACCTATGAGGATCTGATGGATTTCACCGAGGAGCTGTTCTGCCACATCGCCCAGGAGGTTCTCGGCACTCTCGATTTCACCAACCAGGGGCTTGCCATCAGTTTCCAGCGCCCCTGGAAGCGACTGACGGTCCGGGAGGCGATTCTGGAGTATGGCGACATTGAAGCGCGACAGCTTGATGATCGAGATCTGGCCCTGTCATATGCCCGCAGTATCGGGCTGACACTGCCGGAGGGCATCAGCTATGGCAAGCTGCTGATGGAGATTTTTGAAGAAGTGGCTGAACACAAACTTATTCGGCCCACGTTTATTACCGCCTATCCGACAGAAGTTTCACCATTGTCCCGTAAGAACGAGCACAACCCCGAAATAGTCGATCGCTTCGAATTGATCATCGGCGGCCGGGAAATTGCCAACGCATTCTCCGAACTGAATGACCCGGTGGACCAGAAAGAGCGCTTTTTGGCTCAGGTCGCCGAGAAGGATAAAGGGGACGAGGAAGCGCACTATATGGATGAGGATTATGTCCGTGCTCTTGAGTACGGCCTTCCCCCTACAGCGGGTGAGGGGATCGGCATCGATCGCCTGGTCATGCTGCTGACGGACTCCCCGTCAATCCGGGACGTCATCCTCTTTCCGCAGCTGCGCAAGGAAGTAAAATAGCCGATGCCATTTGAACTGTTCATCGGATTGCGCTACCTGAAAGCCAAGCGCAAATCAACCTTCATTTCAATTATAACGTTTATCTCCACGGCGGGGGTTACCCTTGGCGTCATGGCGCTGATCGTGGTTCTGGCGGTCATGACCGGCTTTGAAAACGACCTGAAGGAAAAAATTCTCGGCACGAACGCCCATATCGTTGTTATCCGAAGCGGCGCGCCGATGGAAGACTATCAGTCGGTCATGAAAGATCTGAAGAGTTTGAAAGGGGTACAGGCGGCAACCCCGTTCATCTACAATCAGGTCATGCTCTCCTCCGGGAAAAATGTCTCCGGTGTTGTTCTGCGCGGCATTGATGTTATCACCGACCGTCAGGTTACGCGCCTCAGCGCCTCAGTTGTCGAAGGGAATATCGACAGCCTTGATCCGAAGATGCAGTTTGGCCCGGACACAGCCCCCGGCCTGATGATCGGCAAAGAGCTGGCCAAACATCTCAGTCTCAGCCTTGGCGACAAGGTAAATGTCATCTCGCCCATGGGTAACATTACCCCCCTCGGCATGATGCCGCGCATGAAGCCGTTTAAAGTTACCGGTATTTTCAACACCGGCATGTTCGAGTACGATTCGACGCTGGCCTACGTCAGCCTGGACCAGGCCCAGCGTTTCTTTGATCTCGGTGATACGGTTACCGGTATCCAGCTCAAGGTTGATGATGTGTACCATACCGGAGAGCTGGCCAGACGGATAAACCGTGAAATGGGAGCCGGCTTCTACGCACGCGACTGGATGCAGATGAACAAGAACATCCTGTTTGCCCTGAAGACGGAAAAGATTGTCATGTTCATCATCTTGACCCTGATTGTGCTGGTGGCAGCCTTTGGCATCGCTTCAACACTCTTCATGGTGGTCATGGAAAAAACCAGGGACATTGCCATTCTCAAATCAATGGGGGCAAGCGGTGCCAGCATCATGAAAATATTTGTTCTTGAGGGATTGATTATCGGGGTCATCGGCACGCTTCTTGGTGTCGCCTCGGGTCTCCTGATAGCACTCAACCTTGAACCGATCATTGCCGCAATCCAGAAGGTCACCGGCCAGAATTTTTTTAGCAAGGACATATATTATCTGGATCATTTCCCCTCGCTGGTAATACCGTCTGACGTCGTGCTGATTTCAGCCACTGCGGTGCTGATATCGTTTCTGGCCACGCTCTATCCCGCCTGGCAGGCGTCACGGATGCTGCCGGCCGAGGCGTTGCGCTATGAGTAATCTGCTGGAGATCCGGAATCTCAGCAAATCGTACCGCGCCGGTGCCAATACCCTTGAAGTTCTGAGCGGGATAAATCTTGATCTCGAGACCGGGACGACAACCGCTCTGGTCGGAGCATCCGGAGCCGGGAAAAGCACACTGATGCATCTGCTTGGCGCACTTGACCGCCCGACATCCGGAACGGTCCGTTTTCGAGGCGAAGATATTTTCAAAAAGAATGAGCGGCAGTTGGCGGCATTCCGAAACAGGAGC
The DNA here is from genome assembly GCA_903862245.1 of uncultured Geobacteraceae bacterium. Taxonomy (GTDB): domain Bacteria; phylum Desulfobacterota; class Desulfuromonadia; order Geobacterales; family Pseudopelobacteraceae; genus JACRCG01. The sequence goes on along the minus strand of CAIOXL010000072.1, from coordinate 37,110 downwards.
ATCGGCTTTGTGTTCCAGTTTCACCACCTGCTCCCTGAATTCACCGCACTCGAAAATGTCATGATGCCCGCCCTGATAGCCAGGATACCGCGCAGCAAGGCGGCTGCCATGGCCCAGGGACTGCTGCATGACGTTGGGCTTGGCCATCGCCTGACTCACCGCCCGGGAGAACTGTCTGGCGGAGAACAGCAGCGCGTAGCCATCGCCCGGGCACTTGCCCTTGAGCCTGAACTGCTGCTGGCGGATGAACCGACCGGCAACCTTGACATGAAAACCAGTGACGCCATCCATACAATGCTGGCGGAACTGCAGGTCAAAAGGGAATTAACCCTGATCATCGTTACGCACAACGAACGGCTGGCTGCGGCGATGGGAACCACCATTCACCTTGTTGACGGAAGACTGGACAAAACTACATGATATCCGGGGGAAGCGTGCCCAGTTTCAAAACGATAGTAACAGCCATACTGACAGCTGTGATCAGCTGTTCCACATTCGCTTATGCGGATGGTGAAAAGCTTGTGGAGATCCGGGTCCAAGGTAACCGGCGCATTGAATCGTCCACAATCCTGAACGTGGTCAAAATAAAGGCCGGTGATACTCTTGACAACGATAAAACCGATGCCGACCTTCGGGCGATCTATAAACTGGGGCACTTTCAGGACGTTCAGGCGTTGAAAGAGGATTCGGACAAGGGGGTCGTGCTGGTCTATTCCGTCCAGGAAAAGGCGATCGTCCGGGAAATCAAACTTGAAGGCAACAAGGAAATCACCACGGAGAAACTGAAGGAAGCACTTGAGATCCGCCTGAATTCGGTTTTTGCCGAAAAAGACCTGATCAAGAGTGTCGCCAAAATCAGAAAAATGTACGGTGATGAAGGGTATTATCTGGCGGATGTGAAGACTCAGGTGAAGAAAAACACGCCCAGCGAACTGACGATTACCGTTGCAATCACCGAAGGGGAAAAGATTCTTATCAAGGAGATCCGCCTGGACGGCAACAAAGCCTTCAGTGACAGAAAGCTGAAAGGGGTCATGGAAACCAAGGAGAAATGGTTCATGTCCTGGCTGACCGGTGCCGGGACCTACAAGGAAGAGGTCCTGAAAAATGACGCCATGATCCTCGCCGACCATTATCTCAACAACGGCTATATCAACATCAAGGTAGGCGAACCGGTGGTGAAACTGAATGAAGCAAAAAGCGCTCTGGACGTCTCGATCGCCATTTCCGAAGGCGAACAATTCCGGATCGGCGCCATCGGATTTAAAGGAGAGCTGCTTGATACGGAAGCCGAATTACGGACAAAAATAAAAAGCGAGTCCGGTGAGATTTTTAACCGGTCAATCCTGCGCAGTGACATCGGCGTCCTGACCGACGTGTTCGGTGACAAGGGGTATGCCTTTGCCACGATTAACCCCCAGACGCGCCTGGATATCGAAAAAAAGAGCGTCGACATGACCTTCGATGTTGAAAAGGGCGAACTGGTATCCATCGAGCGGATCAGCATTGCCGGCAACCCGAAAACCCGCGACAAGGTTATCCGCCGTGAACTGCGTGTTTCCGAAACTGCTCTCTACAGTGCTACCGGCCTGAAACGAAGCAAACAGAACCTTATGAACCTCGGCTTCTTTGAGGAAGCAAACATTGCAACTGCCAAAGGGAGCGCCGCCAACAGGCTCAATGTAACGGTCGATGTCAAAGAGAAACCAACCGGCACATTCAGCGTAGGGGGCGGGTACAGTTCATTGGATGGTTTTATCGGTCAGGGTTCCGTTCAGCAGTCCAACTTCCTCGGACTTGGGTTGAAGGCCAATCTCTCCGCATCAATCGGCGGATCTTCACAGACATACTCCCTGGGCTTGACCGATCCCTATTTCATGGACACCAAATGGACCCTGGGGGGCGACATCTACCGCTCGGAGCGTGATTACACCGACTACTACCGGAGGCTCACGGGGGGGGACATCAAAGGGGGCTACCCGATCAGCGATTCTATCGGTTCGTTCTTTATGTACAAGTACGAAGTAAAAGATATTTACAACCCGACTCCTGCATATCAGGCGCTCCACGACGCGGATCTCACCAATACCTATCCGCTCGGCACGACAACCACCAGCTCCATATACGGCAGCATCACCCACAACAGCACCGACTACCGTCTTGACCCGTCTACCGGCATGATCAACTCATTGTCGGCAGAGTACGCCGGTCTTGGCGGGGACAATAAATATGCCCGGTATATCACCGACCACACCTGGTTTCACCCGGTCTATAAAAAACTGATTTTCTCAACCAAGCTGACGCTCGGCTATATCCAGGAAGTTGGCAAGCCGATCCCGATTGATGAAAAGTTTTATCTGGGCGGCATCTACTCGCTGCGTGGCTATAAAACCCGTACGGTTTCCCCCACTATTTCCCAGACATCTGGCGACAACAGCGGCAACCAGAGTATCGTGCAGATTTACCTGGGAGGGAGTAAAGAACTCTTCGGCAATACTGAGCTTACGTTCCCTTTGCTCCCCGAAGCCGGCCTCAAAGGGGTCATGTTTTTTGACTACGGCAATTCTTTTGACGACAACTCCGCCTTTTTTGATACCATGCTGATGAGCTACGGCGCAGGAATCCGCTGGGCGTCACCCATGGGTCCGCTCCGGCTTGAGTACGGTTTTCCGATCAACCCGCGTAAACTTCTGGACAGCACGAGCGGGAGACTCGAGTTTTCCATCGGCACCATGTTTTAGTTGAGTTCAAACAGTTCGCACGGGCATTAGGCCCATAACCATTCAAGGAGAATATTTATGAAACGGGCAATTCTGGCAGGTATCGTAGCGGCGTGTGTTGTGTCGACATCCGTGTTCGCGGCTGACCTTAAAATCGGCTATATCGACATGCAGCGGGCGCTGACCGGTTCCGAGGCGGGGAAAGAAGCTAAAGAGCAGCTGGCCGCCAAGGTGAAGAAGTATCAGGACGAAATCAATGTAAAGCAGGAAGATCTCAGAAAGTTAAAAGATGAACTGGAAAAGCAGGGGGCTCTGCTCCAGGAGAGTGTCCGTGCCGCAAAAGAAAAGGATTATCAAAATAAACTGAAGGATTTCCAGCGGTTCACCAAAGATGCCCAGGAAGAACTCCAGGGCAAGGACGAGGAACTGACCCGCCGAATTCTGGAAGGGATGGAAAAGATCATCAAGGAGTACGGACGCCAGAAAGGGTATACCTTCATTTTTGTGAAAAATGAGGGGATGCTGTTTGTGGATGAAAAGGCCGATCTGACTGAAGAAGTGCTGAAGCTGTTCAATGCCAACAGAAAGAAGTAGCGCCATGACACATCCACGAACAGTAACCGAGCTTGCAGATTTTCTCGGCGGCGTTGTACAGGGAGACGGGACGGTGCTGATTTCCGGTCTGGCTTCTCTTGAATCTGCCGGTCCTGAGACGCTGACCTTTCTCGCCAACCCGAAATATGCTTCGAAAGTGGCAGAAACCGCTGCCGGAGCGGTTCTTATGGCACCGGGCGCAGAGCGATACGGGCGCACTGTTATCGAGGTGGCCAACCCGTATCTCGGTTTTGCCAAACTTCTTGCGCTTTTCTACACATCACCCCACCAGCCGCTGGGAGTACTTCCGCACGCCATGGTGAGCGAGACAGCAACTATCGGCACAGGGGCCAGCATTTACCCGGGCGCCTTCATCGGTACAAATGTTGCGGTCGGAAATCGCACCATTGTGTATCCGGGGGCTGTGCTCTATGACAATGTCATGGTCGGTGACGACTGCGTCATCCATGCCAATGCCGTTATCCGCGAACGCTGCCGGATCGGGAACCGCTGCGTCCTGCAGCCGGGAGCTGTAATCGGTTCTGATGGTTTCGGATATGCTCCGGACGGCAACAGCTACTATCCGATTCCGCAAATCGGCATTGTCGTACTGGATGATGATGTGGAAATCGGCGCAAACAGCTGCATAGACAGGGCCGCTATCGAGGTAACGCGAATCAGGCGCGGTACAAAGCTGGATAATCTTGTTCAGATTGCCCATAATTGTCAGATCGGCGAAGACTGCATGATTGTCTCACAGGTCGGTATTTCGGGAAGCGCAAAAATCGGAAATCATGTAACGCTTGCCGGGCAGGTTGGCGTTGCCGGTCACCTTACCATCGGGGACAATGTTATTGTTGGTGCCCAGTCGGGCGTGCCAAGCTCGCTGGCGGCAAATGCCGCCTACAGCGGGACACCGGCCATTCCGCACAAGGAATGGCTGAAATCGGCCATAGCTGTGCCACGGCTTCCGGAACTGAAGAAAACGGTTTCATCTCTTGAAAAGCGTATCGCAGAACTTGAAACCATCGTGAAACAGAACAGTCAGGAGAGGTAATATGCAGCTGAATATCAACGAAATCATGGCTATCCTTCCACATCGGTACCCTTTTCTGATGGTAGACCGCATTATTGAAATGGACATCGGCAAACGCTGCGTAGGCATAAAAAATGTCTCCATCAACGAGCCGTATTTTCAGGGGCATTTCCCCGGCCATCCGGTCATGCCGGGCGTACTGATCATCGAAGCCATGGCTCAGGTAGCCGGTATCATGGGGTATGTTGCATCCGATGAAGCGACACGTGCCAAGGTGACCTATTTTATGTCCATCGACAATGCCCGCTTCCGCAAACCGGTACTCCCCGGCGATCAGTTGCGTATTGAAGTGACAACCACACTGAACAGAAGAGGAATCTGGGGAGTCGCCGGCAAGGCATTTGTCGGCGATGATCTGGTGACCGAAGCGGATCTCAAGGCAACATTTGCAGCTTCACCGAAATAACTTTTTGCTGCCCCCCCCCACGGCGGGGCAGACCCACGGGAGAAATATCATGATCCACCCGACCGCCATAATTGATTCAACCGCTCATCTGGCGAAAGACGTAGAAGTAGGACCATACGCCATCATCGGCAAACATGTGTCGATCGGTAAGGGGACCACCATCGGTGCTCATGCCGTGATCGGAGACTGGACAGAGATCGGCGAAAACAACCAGATATTCCACCAGACATCTGTCGGCGCCCCGCCCCAGGATCTTAAATACCGGGGTGAGGAGTGCTGGACCAGAATCGGCAACAATAATATGGTCCGTGAATTTGCCACTATCCACCGCGGTACGGTTTCCGGCCACTCAGAGACGGTTATCGGCAATAACAACCTGTTTATGGCATATTCACATGTCGCCCATGACTGTATTGTCGGCAACGGCAATGTCTTTGCTAATGTGGCGACACTGGCCGGCCATGTAACCGTTGAAGACAACGTCATTATCGGCGGCCTGGTGGCAATTCACCAGTTTTCACGGATAGGAGCGTATTCCATGATAGGCGGCGGAACCATGGTCAGCCTGGACATCCTCCCCTACACCATAGCCACCTCCAGCAAACGGGAAGCCAGACTGCGCGGCCTCAATCTCATCGGCCTGAAACGGCGCGGCTTCTCGGACGAGACCATCGCCAACCTGAAAACAGCGTATAAGACGCTGTTCATGGCTGACTTGAAACTACCGGACGCCATCGAACGCATCAAGATCGCAATTACCGGCTGTCCGGAGGTTGATTACCTGCTGGCCTTTATCAATTCGACCCAACGCGGGTTTGCCCGAGGATGAGCAGACTCAGGACTGCAGTCATAGGTGTCGGCTATCTGGGTAATTTTCACGCCCAGAAGTATGCCGCAATCCCCGATGTCGAGCTGGTCGGAGTGGTGGATCATGACCCGAAACGGGCGGCGGAGATCGCCGCCGCGCTCGGCACTCAGGCATTCAGTGATCATCGTGAATTGATCGGGAAAGTGGATGCTGTCAGTGTTGTTGTCCCCACCCAGTTCCATTTCACGGTGGCACGTGATTTTCTGGCGGCCGGCGTGCATGTTCTTATTGAAAAGCCGATCACCGTCACGATTGAAGAAGCCGACGAACTGATCGCTCTGGCCGAAAAAAACAATCTGGTTTTTCAGGTTGGCCATCTGGAACGCTTTAACCCGGTATTACAGGCACTTGACGGCGTCCTTCAGGAGCCGATCTTCATCGAGTCGGTCCGTATAGCCCCGTTCAAGCCGCGCGGCACCGACGTGAATGTGGTTCTTGACCTGATGATTCATGATATTGAAATTATACAGCATATTGTTAAATCACCCGTTGAGAGGGTCGATGCCGTCGGGGCCCCGGTCTTTACCGGTGAGGAAGACATCGCCAATGCCCGCATTCTTTTTGAGAACGGCTGCGTTGCAAACGTCACCGCCAGCCGTATCAGCCTGAAAAGCGAACGGAAGATGCGAATTTTCCAGCGCAACGCATATATCACCCTCGACTTTCAGAACCGCAAAATACTGCTCGCCCAGCAGGGGGCCGGCGAACTCTTCCCGGGCGTTCCGAACGTGAAGGTTTCCGAACGGGAACTCGGGGAAGCGGATGCGCTCCGGAGTGAGATCGATTCGTTCCTGACAGCGATTCGTGAAGGGAAAGAACCTGAAGTTAGCGGCCGTGACGGCCGGATGGCACTGGAAACAGCTCTTAAAATAAATCTCAGCCTTGACAGGAGACCTTCATGATACCGATGGTGGACCTTAAGACACAGTACCACAATCTGAAAAGTGAAATTGACCAGGCAGTGCTGGATGCAATTGAAAGTACTCAGTTTATTCTGGGGCCGAACGTGACCTCCTTCGAACAGGATACGGCGCAGTATCTGGGCGCCAAACACGCCATATCCTGCGCCTCGGGCACCGATGCCCTGCACCTTGCCATCCTGGCGGCCGGGATCAAGCCGGGTGATGAGGTAATAACAACTCCCTTTACCTTCATCGCCACTGCTGAAGCGATCTGTTATGCAGGGGCAACCCCGGTTTTCGTCGATATCGATCCAAAAACATTCAACATAGACCCGGCATTGATAGAGGCGGCTATTACCCCCCGTACCAAAGCAATCATACCTGTCCACCTGTTTGGCCAACCGGCCGACATGAAGTCAATCAAGGCTATTTGTGACCGGCATAACCTGCTGCTGATCGAAGATTGTGCCCAGTCTTTCGGCGCAGCTATCGGCGGCTCAATGACCGGAACCCTGGGGAGCCTCGGCTGTTTCAGCTTCTTCCCCAGTAAAAATCTCGGCTGCTACGGCGACGGCGGACTGATTACCTGCGCTACCGACGAGCTGGCGGAACAGATCAAGGTACTGCGCAACCATGGCAGCCGTGTGCGCTACCACCACAGCGTCATCGGCTTCAACAGCCGTCTTGATGACATTCAGGCGGCTATCCTGAGGGTCAAGCTCCGCCACATTGACCAATTCAACAGCGGACGGCGCCGTGTGGCACATCTGTACTCGGAACTGCTGCGCGACATGGTTGCGGTACCGTACGAGGATGGCGCCGGTGTTCATGTCTATCACCAGTACACCGTGCTGACAGACCGACGCGATGTCATCATGGCCAAACTTTCTGAAAAGCAGATTTCATCCGCAGTGTACTACCCGATCCCGCTCCACAGGCAGGATGTGTTTGCCGCCGCGTACGCCGGCGTACACCTTCCCGTTGCCGAAGATGTCGCCAGTCGCTGCATGTCGCTGCCGGTCTATCCCGAAATGCCGGACGAAGCGGTTCACACGGTGGCGCAGGCAATTAAAGAGGCGCTGCTTGGATAGTGACCGCAGCCGTGCGGCACGCACATGCCGCATACTGATCGTCGCCGGCGAAGCCTCCGGCGACATCTACGGTGCCGACCTTGTGCGGGAGGCGATGAAGCTTGACCCTGATCTGCATTTTTCCGGCATCGGCGGCAAGCGCATGCGCGAGGCAGGGGTCGAAACGCTGGTGGACTCCGGAGAAATGGCGGTTGTGGGACTGATTGAGGTCATCAAGCACTTTGATGTCATCGCCTCTGCCTTCCGCAAACTCAAACAGATACTCCTCCAGAACCCGCCTGACCTGCTGATCCTCATCGACTACCCCGGTTTCAACCTGCGTCTGGCCAAAGTCGCCAAAAAAGCAGGGGTCAAAGTGCTGTACTACATCAGCCCGCAGATATGGGCATGGCGTCAGGGGCGTGTAAAAAAGATTGCCCGGCTGATCGACCATATGGCGGTAATACTCCCCTTCGAAGCACCCTTCTACCGCAAGGCCGGGATTCCGGTCACCTTTGTGGGACACCCCATGCTTGACCTGGTCAATGTCACCCTGGATCGCTCAGCCGCCGCAGCCAGCTTCAACCTCGACCCGTCGCGCAGGATCGTCGGCCTGTTTCCCGGCAGCCGGCGCAATGAGATTGAGCGCCTCCTGCCGGTAATAATCGGGGCAGCGGTGAAATTGAAGAAAAGATTTCCCGACATCCAGTTTATCCTCCCGATTGCGTCCACCCTTGGGAATGATGATATCGTCCCGCAGTTGACTGCGGCCAACCTTGACGTTGCCATCACCCGTGACCGGATACATGACATGATCCGCGCCTGCGATGCGGTTATTTCTGTTTCCGGCACCGTTACCCTCGAAATTGCTCTGGTCGGAACACCGATGGTCATCATCTATAAACTCTCGCCGCTTACCTACCAGTTTGCCAAACGTCTGGTGAAAATTGACAACATTGGACTGTGCAACATTGTCGCCGGGGAAACGGTGGTCCGTGAGCTGATACAGGACCATGCCAACCCGGAAGAAATTGCTGCAGAGATCGAAATACTGCTCACCGATCGTGCCTATGGAGCGGCAATCACAGGCAAACTTGGCGAAATACGCTCTAAGCTAGGGGGCGGGGGGGCTTCACAGCATGTTGCCCGGCTTGCTCTCACCCTCTGCGGACGGTGTGATGACCCGACAGCAGCAGAACCACGGTTACCGCAATGAAAAAAATCATCTGGATACTCCAGGCGGCACTCTTCTATATATGCACCCTGTTCATAGCGGCACTTCCCCGCTTTCTGACCGTCCGCATCGGCAGAAACATCGGCACATTTCTGTTCAACATTCTCCACAGCCGGCGAGAGATCGCCATTGACAATATCAGGCAGGCACTCCCCTTTATGAAGCGCCACCCAGCCTGGGCAGGAACCTATGAAACGGCCGAGGAAATCGCTTTGGCAACGTTCATACATCTCGGTATCTCCATTGTGGAGGTGTTCCGGCTGTATCATGGCAAAGGGGCTGAGTTGATCAGTTCAATGACCGTACACGGGCTGGAGTTCTTTCAGCGTGCCGTGGCCAAGGATACGGGTGTGATCTGCGTGAGCGGGCACTGCGGCAACTGGGAACTGATTTCACTCTCTTTCAAACAGCACCTGGGTGTAAACGTCTGGGCAATTGCCCGTATGCAGAACAATCCGTATCTTAATACGATTGTCGAGAAAATGAGGATGGGATATGGAAACCAGGTGATCTACAGCAAGTCAGCCCTGAGGCCGATTCTCGGTGTACTCAAAAACAAGGGTGTCATCGGCATGCTGGCAGACCAGGCCGTTTTTGAAGATAACGGCGCCCATATCGAGTTTCTCGGCAGAAAAGCCTGGGCGAACAAGGCTCCGGTCATAATCGCCCACAAAACCGGGGTCCCCCTTGTTCCGGTTTTTGGTTACCGCGAGAACGATCGGCACGTACTGACCGTCCACCCGGAATACGTTCTGTGCGGCGATCGTTCCGAAGCCGGTATTTTACAGGATACCCAGGCACTGTCGCGATATCTGGAGGAGTATATCTGCGCTCATCCGGCTGACTGGTACTGGGTCCATCGCCGCTGGAAACGCGCAGGAGAACCGGTATGACACCTAAAATCCGAGATTTCGTACTTCCGATTATCCTTCTTGTTCTTGCAACACTGCTGATTGGCACAACCGGTGCTGATCTGCTCGTTGCCGCTCCTTTTTATATCAATGGCGCGTGGCCGATTGGGGAACAGCAGCCGTGGCATCTTCTGTATCTGCTTGACCGCCTGCCATCAATTACACTTGGCTGCATCGGTCTGGCCGCAGCTCTCACAGGGTACTTCAGCAAACAGCGCCGCAGCTGGATCAAACCGGGGCTGTTTCTTGTTATTCTTCTGGCCCTCGGTCCGGGCCTGATTGTGAATTCCGTCTTTAAAGAGTACTGGGGACGGCCCCGTCCTCGGGAAGTCGTTCAGCTCGGCGGCACAAAAGAGTTCCTGCACCCCTGGCAAAAGGGCATCGCCCACAAAGGGCGCTCGTTTCCTTCAGGACACGCTTCGGCCGCGTTCTACCTGACGGCTCCATTTTTCGTGTATCGCCGCAGAAAGCCGAAAGTAGCCGCCCTCTGGATGGCCGGCGGGCTGCTCTTCGGAGTACTGATGAGCATGGCCCGCATCACGCAGGGGGGACACTTTTTAAGTGACAATCTCTGGGCATGGGGCATGGTTCATCTGACAGCGGTCACGTTGTATTACCTGTTGCGGCTTGACCGCGATGAAGCGCCTGCCCTGGAACCGTAGCCAGCTCCATGTTCTTCTTAGCCTACAACATACTTTCCATCCTGCTGCTGGTTCCGGTTTTTCTGTTCAACATCTATCGCGCCATCAGGCTTTGCTGGCCGCTGGCGGTTGCCGAGCGTTTCGGCCACGTGCCCCGAAAGCTGCTGTCAACCATCGCCGGCCGATCGGTAATCTGGCTGCATGCTGTTTCGGTTGGCGAAGTGATTGCGGCCAGGCCGCTGTTAAAATCCCTGCGCAGCCGCTATCCGGGCCATGCCCTTGTTGTGACCTGCACAACTGAAACCGGAAAATCCACCGCCGCCGGTTTTTCGGAAGTAGATCTCTGCCTGTATTTTCCTTTCGACTTTCTCCCTTCAGTGCGCACTTTACTCGCCGCTGTCAGGCCCCGCATCATTATCATAATGGAAACGGAAATCTGGCCCAACTTCTGCCGCGAAGCCGCCCGGATGAGTATTCCGCTCGTCCTGGCCAACGGCCGCATTTCGGACCGGTCATTTCCACGCTCTCTGAAATTTGCCTGGTTTTTCCGCCCCGCCCTGCGCTGTTTTTCGTCGATCTGCATGCAGTCGGAAACCGGGCGCGAACGGATTGCAGCCATCGGCGCCGATCCCGGAATCATTCAGGTTTCCGGCAATTTGAAAAATGATATTCCTGCCCGCCAGGTGTCTGAAGAAGAGCGGAAACAGCTCCGTTCCCGGTACGGAATTCCGGCGGAAGCGTGCGTTCTGACCGCCGGCAGTACCCGTGACGGTGAAGAACCGTTCGTGATGTCGGCATACCGGGAACTGTCCGCAGAGATCGGTGACCTGTTTCTCGTCCTGGTGCCGCGCCATCCGGTGCGGGCGGGTGAAATATCTGCACTGCTTGACGGCGTCGGCCTGCACTACCAAAGACGCACAGCCCACCGTGACGGGCAGCTGCAGCAGAGTGGCGACGTGCTTTTGGTGGACACGGTCGGCGAGATGATGAATCTGTATGCACTGTCTGATCTCGCCTATGTCGGCGGCAGCCTTGTGCCGTTCGGTGGGCATAATCTGCTTGAGCCCGCTTCTGTTGGTGTGCCGAGCATTTTCGGACCGCATATGGAAAATTTCCGGGAGATTGAGGCGCTCATTCTGCAGTATGGTGCCGGTATCCAGATTCACAATCCGGCTGAATTGGCAGCCACCTGGCGCACGTTGATTACCAGCGCTGAGTTGCGGAGGATACTGGGGCAAAACGGGCTGAAGGTCCTGCGGGACAACGGCGGGGCAACAGAACGCCACATGGCAGTTATTTCAGGGTATTTATGAGCGGATCGTATCAAACTTACTGGAGGGGGCTCGCATCCGGCAGCCTGACCTCGACGGGCGACAGAGTGGTGTTGCTGTTCCTGACACCGTTTGCGTGGCTGTATGCGCTGGTTCAGCGGCTGCGGGCCGGGCTGTACCGGGTCGGTCTGCTGAGCACGTCCCGCCTCCCCCGTCCGGTTGTTTCAATCGGCAATCTGACTGTCGGGGGAACGGGGAAAACTCCGGTAACCGCATATATCGCCCGCTTTCTCCTGGCGCAGGGGTACAAGGTAGCGGTGCTTTCCCGCGGCTATGGCGGGGCACTGGAGGGTCAGACCTCAGTGGTCAGTGATGGTTCCACACTCATGCTGAGTGCCGTGGAGTGCGGCGATGAGCCGTATCTGCTGGCATCAACGGTGCCCGGTCTTATGGTTGTTATCGGTACCGATCGCCACACTGCCGGTCAACTGGCCATGCAGCAGCTGGCACCGGATATATTTCTGCTGGATGATGGCTTTCAGCACCTGCGCCTGCATCGTGACCTTAACATTCTCCTGCTGGACTTTTCCCACCCTTTCGGGAACCGGCTGACCCTGCCGGCCGGAATCTTGAGGGAACCGTTACCGGCACTGCACCGGGCGGATCTGGTGCTGTTCACGCGTGCTCCTGAGGGGGCAGCAATAACAACCCCCACCGATGGAATCCCCGCGTGCCTGTCCTGCCACACCATTGCCAACCTGCTCCCGCTGGGCGGCACTTCGCCGGTTTCTATGACCAGCTGCCACGGCAGAAACGTACTGGCTTTTGCCGGCATTGCTGACCCGGAGTCTTTTTTTGCCGGTCTACGTGAAAAGGGGCTGAATCTGGTGCACTGCATTCACTTCCCGGATCATGTCGCCTATGGGCCGGAACGGTGCACTGAAATTGCTGATGCGCTAAGGAACAGCGGCGCAGATGTGATTGTCACAACGGAAAAAGACGGGGTGAAATTGACGGGACTATCGGGGGAATTGAGGGCAAAGACATTTCTCGCCCGGTTGGAGCTGACGCTTGGCAATCCCGCGATACTGGAAAAAATGCTGACAGAACTGCTGCACCCTCAGGATGTATAACAAGAACTCCAGATTTGGACTTTATCAAGGACGTCCCGCACCGTAATCCGCTTCATACGATCAGGGCGGTTTTCCATGGACACCGGATAATCTTCACCCGGCTCACCGTACGCATCAATCATCAAATCGCCGAATTTGCGATAGGGGCCGACCCGCTTCGGATTGGAAAAGCCCATCAGGGACACAACCGGACGATCAAGGGCGACGGTGATATGCAGTGGCCCGGTATCAAGCGAAATAACCAGTGCCGCACCATCCAGAATCCCAACCAGTCCCCGTAAACCACCATTCCCCAGAGCACTCAGCGGCGCCTGTTTCGCCCGTTCCATGATGATCCGCTCGCACTCCACTTCGACCGGTGAGCGCCCCCCCACCAGAATCGGCTGCAGGCCAAAATCATAATATAGAGCATCACAAACTTCTGCCCACCGTTCAGGAAGCCAGTTTTTTTGCAGCTTGCTGGTCGCCACAACTAACGGCACCGCCGGCCGGTCTATTGCAGAGTAAAAAGAGCTCTGCCAGGATCGTTCCTCCTGGTTCCAGGGCCCAAGCTCCCAGGTAACCGGAGCGGTCGGCGCACCGAGCCAGTCGCAGAACTCAAGATACTGATCCTGCACGTGCTGCATGGCATGGGGGGGAATGCGGTGAGTGGTGAACAGCCAGTTGAGGTCGCGGGCGCGGGCGAAGTCGAAGCCGAGCTTCACCGAGGCGTTGATGAATGAGGTGATAATATTGGCCTTGAAATACACCTGCAGATCGATAACCAGATCGAATTTCCGGGAGCGAAGCTGTTCGCGAACGGCCAGGAATCCGCCGACCCCCTTGGTCCGGTCAAACAGGATTATTTCGTCAACCAGATGATGACCGCGTACCAGTGTAGCCGGTCCCGGCTGCAGAATCCAGGTCACCTTCATGGCCGGGTTCATCCGTTTAAGAGAGTGCAACACCGGCAGAACGTGAACGGTATCACCAACTGCGCTCATCATGACTATGCAGACACGGTCTGTAATAACTCGCATCATTTCTTCTCCTCTGCACCGGGGGCCAGCCGGGCCAGTGAATCCTCAGTGAAATCAAGCCCCCACCTGGTGCGCCACTTCCGTGCCGACTGCGCCAAACGTTTGAAGTTGCGGGCGGCAATGTTACCTCCGCCAGGAAAGGTGACCCGATCCACGTCAAGCAGATATGCGGTCAAATCGACACCACTGCCGGCGATGTAAATGTTTTTCAAATTCAGATCGGCATGCCGCCCGCCGGCGGAAACAAGCGCATCCAGCAACCGACGGACCGCCACCAGAATCTGATCCCGCTCTGCATTCCCGGCTTTTTCCCAGACCGCAGGGAAATCACCCCCCTCAGGCAGCCGGCGCGTCATGACATCGCTCCGGGCGAAGATCCCGGCAACAGGATAGACCGCATAGGCGATGACTTCAGCAGTCGGAACCCCGGCAGCGGCCAGACGGAGATACGTTGCCAGCTCCAATGGTGCCCGCGTAGGAGCGAGAAAGTACTCACCGGTCAGATTGCGCAGCAGACCGCCATGACAATTTCTCCGGACAACCACCGCTGTTGCCGGCAGTGTCGGCAGATCGACGGAGTGGATGACTCCACGCCCCTGCATCTGTTCTTTCACCGGCTGCCGGGCCGCCCATTCGTAGAGAGTTTGGTCATCAAGTGCTTCGGCAACAGCCGCAGCAGCCCAGGTACAGGCAACAGCCCGGCACCACCCCACGTCAAGATGGGCGTAGCCTGATTGCTGTTCATCGACCTCGTTACTGTATGGAGAAATAATGGCAGGGGTCATGGATCTCGGTGGGTTAGGCTGGTGAACTGACTGTTTTTATGATTAGTTTTCCGCCGTTTGTAAATATCATTCATATCAAAGTATCGTCAACATGAAACTGGGAGAATATCAACAGATATCGGTATTTTACTTCAAAAGCGCCATCAAATATGGCATATTGGCCAATCTCTTGATTACCATGGAACCTATGCTGCCACCTGAATTATTACTGATACTTGCGTGCCCGGCCTGCAAGGGGGAACTGTTCCAGAGCGAAACGGACCTGTTTCTGCACTGTCCACGCTGCAACAGATACTACCCGGTGACTGACGGCGTACCCATACTGTTTCCGGAACAAACCACCGTCGATTTACTGGCAAAAGGTGAGGCTGCGTGAAGGAATTACAGCACGATACGGTCAGAAAAATACTGATCCGCTCAGTTAACTGGATCGGTGACGCGGTGATGACCACACCGGCAATCAGTGTTATCAGGGAGCATTTCCCGAACGCTGAAATTACTATTCTCGCCAATGCACTGGTATCACAGCTTTTTTTGTACCATCCCGGCATCGACCGCATCATTACCTTTGATCGGCAAGGGCGCCATCACGGAGTTGCCGGAAGATTACGGCTGGCGGCTGAACTCCGCAGGCATTCATTTGACCTCGCCATTATCCTGCCCAACTCTTTTGATTCAGCTCTGGTCCCCTGGCTGGCCCGTATTCCAAACAGAATAGGCAAATGCAGCGATGGCCGCACACTGTTGCTGAGTAGCCGGTATTACCCGGATAAAGGGGGTAGCGCCTGTCATGAAGTGGACTATTACCTGAATCTGTTGGCCCATTTCGGCATTACGGGCGGGCGTACTCCCCTGCACCTCTCCCTTACGCCCGAAGAGGTGGCCGGAGCATCAGCGCTGCTGGATACGCACGGTATAAAACCGGATGATTTCGTTATCGGCATCAATCCGGGCGCAAGCTACGGTTCTGCAAAGCGCTGGTATCCTGACCGGTTTGCCCAGGTTGCCAGTCAACTGGCGACTAAATGGTCGGCAAAGGTTGTTATTTTTGGCGGGCCGGGTGAAACAGCGATTTCCGCAGATATTGATCATCGTCTGGAAGGGACCGCCGTGAACGTGGCGGGCAAAACCTCCGTGCGCCAACTGATGGCGCTGATCAGCCGCTGTAATTTCTTTATCACCAATGACTCCGGCCCCATGCACATTGCCGCTGCCTTTGATGTGCCTCTGGTGGCAATTTTCGGTTCAACCGACCACAGAGGGACGTCCCCCTACAGCAATAAATCCGTCGTTGTACGGACTGATGTTGAATGTGCGCCGTGCAAACTGCGGGAGTGCCCGACTGATCACCGTTGCATGACAACCGTTACCGAAGTACTTGTTATTAATGCGGCGCTGAAGCTTTCCAAAAGGCTGCACAACAGATAACGGCCTACGAAGTGTGCATCTCCACTTCTGCAGACAAAACAGACAAGGACTATCAAATGGCTGTATTTAAAAGACTTCTGCTTTACATGAAACCATACTGGTGGCGCATCGTGCTTGCCGCCCTGGCGTCATCTGCCTATGGCGGGCTTGATGCCGCTTTTGCCTACATGGTGGAGCCGTTACTGAAAAAAATCTTCGTGACTAACGATGTGTTCATCTTTTCTATCCTCCCGCTCGCCATAATACTTATTTTCGTTTTTCGTGGTATCTGCCGGTATCTCAATGACTATTTCATGCGAACGGCTGCCCAGCTCGCGGTACAGGATGTCCGCAACGAGATTTTCAGAAAGAATATTGTTCTTGATCTGAATTTCTTCCACCGTAACCAGACCGGGTCTCTCATGTCCCGTATCGTGAACGATGTCGCCATGATGCAGGACGGTGTCGGAGGGATCGTCACCGGGCTTTTCCGGGATGCCATCGGCCTTGTTTCCCTGATTGGTGTAATTTTCTACCGCGACTGGCATCTTGCCATCATATCCATACTCGTTATCCCGCTGTCCATCTATCCAGCCCAGTATTTGGGCAAAAAGATCAAACTCAATGCCCGTAAAGGGCAGGAGGAAGCGGGTGATTTTGCCAATATCCTTCAGGAATCACTGAGCGGCATCAAGGTAGTCAAGGCATTCTCCCTTGAAAAAATCATGGTTGATCAGTTTGTACGGGCAAACCGGATGTATTATGAATTTGTCCGGAAGCTAATAAAATACAGTTCCCTCTCTTCCCCCATCATGGAAGTCATCACATCACTCGGCATCGCAGCGGTTGTGTTTTTCGGCGGCAGCAAGGTCATGGCCAACACGCTGACAGCCCCTGAATTTTTTTCCTTTATCACCGCCATGGCATTGGTGTATTCACCCCTCAAAAAGCTGATCGCTGCCTACAGTGAAGCGCAGCGATGCCTGGGCGCATCTGAGCGGGTATTCGAAATTATTGATGCCCGATCCGAGATCATTGACGCGCCCGACGGTAAAACACTCACCCGTGATGACAACCGGGTTGAATTCAAAGATGTCTGCTTTAAGTACCAGGACGATTACGTCCTCAAAGATGTCTGTCTGGTAGCGGAAAAAGGGCAGATGGTTGCACTGGTCGGTCCGTCAGGTGGGGGGAAGAGTACGCTTGTCTCCCTGATAGCACGCTTCTTTGATACGAACAGCGGACAGGTGCAAATCGGACCGCACGATATCCGCGATATCAGCAAGGCCAGTCTTATGGGCAATATTGCCCTTGTTGACCAGGAAACGGTTCTCTTCCATGATACGGTGGCAAATAACATCCGCTACGGAAAACCTGGTGCAACAGACGACGAGATAATGGCGGCAGCACAAGCGGCATATGCCCACGATTTCATCATGGAGATGCCGGACGGCTATGGGACGAGCATTGGTGATCGGGGCGTCCGGCTTTCCGGCGGGCAGCGCCAGAGAATCTGTATTGCCCGGGCAATCCTGAAAAATGCACCAATTCTGATCCTTGACGAAGCCACCAGCGCTCTGGACACTGAAAGCGAGCAGATGGTTCAAAAAGCACTGGACAACCTGATGCAGGATCGGACTACGTTTGTGATCGCACACAGGCTTTCCACTGTCCTGCACGCCGACAAGATAATTGTTCTGGAAAATGGGCAGGTGGTTGAGTGCGGGACACATCAGGGACTGCTTCAGAATAACGGGCTTTACAGCAGGCTGTGCTCCCAGCAGTTCAGAAACGAGAAATAATTTATGGATTCTGCTTCAAATGCACCCAGTGGAATCAGTATTGTAATTCCCAATTACAATGGCGAACAACTTCTTCGTGATAATCTTCCATCTATTTTTGCCGCTGTCGAACAATGGCAAGGCCCATCAGAGATCATTATAGTTGATGACTGCAGCTCCGATGGAAGCTGTAGTGTCATCAGAGAGAGTTTTCCTGCGGCAAAACTACTTGTGAACGCCACAAACTCCGGCTTTTCTAAAACCTGTAACGCCGGTATGGCTATTGCGAAATTTCCCATACTTTTTTGTATCAACACTGATGTGAAGGTCGAGGCAAATTTATTCACGTTACTAGTACCACACTTTGATGACCCCGAATTGTTTGCTGTCAGCCCCCGGGTTTTAGTGGAGCGCGAAGGAAAAAATCAGGGTGCGGTAATCGCTGCGTATCGCGGGGGGGCAATCAAGGGGGGCTTCATCGGAATGAATGAAAATCTCCCGGCTCGGGAGAATCTTTATGCGATAGGCGCCTGTGCTGCGTATGACACCCTAAAACTCCGTGCGCTGGGCGGCTATTCCGAAATATATTCTCCTTTCCTGTTTGAGGATGTTGACATTTCTTACAGGGCATGGAAAAGAGGCTGGAAGAGCATGTACGAACCAGCTACCACCGTTTGGCATTATTCCAATGCGACCATCAACAAGGATAAAAGAAAGCTGCGTTACAACCATATGATTTATTTTCGCAACAGGTTTATCTTTCACTGGATAAACCTGAGTGACCCGTCAATAGTAATCTGGAACATCCTAAACACCCTGCTGCGTCTGATGTTCAGCTTTTTCCTGTTTAAATTTTATCTATACAAGGCATTTTTTGAAGCAATGAAACAGTGGAAAAACATTCAAGCATTGCGCCGTACGGAACGCCCACACAGAAAATGTGGAGATGCTGAAATTCTTCGCAGGACATCACTCAAATAATTGAGCGAAAGACCGGCGGCATTATCAAATTTTGCATTGGAGGGCCTTCTTGAGTAATCATCTTGATTTGGGTTGCGGTAAATTCCCTAGAAATCCTTTTAATCAGAAAAATTTGTATGGGATTGATGTGAGAGATATTAAGCCCGATTCTTTTGACGAAGGTTTTTATTATAAAAAAGCAAACTTATTTTTAGAACCTATTCCGTATCCCGATAATTTTTTTAACTCTGTTTCGGCGTTTGATTTTCTTGAGCATGTCCCCAGAGTTCACATTGATGAAAATGGTAAGGTTCATTTTCTGTTCATCAAACTTATGAATGAAGTTTACCGAGTGCTCAAACCAAACGGCCTTTTTTTTGCGCTGACCCCCTGCTATCCAAATCGGGAAGCTTTTCAGGACCCAACGCATGTAAACATAATCACCAAGAATACTCACGAATACTTCTGTGGGGAGAATCCCGACGGACGGATGTATGGTTTTACTGGACAATTTGAGTGCATCAAGAGCCGTGCGGTATATTCCAGCTACGCTAATAAGGCGCTGACCTATTCATTGAGCGAAAAATTCAAGTGGGTAAGAAAGTTTCTAAAAGGACAGATTTCTCATGTTGCATGGGAGCTTATCGCGAAGAAATAGCTGGTTTGGCTAAAAGGACTCGCCATGGCAGTGTTAGTTGAAGATGTTTTACTGCTGAAAAATCTGGCTATTTACATGGTTTTTTATTTCAATGAAAAAACCGGTGAAGGTGCCCCCATCTCCAGGGTCGCCTGTGTATCATATAAAGCCGATATACTCTTTTACCCTGCATATATCAAATATTGAAGGGGCATCCACATTGAATAGTAAAGCTGACGCGCAGAAGCGGGTACTTATAATCAGGGCGGGCCGACTTGGGGATACGGTCTGGGCAACTACCGTCATTGAGCCCATCAGGGCTCTTCTGGGACACGACACGCAATTCGATATAATTGTTGCACGTGGAATGGGAAAGTTATTCGAACACGACCCCCGGATTGATACCATTTTTGAAATTAATCACCGTAGTATTCCCCTCCTGTGCTGTCCTGTTAAGCTATCTGTTTTATACAAATCTCTGCAGTATCCGTATGATCTTGCCATTCTGCTCGAATGCGGATCACATTTTTCCAGCCTTATGCGTTATGTGCGTGCAAAACAGAAGATATATGAAACAAAGCGTTCGCATTCCGAAAGTCGCTCCGAAGGGTTAAACATGGTCCATGTAACCAGTACCGTGTTAGCTCAGGGCATACCGGCCATTTATTGTAAAGATGCCGCACCATCGCTCCGCCCCCCTCAGCACATCAACAGTGCTGATCTGATCGGTAACGACCGAGATTATCTTTGCCTGCATCCGGGCAACAGCCTTCTAGCCCGTGGCAAGCTGGCTTTACGTTCCTGGCCCGAATCCCATTGGCGTGAACTTGTCCAACAGATTACGCACCATACCCCGGACATACAAATAGTTCTGATCGGTGAAAAGAACGAGCGCCCTTTAAGTGAGTCCATTGCCGCAAACTTTCCGGGAGTGATAAATCTGGCAGGCCGGACCTCACTGCAGCAGTTACTGACTGTTCTCGCTGACGCTCGGGCCTTGATAACAACCGATACCGGCCCGGCGCATGTTGCAGCAGCTCTGGCAACTCCGGTAATTGCTGTATTTGGGCCTAGTGAAGCGCATGGCACCGGACCGTTTGCGTCAGCCGAAGGGTGGGCAGTATCAGTCATGAAAGATGTCGGATGTAATCCATGCGTCAATACCGAACGGGCAAAAGCATGCACTGACAATAGGTGTATGCAGGTCATAACTCCTTCGGACGTAATGAATCTACTCGATAAAGCTTTGCAGAGGCTTCCAACGGCTTCGGTTGTACAGCTTGAGCACGTTGAGTGAAAACAGAAACAGCAAGTCTATGTAATATTGATAAAAAATACATCCTTGTGGAGTCAAAAATGAACAATCGGCTGTACAACCAATGTAAAATTAAATCTCTTATATTTCAGCATGTTTGCGAAGTCGGGGTTTATCTCCCCCCAACTTCGAATGTAATCGGCTTTATAAAAGATAAAATAAGAACGACCCTGGTCGAACCTGATCCAAAAAGTATTGATGCCATTAAAAGGTATTTTATAGATTACCAGAACGTTCATCTGTATCCTTTTGCTATATTCGATCACAACGGCACTTTGGAGTTAGTACAACGGAATTCTTCTACATTTGTAAGCACACTGGAAGCGAGCCCTGCACTTGTGAATGACCACTACAAACTGGAAGACAAGGATAAATTTACCGTTGAATGCCGACTATTTGACGAAATTGACGACGGCTCGATAGATTTGCTCAGTGTAGATACTGAAGGTTGCGAGTGGTACGTGATGAAAAACATGAATAGTCGTCCTGCCGTCATTTCGATCGAAACCCATGGCAAGGGTTACGTGAACCATTTTTACCGGGAAATAAGCTCCTGGTTACATGAAAACGGCTATACCCTGTGGTACAAAGATGGCAGTGATTCCATATATTTCAAAACCGGTCTGTTTGATTTAACCATCTCTGAAAAAATAGCGTTACATATTATGGATATTAGACTTTCGTACCGAAGATGGAAGCATCAGTTAAAAAGCAGGATAAAAACAATATTTAAATGATGAGTAAGTGGTACTAAACAAAAGTATTTGATTTGTTTGTAGCCAAAAATTTTCATTAGTGGAAGATGGTCAAAGGTTCTCTGATGCCCCCCATTTCGGTCGTAATCATAACATACAACGAAGATAAAAATATCGAACGCTGCCTCCGTTCGGTACAGGGAATAGCCGACGAAATAGTTGTGCTGGACTCCCTGTCTACCGACGGGACAAAGGAAATATGCGGGCAGTACAAGGTTAGATTTGTCGAGCAGCCCTTCCTTGGCTATGTTGAGCAGAAGAACAAAGCACTGGAATTTGCCACGTACCCGCACGTTCTCTCACTTGATGCCGATGAGGTCCTTTCCGACGAACTTAAAAAATCAATCCTTAAAATAAAGGAACAGTGGCAGCACGACGGATATTGCTTTAACCGCCTGACCAACTATTGCGGCACATGGGTTCACCATTGCGGGTGGTATCCTGATCGGAAACTGCGCCTGTTTGACAAACGAAAAGGGAGTTGGACCGGTACGACCATTCACGAGCGCTTTCTGCTGAACGACAACAGCTCACCGCAGCATATCCCCGGAGATTTACTGCACTATTCCTACTATACGATCGATCAGCATATCGACCAGATCAAAAAGTTCACCACCATGATGGCCCAGGTGCAGTTTCAAAAAGGGAGATGCCCCGGTTTTCTGAAACTGGTCCTGAATCCGCTCTGGTGTTTTATCCGCCAATATTTTGTGCGGCTCGGTTTTCTGGACGGATATCACGGCCTGGTTATCTGCACTCTGTCCGCGGCCGCCAACTTCATCAAGTACTCGAAAACGCGGGAGCTGTTCTCCGCCCAGGGTCAGGGAGAATGATCAAAAACCTGATCATAAGCCGCACTGACGGTATCGGCGACGTCATTCTAACCCTGCCGGTTGCCGGATTGATGAAAAGGCTGCACCCCGGAGTGAAAATCTGGTTTATCGGCCGCTCCTATACCGCTCCGGTTATTGCCGCCTGCGAACATGTTGATCATTTCATCAATTGGGATGAGTTGTCAGGGCTTGCTCCACGGGAAAAGGTCGAATACTTCTCGAGCCTGAAAGCCGACGCAATCGTACATGTATTTCCCCACAAAGAGCTGTCACAGATTGCCTTCCGCTGTAAAATACCGCTCCGCATCGGCACTTCTCACCGGTTCAACCACTGGCTGTACTGCAATCGACTGGTGCATGTTGGGCGGAAAAGATCCCCGCTGCACGAGGCCCAGCTGAATGCCCGCCTGTTCCGTCCCTTGGGTGTAAAAACAACACCTTCGCTTGAGGAACTGAAATCCCTGATGGGCTTGACCAAGCCGGATGACCTTGAAAAGGCATATTCCCAATGGCTTGACCCGGCGCGTTTCAACCTTATCCTGCACCCGAAATCCAAGGGAAGCGCCCGTGAATGGGGCCTTGAAAACTTCGACGAACTGATCCACACGCTCCCCAAGGATCGCTACAAATTATTTATCTCCGGCAGCGCCGAGGACGGGGTGGCGCTGCAGGGGCGCATTGAAGCGTGGGGCGGTGACGTAACAGACATCACCGGAAAAATGCCGCTGGCCCAGTTTATCTCGTTTATCAGCAAGGCCGACGGCCTTGTTGCCGCCAGTACCGGACCGCTGCATATTGCCGCCGCACTGGGGAAAGTGGCGGTCGGCCTCTATGCACCGATGCGACCGATTCATCCCGGCCGTTGGGCGCCTCTGGGGCAGCGTGCCGGATATCTTGTTTTGGATACACCGTGCGAGAAATGCCGCCATGACAACCGCTGCCAATGTATAGAAAGCATTAAACCGGCGGATGTCACCATAAAGCTGAAGCAACTTACGGCCCGGTAACGGCCAACCAATACTACGGAAACAATAGAGAACCATCGCTATGCCGATACGCATCCTGCACGTGTTATCCTCTAATTTTTTCGCCGGTTCCGTTGCCTATGCGGTTCAGCTGGCTGAAAAACAACGTGCCGCTGGACATCATGTGGTCATGGTAACCGATCAAGCCAAGTTATCGGAGACGGTAACCTGTCTGACGCTTCCGGTGTCTGATCGTTCACTGCTGCAGCGGTTTCGTAACATCCGCTTCCTGCGCACCGTTATCCGTGACCATGACATCCATGTGGTGCACGCCCATTCGCGTGCAGCCAGCTGGATCGCCCATTTTGCACTTTGCGGGACACGTGTGCCGCTGGTATCGACCATTCATGGCCGCCAAGTGAAGCATTCACCCCTGAAATCCAATGATATTTATGGCGAAAAGGTAATCGCCATCTGTCCTCAGCTCATGGAGCAGTTGGCCACTGAGCTGCGCATGGACCGGCAAAAACTGGTCTGCTTACCCAATCCCCTTGATCTTGATTATCTAACTCAGTTCCAAAGGATCAGAGCAGAAGACGGACGCATAGTGATTTCGGTTGTCGGTCGCCTCAACGGCCCGAAAGGGGCCCACATTGCAGACCTGGTGGCACACGTCTTCCCGCAGCTGTTACAACGGCACCCTGCCCTTTCCGTTCAGATAGTCGGGGGTGAATGGGAGGCCTTCCCTCAAGCGGGCAAAGACGCTCTTGCAGAGCTCCAATCCCGTTTCGGGGAGCGCATGCACTATCTTGGCTTTACCCGGCAGGTGTTGCAACTGATGGCTGATTCCGATGTTGTGATCGGTGCCGGGCGTGTCGCCATGGAAGGTTTGGCTCTTGGGACTGCCGTCTTTGCCACCGGCGAAGCCTGCTGTCACGGTTTTGTTACCGGGAACAACCTGGACGACGCCATCGGCACCAATTTCGGCGATATACGTGCGGTGGCTGCACCGTTTCGTCCTGATACCGCAGCCGTTTTCCGGGAACTGGAGTCATTTTTAACCGGGTCAGGAGTGACCGGGATTGATCGCGCAAAACTGTCCGCCGTCTATGACATACACACGATTATGACGAAGATTTTGAGCACATATACATCCGCGATCATGAGCAAAGCGGCCCCTGGCGCCATCCCCGTGCTGATGTACCATCGGGTGCCGGATGCCCCCATTACCACAAAGCACAAGACTTTCGTGACGAAAGAAAATTTCGAAAAGCATCTCCGCTTTTTCACCCGGCGGGGGTTACAAGCTATTACCTTTCTGGATTACCTTGCCTTTGCCACCGGTGACAAGCCTCTGCGGGAATTCCCCAAAAAACCGTTTATCCTGACCTTTGATGACGGCTATCAGGACAACTTCCACAATATGCTGCCGCTCGTCCGTGCATACGGTTATACGGGGGTCCTGTTCCTGCTGGGAGATTTTTCTGTCACCGGTAATATGTGGGATGTTGGTGAAAACCTTGAGGCGAACAGGATCATGACGACCGAGCAGAAACAGGCGTTTGTGGATTGCGGCTGGGAGATTGGCGCACATACGCTCTCGCACCCCAAATTACCGCTGTTGAGTGATGAAGATGCAATGTACGAAATATGTGAAGGCAGGGACCGCATCGAACGGGAACTGCAGACCAGGGTTATTGCCTTTGCCTACCCATTCGGCACCTATGACGAGCGTATCAAAAATCTGGTCAAACAGGCAGGATTCGAATTTGGTATTGCCACCGACACCGGTGGGCTGACCATTGAAGACGACCGTTTTGCCGTTTTCAGGGTAAACATGTTCCCGGAGGAAAGTCTGTTCAGCTTGTTCAAGAAAACATCAGCGTGGTATCGGTGGTATTACCGCCGGAAGCGCGGCAAATAAGCCTATTCAAAGGCCTTGAGGAAGCACGTTCACTGTGGAGAAGGGTTGTCTGGCAGCAGGTATGAACGAATCTGCCCGGAAATGTCGTCAAGCATGGCATACCGGCGGGTGTACATGGCCCGTTTATTTGACTTCATGCTTTCGTACGGCCGACGCGGGGAATTCAGGGGGATATCAAACCACCCGTCATCAGACAGTTTTCCGTCTACTTCAGACCAGAACGAATCATAGTCAAAGGTGAACTCATGGAGAGAGGATATATGAACAATATGCTTTTTCCTGTGAGAGTGGATGGCGTTGCTTATACCGAGTATATTTTGCACCCCCACGGCAGAAGCAATCTCTTGGGCCACAAACACGATAAACGCTTTCGGCCAAAGGCCATGCATGGCCTTTGATATCGGCTTGGTATCAACACCGCTACAGCCCTGGAGACAGCCGATGTACATGGTCCACTCGCCATCGTCCCGGCACCCGAAAGAAAACGCTAGGGAGATAATTGAGCCGCCCAGCTCGGGGCACCGCAGGGAGATAGCCAGTTCACCTTCTTTACGGTACGAGTTGTCATAGCCAAAAGTTACATAGGCGTCGCATTCACTGTTTATGGCAAACGTGGCAAGCTTAATTCCCCCGGCTTGTATGAAGGCATTTTGCAGAGGAAAACCGAACCGTTCAATAAATAGATAGGTGTCCCTGAGAATTTTTATTTTTTCCCCGATTTCCCAGCTGATGGAAACGTAAACTCTCATCGGCTTCAAGGCCAGCCGGCGATTGAGAGAGGCGTACTTGCTCAACTCAGGAGTTTCAAGAATCCGGAACCATTCCAGCAGTTCTTTCGAGTTGACGGTTGCAGCGAATGACCAGCGGATCTGCTGTTTCAGAACCTTTAAGCGGGGCTCGCCGGCATACCCGAGTGCCGCCAGTGTCCATACTTTTCGAACTGCCAACCATACGACAGCCACCTTGCACGGGAATTTCCGGGATATGGCAGTTGAACTTTTGGGCATAATGGATAAAAAGTCTGGCATGTAATATGTTCTCAGGTAAATTACGGGATTATTAAAACGACCATTTGTTGTGTATTGCACTATTACTATCACAGACTTGGAATTTAATTAAAGACTAAACTGCATCAGCATGGCCACATACCATGTAAAATCAATCGCATTTCGCAAAGGTAACCCAATTAATATGGCACTTCATCGCTTTTCCCGCACTGAACTGTTAATCGGCACTGAAGGGTTATCAACTCTGGCGGAAAGCCACGTCATGATCTGTGGTATCGGCGGAGTCGGCAGCTATGCCGCAGAGTCACTCGGACGGGCCGGCGTCGGCAAAATTACGCTGGTAGACTTTGACGATATCTGCCTGACCAATATCAATCGGCAACTTCATGCACTGTCCAGTACGGTAGGACAGCAAAAAGTTGCGGCGATGGCGGCCCGGCTGCGCGACATAAATCCGGCGGCCAAGGTCATACCGGTCAAGGAATTTTTCTCGCAGGAAAATGCCGGGGAGCTGCTCACACCGCGCCCCGACTATGTTCTTGATGCAATTGATCACTTCACTGCCAAAGCCTCCCTGATAACGGTCTGTCGCCAGTTGGAGATTCCGATCATTTCCAGTATGGGAGCCGCAAACAAACTGGACCCGGCAAAGATAGAAGTATCCGACATTTCTGCCACCAGAAACTGCCGAATGGCCCGCAGCATGCGCAAGATATTAAAAAATGCCGGCATCACCTCCGGAGTACAGGTCGTCTACTCAACTGAACTGCACCGTGAACTCGACCCGGCGACAGCCAATGCATGCGGTAGCGACTGCATCTGTCCAAACCAGGCGGAGCAGACCTTTCGCTGTGAGCATCGACGGGTTATTCTCGGCACCATTTCGTACCTGCCTGCCATTTTCGGGCTGACCATGGCTGGAGTGGTTATCAATGATCTGTTAAAACCTGTTTGAGTGTTCGCGGGAAAAGAATGTACATTACCAGCGAATCAAGCAGTTTTTTTATTGACAACCCCTGAAAATAAAGGGTAACGTCACTTCACCTCAGACTGAACATCCTGGTATCCAAACAGATCCCTAGTCTTCTTCACATAGATACGAATATTCGACCTCTGAAAAACAATCATATTCTGCCGTCATTGCCAATAGATTCCCGAACAGCCGGATACCACCGTTGCTGTTGTTCATTGGCTTCCCCGGAAACGTTGAGACTACCCATGTCAAACCCCCATACTAAGCAGCTCGATCCGCAGGAGAACAGATGAATTTACAGGAACTTAAAGGCAAGAAGATTAGCGAGCTCAACACTGTTGCGCGGGATCTCAATATCGAAGGGGCATCCAGCCTTCGCAAACAGGACCTGATCTTTGCAATCCTGAACGCCCAGACCGAACAGAACGGCTCGATCTTCGGGGAAGGGGTTCTGGAGACGCTTCAGGACGGTTTCGGGTTCCTCCGGGCAACCGACTACAACTATCTCCCGGGTCCTGATGATATCTACGTTTCTCCCAGTCAGATCAGACGTTTCAACCTGCGCACCGGCGATACCGTTTCCGGCCAGATCAGGCCTCCAAAAGAGGGTGAACGGTATTTTGCGCTGCTCAAAGTAGAATCGGTCAACCACGAATCGCCGGAAGTCGCCCGGGACAAAATCCTCTTCGACAACCTGACACCGCTCTACCCCCAGGAAAAGCTCACTCTTGAAACAACTCCGGACAACATGCCGATGCGCGTCATCGAGCTGGTGGCGCCGATCGGAAAAGGTCAGCGCGGCCTGATTGTAGCACCTCCGCGCACCGGGAAGACGGTGCTGATCCAGAATATCGCCAATTCGATTGCCGCTAATCACCCTGAAGTGTACCTGATCGTCCTGCTCATCGATGAACGCCCTGAAGAAGTGACCGACATGCAGCGCTCGGTTAACGGCGAAGTCGTATCATCCACCTTTGACGAGCCGGCCACCCGCCACGTTCAGGTTGCTGAGATGGTTATTGAAAAAGCGAAAAGGCTGGTGGAGCACAAAAAGGATGTTGTCATTCTGCTGGACTCCATCACCCGTCTGGCCCGAGCCTACAACACCGTGCTGCCCCCGTCCGGCAAGATCCTGACCGGCGGTGTCGACGCCAACGCCCTCCAGAAACCGAAACGCTTCTTCGGAGCTGCGCGTAATATCGAGGAGGGGGGGTCGCTGACGATCATCGCCACCGCACTGGTCGACACCGGCAGCAAGATGGACGAAGTCATCTTTGAAGAGTTCAAGGGCACCGGCAATATGGAGCTGCACCTTGACCGCAAGCTGGTGGAGAAACGCACCTTCCCGGCGATTGACATCAACAAGTCTGGGACCCGTAAGGAAGAGCTGCTGATAGAAAAAGCATCCCTCAATCGGATCTGGATTTTACGCAAGATTATCCACCCCATGAATGTGGTCGACAGCATGGAATTCCTGCTGGACAAGCTGTCAGAAGCCAAGACGAATCAGGCTTTTCTGGATTCGATGTCCAAATAAACAATTAAATGGTTGCAAAAGCTGCCCAAAGTAGCTAGGATGACCCGCTCATATTTGTTACTGATTTCGTTGCGCCCTAATAACGTACTATTGAAGGAGAAAGAGATGAAAGAAGGCATCCACCCAGATTATTCCGAGATTACCGTTAAATGCCTGTGCGGGAATACATTCCAGACACGCTCAACAAAAAAAGAGATCAGCACCGAGATCTGTTCTGCCTGCCACCCGTTCTACACCGGCAAACAGAAACTGATCGACACCGCCGGGCGTGTTGAACGCTACAAAAAACGGTACGGCCAGGCTTGATCGATCTTTTTTGTAGACTCATGAGAGGGGCTTTGTCGTAAGGCAAATCCCCTTTTTTTACTCCCGGCTCCCCGCTTCCAGCGAGTTTGATCAGGAGTTCAACGCCAAGACAAGAGCCTGCCAGTTTTTGAAATGACCATTGCCACCCCTGAGCATGGCTCGAACAGGACACCATGAACGTCACCCTGATCGAACACACACCCAATCCGGAACGCACGGTAGCGTTAGCTGCCCGTCTCTGTTATTCACCCTCTTCAATTGATGATTTACGGGAAAAGCTGGCAGCCTCCGATATTGAAAAGTTCCTGGACAAGATCATGTCTCTTGGTCACCATTCGGTGCTTGAGCATGCCTCTTTCACCTTTGGCATTGAGGGGATTTCACGGGTAACGACGCACCAGCTGGTGCGCCACCGCATCGCTTCATTTTCTCAGCAGTCACAGCGCTATGTGTCCCACAAAGAGGAATTTGCCTCCATCATGCCGGACACGATCGCCGCAAACCCTGAAGCGCGGCAGATTTTCACCTCCATGTCCGAAACCGTCCATAAAGCCTACGCGCAACTGATCGACATGGGTAT
This sequence comes from uncultured Geobacteraceae bacterium, assembly GCA_903862245.1. GTDB lineage: Bacteria > Desulfobacterota > Desulfuromonadia > Geobacterales > Pseudopelobacteraceae > JACRCG01. The sequence continues at coordinate 7,480 of CAIOXL010000072.1, read as the reverse complement.
TCCGGCTGAAGATGCCCGCTATATTCTGCCAAACGCCGCAGAGACCAAAATCATCATGACCATGAACGCCCGCGAGCTGCTGCACTTTTTTGCGCTGCGCTGCTGTCAGCGCGCCCAGTGGGAAATCCGGAACATGAGCATTGAAATGCTGCGCCTGGTTCAAAGCATCGCGCCGATTATTTTTCGTCAGGCGGGGCCGGGCTGCGTAGCCGGGCCATGCCCGGAAGGAAAATTCTGTTGCGGGCAGACAACCGAAGTACGAGCGTTTTTCAAAACGCTGGCATAAAACAACCGTAAAACAGGCAGTATACCCGGTGATCGCTTTCGGGATAAAAGAGGGTACATGGATAAGATACATGTTGGCGGACAGGCGGTCATAGAAGGGGTGATGATGCGGGCCCCCCGCTCGGTCGCCATTGCAGTACGCCGCCCCGATAACGAAATCGTCGTCAGAAAAGAGTTGATCGTACCGCTTTCCGAACGCTTTCCGATTGTCAAACTCCCGATCATCCGTGGCGCAGTTGCGCTCTTCACCTCTCTGATCATCGGCATCAAGGCCCTGAATTTTTCTGCCAACGAAGCGATGACCGAAGATGAAAAAGAACAGGAGCAGAAAAAAAACGGCGATAAAAAGGGAGGAGGCGAGCTCTCTTCCTGGGCAATGGCCGGAACGATGTCCATCGCCTTCGGCTTCGGTATCTGCCTGTTTTTTCTTTTCCCACTCTACCTGACCAAACTGCTGACACCTGTCATCGGCGACAACAACATCGTCTTCAATCTGGTGGATGGCGTCATCAGGGTGGTTGTCTTTCTCGCCTACATCTGGATTATATCCCGGATGGAGGACATCCAGCGGGTATTCCAGTATCACGGCGCCGAGCACAAATCCATTTTTGCCTTCGAGGACGGCGTTGAACTGACCGTCGAGAATGTTCGCCGCTACAACCGCCTGCATCCACGCTGTGGCACCAGCTTCCTGCTGATTGTCATGCTGGTCAGCATAGCCGTATTTTCGCTGATTCCCAAGCTCTGGCCGTTTTACCTGAAAGCCGGATCGCGGATAGTCCTGCTCCCGATGATTGCCGGCATTTCCTATGAGTTCCTCAAGTGGAGCGCCACCAACGACAGCCACCCACTTGTCAGAATGGTCATAGCCCCGGGGCTCGCACTGCAGCGCCTGACCACCCGCGAGCCGGACGACAGCCAGATTGAAGTTGCCATTCGTGCCATGAATGAGGCCCTTGAGGTAAATGCAGGCTACAAGGATGACCGGTTGGTAGTGTAAGCTCCGCGCCAGACGACCCACACCTATGCTCTCTTTTGCAATCACCCACCAGGACCATTGCCGCCGGCTGGAAAGCTATCTGCGGACCATTATGCCGGCAGCACCTTCCGGATATGCACGTAAACTCATAAAAAACGGGGCCGCGAAACTCAATGGCGCTCCGTCAACACCCGACACCCTTCTGGCCCTCTGCGACACCGTCACCCTCAAGGAAAGTGCCGCAACGACGGCGGCACTGCTGGTTCACGCCCGTCCGGCTCTGGACATACTGTACGAAGACAGCCTGATCCTCATGGTCAACAAGCCTCCCGGCCTGCCGATGCACCGGACTGCCGAATGCGAAGACAACCTTGTGGATGTCGGCCATGCATACATGATCCAGCGGGCAACCCCCTGCAAGTTGTACCCGGTGAACCGCCTGGACAGAGGCACCTCCGGCGCGGTCATCATGGCCAAGAGCTCCAGCTCTGCCGGCATCTACGGCCGGCAGGTAAAAGAATCCGGCCTGGACAAGCTCTACTTGGCTCTGGCGTGGGGGACCCCCGACAGCAGCGGCATAATCACTGAGCCTCTGGATGATAAAGAGTCCGAGACCCGGTACAGGATTCTGCTGGCCGGTGACAACTGTTCCCTGCTGGCGGTAACCCCGATCAGCGGGCGAATGCACCAGATCCGCCGCCACCTGGCCGCAATCGGCCATCCGGTTATTGCTGACAAACGCTATGGCGGCGGCGATATGCCGGAATTGTCAGGATTTGCCCTGCATTCATTCCGGACCGCCCTGGAGCGTGTTGAGTCCAGCGGGATAGCGGTCTGTGCGCCCGTTTCCGGGGAAATGCTGGGGCTCTGCGAACAAAAGGGGATCGGCCGGGACAGTTTACTGGAAACCGTGTATCGCTTGGTGTAGAATACACGCGAGTTGCTGAGCAGTTTATCGGAGACAACAGGAGGCATTATGAGCGGAAAAACCATTTTTATCACCGGAGCATCGGCCGGTTTCGGTGCAGCCTGTGCCCGCATGTTCGCCACCGGAGGCAACCGTCTGATTCTGACCGCCCGGCGGATCGATCCGCTCCTGAAACTGCAGGAGGAACTGTCTGCAGATGCCGACATACATATAATTCCGCTTGATGTACGCGACCGCGAAGCGGTACAGGGAGCGATCGAGGGGTTGCCGGAACGTTTTCGGGCCATCGATATACTGATCAACAACGCTGGACTTGCCCTGGGACTTGAACCGGCTCATCTGGTGGATCTTGACGATTGGGACACCATGGTTGATACCAACATCAAAGGGACCATGTACTGCACCCGTTTTACACTTCCCGGCATGGTGGCCCGCAATCGCGGTCACATCATAAACATCAGCTCCACCGCCGGTGCCTGGCCCTATCCGGGCGGCAATGTCTATGGCGGGACCAAAGCCTTCGTGACCCAGTTTTCACGCAACCTGCGCTGTGATCTGGCCGGTACACGGGTGCGGGTCTCCTGTATCCAGCCGGGCATGGCCGAAACGGAATTTTCAAAGGTACGCTTTAAAGGCAATACTGAGCAGGCTGCCGGCGTTTATCAGGGGACGGAACCGCTGACTGCTGAGGACATCGCTGAAACGGTGCGCTGGATTGTCAGCCAACCTCCCCATGTCAACGTCAATACTCTGGAATTAATGTCTGTTGACCAGACCTGGGGCCCCTTTGCCATTCACCGGGAACAGAAATAAATCATATCAAGGATCATAACCATGGCAAAAGAACTCTACGTCGGACATATCTCGGAGCAGGCAACCGAAGAAGATCTGCGCAAACTTTTTGAGATAATGGGGGTCGTCACATCGGTCCACCTGATTGTTGATGAGGCCACCGGCGAATTCAAACGATGCGGCTATGTGCGGATGCTCTCAGAGGCAAACCTGAATGAAGTGGTCGAAACCCTTGACGGTACGTGGCTGATTGACCGCTGCATCGTCGTCAGCATCGCCAAACCGCAGAAAGACCGTCCGGCAAAGACTCCGTATGTCAGGAGAAAACCGGTGGCCGGCGCACGTCCCGCTGCGGATGCTCGTCCAGTAAGCCCTCGTCCGGCAACTGCCCGGGCGGCAGGTGAACGCCCGGCAGGAACACGTTCGGCAACTACCGGGAGCAGCACCGCAAGTTCGCGTCCTGCTGCATCAGCATCTGCGAAGAGCAGTCGTCCGGCCGTTAAGGAAGCGGCCAAAACCGGCCGTTCTTCCGCCGCGAAAGAGGCGGCCAGAAAATACCGCCCCAAAGCAGCAAAAGACACCTCAGGTGACCGTCCCGCATCTGCCGCACCGCGTCCCGGCCGTCCTCCTGCCGGGAAACGTCAGAGTGACGGCCCACGCCCACCGTCAAAGGGGCGCAGATAGCACACCGTACGATGTCAAGGTGTGAGCTCCCCTCCTAATTTAGGAGGGGCTGGGGGTGGTAAGGTTCTACCTTTGCATTTGTTTTCATTCTTACTGCCTTTGGATGAGCATCCTCCCCATCACACGACCTGCAGCACAAAACACTTCAGATACTCCGACTCCGGGAATGACAGCAGCACCGGGTGATCCGCCGCCTGCGAACAGGTTGCCACCAGCCTCACTTCGCGCTTCGCCAGCCGTGCCGCCTGAACCAGCAGGTCGCGGAACGCCTCGCGCCCCATGTGGTATGAACAGGAGCAGGTAATCAGATAGCCGCCCGGCTCCAGCAGGTCCAGCGCCCGGCGGTTGATGGTCAGATACCCTTTGGTCGCTTCGGCGATGTTCTTGCGGCTTTTGACAAACGCGGGAGGGTCCATCACGATCACTCCGAAACGCCTCCCTTCCTGATGGAGCGAACGGAGACGCTCAAAGGCATCGCACTCCTCGAAACGGGCACGGTCGGACACGTTGTTCAGCCGGGCATGACCGCCGGCCTGCGCCACGGCCCGCGCCGAAATGTCGATCCCGAGCACCGATGCAGCCCCGAACGATGCAGCGTGCACCGCCCAACCGCCGGTATAACAAAAACAGTCCAGCATATTTTTTCCGGCACTGATGCCACGCAGCAGCAGATGGTTTTCCTTCTGGTCAAGAAAGCCGCCGGTTTTCTGCCCTTCCCGCAGATTTACCTGAAACGTGAGACCATTCTCCTCCATATGGACGGATTCCGGAACATCCCCCCACAGCAGTTCAACCCGCTCATCCAACCCTTCGAGTTTGCGCACGCCCACATCGTTTCGGGCAATAATTCCGAGCGGGGCAAAGATTTTCCGGAGCGCCGCCACAATCTGCGCGCGCCGGCTGTCCATGCCGGCAGAAAGCAGCTGCAGTGACAGGTAATCGCCGTACTTGTCCACCACCAGCCCCGGCAGGAAGTCGCTCTCGCCATACACGGCGCGGAAGGCCGTCAAGCCGGGGTAGCGGGCCTGACGGTGGGCCAGTGCAGCGGAAAGGCGCCGCTCATAGAACTCATCCGTATCGATATCCTCCCGCTGCCGCGAAACCAGCCGGAAGGCGATGAGCGAATGTGGATTATAATGGCCGACACCGATGAAGCCGCCAGCGGCATCATACAGTTCTGCTGCGATTCCTGCAGACCGGTCGCCGACCACCTCGCGGATTTCATTGCTGAATACCCAGGGATGGCCTGATTTGATGCGCCGCTCTTCGTTCTTGTTCAGGGTGATTCTGGTCATGGGGCCCCCGCCTGTGCAACCTTCTGCAAGCATTAAATTTTTCAGCCGTCACGCTTGACAGCCATTTGCTTGTACACCATTATATCCAAAATTACTTTCACAAACCGCAGGGGAACACCGATGATTGATCCCGGAACAGTGCTGATGTTTTTTTCCACCTCCGTTTTGCTAGCCCTTTCCCCCGGTCCGGACAACCTGTTTGTCATGGTCCAGGCGTCCCGATTCGGGCGCAGGGCCGGTCTGCTCGTGACCTTGGGGCTCTGCACCGGGCTTCTGTTTCATACGGCGGCGGTGACCTTTGGACTGGCAGCGCTCTTCAAAACGTCGGCAGTGGCTTTTGCCCTCCTGAAAGGTGCCGGAGCCTGCTACCTCCTCTATCTGGCGTGGCTCTCCTTCCGGGCCACTGTTTCTTTAGACCCGGCCGCTGACCGTTTGAGCGCTGCGATGCTCTACGGACGTGGCATCATTATGAATATCACCAACCCCAAGGTATCGATCTTCTTCCTCGCCTTTCTCCCGCAGTTTACCGACCCTGCCAAAGGCTCCCTGTCGACTCAGCTCCTGCTGCTGGGGGGGATTTTCATAGTCGCCACACTGGTTGTTTTTGGTGCTGTCAGTGTTCTGGCCGGAACCTTCGGCGAAAAATTCCGGCAATCACTGTTTGCCCAGAAAGTTCTCAACCGCGCGGCAGCGGGAATTTTTGCGGGGCTGGCAGTGAAGCTGGCTGTGGCACATCGCTGATGGCTCCCGGAACCCTGTACATCGTGGCCACGCCGATCGGCAACCTGGAAGATATCACCTATCGAGCCGTGCGCATTCTGGGGGAGGTTGATCTGATAGCAGCCGAAGATACCCGGCATTCGCTCAAACTGCTCAATCACTTCGGAATTTCGCGGCCGCTTACGTCCTATTTTGATCATAACCAGCAGATCAAGGGGGAGCGTATTCTGAATACGCTGCGCCAGGGGAAATCAGTGGCGCTGATATCTGACGCCGGAACCCCCACCGTTTCCGACCCGGGGTATCAGCTGGTGCGTGACGCTGTAGCCGAAAATATCCCGGTAATAGCTGTTCCAGGAGCCTGTGCTGCTGTCACAGCACTTTCTGCCTCCGGGCTGCCGACTGACATCTTCACCTTTGCCGGCTTCCCCCCATCCCGCCAGGGGAAGCGCCGCACGTTTCTCAGCGGCATAGCTTCCCTGCCCGGCTCACTGGTGCTGTACGAGGCACCCCATCGCTTACTGGAAACCCTTGGCGATATCCGCGAGGTACTGGGAGAACGGCAGGTGATCGTGGCGCGTGAGCTGACAAAGATCCACGAAGAGTTTATCCGTGGCAGCGTAACAGAGGTTATCACAACCGTTGCCCAGGGGATCGTGCGCGGTGAGGTGGTTATCCTCATCGCGCCGGGTGAAACAGCGCCGCAGGAGTTCGAACCGCTGGCACTGGTGCTTGGCCGGCTGATGAATGATGGAACGCTCTCCGTCAAGGATGTTGCGAAGCAAGCTGCTGAAATAGCAGGTGTTTCTCGCAGCGAGGCCTACGCAGAAGCCCTTAAATTGAGAATCCATGCGGATTGACGCAAAAAACAATGGAATTTCAGCTGGATAGTGTGTTATAGAGTACCAATTATTTTTCCCCATCGGAGCAGTTTATGAAAATCTGTATTTTCGGTGCCGGCTACGTCGGTCTGGTGGCCGCCGCCTGTTTTGCCGAAAGCGGCAACAACGTCATAGCCGTTGATATCGATCTCGCCCGCATAGAAAACCTCAAACAGGGCATTATCCCGATCTATGAACCGGGTCTCAAAGAGATGATCCTGCGCAATCAGGCCGAAGGACGTCTCTCCTTCACGGTCGATATGGAAGATGCGATCAAAGCCTCACTGGTCTGTTTCATCGCCGTCGGCACCCCGCCCGGTGAAGACGGTTCCGCCGACCTTAAACACGTCCTTGGTGTTGCCCGCAGCATCGGCAGCGCCATGAACGGCTTCAAGATCATCGTCGACAAATCCACCGTCCCGGTCGGCACCGCCGACAAGGTGCGCGCCGCCATTCAGGAGGAACTGACCGCCCGGGGTGTCAACCTGGAATTCGATGTTGTTTCCAACCCGGAATTCCTCAAGGAAGGCGCCGCAATCGACGACTTCATGAAACCTGACCGGGTCGTCATCGGCTGCGACAACGTCCGAACCGCAGAAATCATGAAAGAGCTGTATGACCCGTTCATGCGCAAACAAAACCGCATGATCATCATGGATATCCGCAGCGCCGAAATGACCAAATACGCCGCCAACGCCATGCTCGCCACCCGCATCTCCTTCATGAACCAGATTGCCGGGATGTGCGAACGGATGGGCGCTGACGTCATGGCGGTCCGCGAAGGGATCGGCTCCGACTCCCGTATCGGTTATGACTTCCTCTTCCCCGGCCCCGGTTATGGCGGTTCCTGTTTTCCGAAAGACGTCAAAGCCCTTATAAAAACCGCCGAAGAAGCCAATTATGACTTCCTGCTGCT
>CAIOXL010000071.1 GCA_903862245.1 uncultured Geobacteraceae bacterium | reverse complement strand
CTCTATTCAAAAAAATGGCCTCTTGTGAAGGCCAAATAATCCAACAATCCCCGCTATCTTGTCAATCCAATCTTATAATTTCCAATCCCGAAGAAATACTTTAAAGCGACTATCTACACGGGCAAACAGCACCGTGTGCTGGATCGATGCCGCAAGCTCAGCATCAGAAAACGCCTGAAGGTCTCTGCCGGTAAGTGTTGCTAACCGCCCGGAGCCATCGATCTTTCCTTGTAAGCCAACCTGCCGGGCAACAGCTGCGGCGGTGACGGCATGATCACCTGTGATCATCCTGACCTGAATACCGGCCGATTGACAAACGCGAACAGCGGCCACAGCTTCAGGCCTGGGGGGGTCAATCATCCCCTGTAAACCGATAAAGGTCAGCCCCTCAACGATATCATCATACTTCAGCGCATCCGGACTGTACGGACGTTCCAGCCGGGCAAAGGCCAGAACCCGTAACCCTTTCTCAGCCATCTGTACCGCCTGCCGATGATATTCATCACTGTCAGACGGAATCGGGCCGCCTGAATCTGACAGTGCAGAAGTGCAGAGGGGAAGCAGGCTCTCCGGTGACCCCTTGAGGATCACCATCTGCCGGCTGCCATGCCGGTGCAGTGTTGCCATGAATTGGTGACCTGAATCAAAGGGGATTGTATCCAGCCGGGGTAACGTTATAGCAAGCTCCTCCCGACTTAGACCACCCTTGTGCGCGGCTGCAACCAGGGCCGCCTCGGTCGGATCTCCCTCAACCAGCCATCCGCCAGCATCCTGTTTCAGAAGCGTGTCATTGCAGAGCAGGCCGGCACTCAAACACTCTCTCAGTGCCTGATGCTGCGCCGGCAGTATGTTACTATCGTCATGGCTGAACGTACCCTCCGGTCCATAGCCACTGCCGGAAAGATGAAAATGAAGGCCGCCCGCATAAATTTCCTGAACAGTCATCTGGTTACGGGTCAGGGTGCCGGTCTTGTCAGTACAGATGACGGTCGTACTCCCCAATGTTTCCACCGCAGGAAGTTTGCGGATGATAACATTGCGCTTTGCCATGCGGGATACCCCGATAGCCAGGGTAATTGTTACCGCCGCCGGCAGCCCTTCCGGAATCGCCCCGACCGCCAGGGCAACCGCTGCCATGAACATATCAAGCCAGGATTCACCCCGAATGATACCAATAACGAACGTGATCGCCGCAAGGGTAAGGATGATGTTCAGCAAGATGAAACTGAAACGGGAAAGTTTTCTGGTAAGTGGAGTTGCCAGGATATCGGCTGAAGCGATCAGCTGGTTGATTCGTCCAATTTCCGTGCGGTCGCCGGTCGCGGTTACGACTCCTGTCGCTGTTCCATTGATTACCAGAGTAGATGAGTAGGCCATATTGGTACGATCAGGAAGTAGAGTGTCTACGGGAAGAGGAGCGCACAGTTTCTGTGCCGGCAGTGATTCACCTGTCAGGGCTGATTCGTTAATCTGCAGTTCGCGGCTTGAAATCAGTCGTAGATCAGCCGGGACCTTATCGCCAGGTCTGAGCCGTACTATGTCGCCCGGCACCAGATCATCCGCAGGAACCTGCTGCTGTACGCCATCCCTGACGACCGTTGCGGTACTGACCAGAACATGTGTCAACGCTTCAATGGCTTTGACCGCTTTTGCTTCCTGAATGAAGCCGATGATGGCATTGACCAGTACAACGCCGTAGATAACCCCGGAATCGACCCATTCCTGAAGAAAACTGGTAATGAATGCCGAGGCAAGCAGGATATAAACAAGCGGTTGGTGAAATTGATGCAAGAAGAGGATCAGGAGGTTTGGGCCTTTAGAAATGGTCAGCCGGTTTTGGCCGAACTCTGCCTGCCGACGCTGAACCTCCAAGAGGTCGAGTCCCTTTTCTACAGAGGTGGCACACTGATCATGCAGTTCATCATCTGAAAATGTATGCCACTGAAGGTTGGGGTCAATTGACATTGCTGCCCCGTTATGACTAATTATTGTTGGTTTTGTTCGCTCCGATAATGATGTTGAACTAAACCGCTGCGCGGTAATTTAAAACCAAACCAAAAGCATCAAACCAGAGGCATCTCCCCGGAGGTGCCTTTTTTGTTTCTTCAATCAGCATGGTCTTTG
>CAIOXL010000070.1 GCA_903862245.1 uncultured Geobacteraceae bacterium | reverse complement strand
ATTTAGACAGAGCAACAGACGTGAAACTTGTTCTGCGACCCTTCCTGGACGACACGCCACACGGTATTTTCGCCACTCGACATCCCTGCAGACCAAGCGGCATTGGCCTTTCCATCGTCAAGCTTCTTGGCCGTGAAGGTAATCTTTTGCAGGTTAGCGGCATAGATGTTCTGGACGGTACTCCGCTTCTCGACATTAAACCATACGTGACCCGTTTTGACTGTTTCCCGGAAGCTTCTGAGGGCTGGTTCTCAGGTAAGGAAAAAAGAGCTAAGCCACCGGGGCGGGAATAACTGCCACAATGTAACAACACTCTGTCGAACAGTGCGGAACGAAAATTGTCAATTGTTTTAGCGGCTTGTTTGGTTGTGATTTTTGGGTTTGCCGGCAATGTCTTTGCGATATTCGGTAGCAAAGAGCTGGACAACGAGAAGATTGCGGCAACATTTGCCAGGGAAGTTGAGTTGGATGGATACAGGATTATCACTTGTCGCCTGATCTTAAAATTCATCTTGCAGACAATATTTCCATCAGTTCCTTCATTTCCGCAGCGGTCAGAGTAACAGGCATCATTTCACTCCACGGCCGTATTTTTCGTGGATTTTTGAGCCAGACATCCAGGTTTCTGACTGTCCATGCTTCACCATCCTTGAACGTCTTCGGATAATAGTCTGAAAAGAGACCCGATAAATTGGGACCGATAGTACCTGTCCCGACAGCACCCAGACGCCGGCTCAGCACACGATGGCACCTGCCGCATTTTACCGAGAACACGTCCGGTTCTTTTGAGACGGAAGGAGTGAAATGTACCTGAACCGGAGTCTCTACATCGGTCTTATGTTTCAGTGAACCGGCATAAATGGCATTCACCACTATCGTTATCAGCTCTTCATTCAGGACGAAATTCGGCATGTTCTCTACGGGGCGCCGGATCGAGAGCGCCAGTTCCGCGGCTGTTTTGTGAGCTGCCGCAGTATCAAGGCTTACCGCCAGGCGGTTTCCTCGCCCGGTGGTGATATGGCAGCGGCGGCAGGAAAGCTGTTCTATCAATTGTTCTCCTTCTCTCTTCTGAACTGCATTGCCAAGGGTGAAGCGACAATATTTTCCGGCGCGAACTCCGGCGTGGGCGATGTTTTTACGCCCCGCTGCCGGATTGCCGAGATGACAGTCGCTGCACTTCCCCTTCTCCTCGTAGTGAGCGGAATGGCATGAGAGGCAATGTTGCCGGGGGGGGCCACCCCAGGCCGGGACGGTTACCATAAACAGGGCAACCATTAAAACACGAGCGACCAATTTGCCCCCCGGAAAAACAGCGCTACAATGGTCAACAGCGCAATCGTGACAATAAGTATGACGGCAGTGGCCGATACCATTTTCTGTTCGCGCGGGAACCAGTTGGCATGGTGAATATGTGTACCAATGGGGAGCCAGGGAAGCAGCAGAAAGAGCCCACCCAGCAGTATGATCGGATAGATCATGGAGCGCGACCAGCTGACCAGTTCCTGAATCCAGAGCAGAAACCAGGCCGATTTGGCAGGATT
>CAIOXL010000069.1 GCA_903862245.1 uncultured Geobacteraceae bacterium | reverse complement strand
TCAGTAAAAACGCAAGCGAAAAACAACCTTTATATCAATAATATCAGACTGTTACGCCAGTTTATGAAACAACCGATATGCCGGACTCGATGCTATAAAGCCCGACAGACTCCTAGGCACCGGGTGATTGTCCCGATTGCCGGGGACAGTGAGAAAGATCCTCCATCCCGTTTTATGCAGCCGTTGAAGACGGAAGCAAACATGCCTTGACTGGTCAGACCTTTTCTGGAATAATCCCGCCCGCTTTATCAAATCTTTGTTTGAGGAGATGCACACCATGAGAAAACTGCTGTTGCTGCTGTCGTGCTTCGTTCTGTCGCTGCTTGCTGTTAGTGCCTTTGCCGGTGATGGTTCCTGGGACAAGGTAAAAAAGGATGGCAAGCTTGTTATCGGTCTTGACGACTCGTTTCCTCCCATGGGGTACCGTCTGGCTGACGGCAAACTGGTCGGCTTTGATATCGACGCCGCAGAAGAAGTGGGCAAGCGCCTCGGTATCAAGATCGAGTGGCAGCCGACCGCCTGGGACGGCGTGATTCACTCTCTTGACGCCAAAAAATTTGACTGCATCTGGAATGGTATGACCATAACCGACGAACGTGCCCAACAGGTGGCGTTCAGCAAGCCCTATATCATGGACGGCCAGATTGCCATCGTGAATTTCACGGACAAGCGCTTCAAGAGCCTCAAGGAGCTGAAAAACTTCAAAGCTGGTACCCAGAAAGGTTCGTCAGGTATTCAGGCGGTGAAAAAACTGGCCAATGCACCGACCGAACTGAAGGAATACGAAGACTATCCCAAGGCGCTGCTTGATCTGGAAGCCGGCCGCATTGATGTGGTTGTGGTGGATAACGTTACCGGCCGTGACATGATTGCCAAGCGCCCCGGCAAATTCAAACTCATCCCGGGCATGATCAGCAAAGAGCCGTTCGGTGTTGCTTTCCGCAAGGGGGACAGCGACCTGCGCGGTAAAGTACAGCAGACTCTGGACAAGATGGTGAAGGATGGCGCCATGGGTAAAATTTCCCGCAAATGGTTTGCAGAAGACCTGACGAATCCCAAGAAATTCTAGTCCGTGGACGTTTCTATGAAATATCGTATCAGCAGGGCTGTTATGGCCCTGCTTTTTTTATGGGCTCTCTCCGGGGCATGCCTGGCGGCGACGGATTACGATCAGCTCTTCCGCCAGTCCAGCGACCTGATGGCCCAGGGTGATCTTGGCGGTGCACTGGAACTGCTCGGCACGGTTCCGCCGCCCGCCGCAGGCGAAGAGGCCGGCGCCTATGTCTCAAGCCGCATGCAGGCCGCCCGTATCCTCGCGGCCCAGAAAGAAACGGACAGGGCCGTTGCTGCGTGTCGGGAGGTTCTGAAGCTCTTTCCCGACAACAGCGAAGCCCGCAACTTTGTTACGGCACTGGAACAGCAGCGTAAGCCGGGCTGGCACACGGTGCTGTCCGATACCCTGCGTTTTCTCCCCTCCTTGGCCAAGGGCGCCCTCATGACCCTGCTGCTCGTGTTCTGCACCATGCTGGTGTCGCCGCTGGGGGGGCTGCTGATCGCGCTGGGACGCATCAGTACGGTGCGTCCGATTTCAGGATTCTGCTGGTTTATCATCTGGTTTTTCCGCGGTACCCCGCTGCTGCTGCAGCTGTTCTTCATCTACTACGGTCTGCCGTCGCTCGGTATAACCCTGGCGCCGCTGACCGCAGCGGTTATCGGCCTCGGCCTGAACTACTCGGCCTATCTGGGCGAGATCATCCGAGGTGCCATTCAGAGTATCGATCACGGCCAGATGGAAGCGGCCAAGGCGATCGGCATGACCTATGGCCAGGCGATGCGCCGGGTCATTGTCCCCCAGACCTACAAGCGGCTCATGCCGCCGGTCGGCAATGAATTTATCGCCCTGATCAAGGACACGGCTCTTGTCTCGACCATTGCCATGGTGGAATTGATGCGCGCGGCCGACCAGCTCTTCAATACCTATTTCAACATTACGGCACTGGCGCTGGCAGCGGTGATCTACCTGGTGCTGACGACAATCTTCACCTTCATCTTTGAAAAGATCGAATATCGGGCAGGAATCTATGAACAGCGCTGAGCAGCCGCTCCTGAAACTGGAGAACATCACCAAACGCTTCAAAAACCTGACGGCGGTCAACGGCGTAAATCTGGAAGTTTCATCCGGTGAAAAGCTGGTGATCATCGGCCCCTCCGGCTCCGGTAAATCGACGCTGCTTCGAGCCATTAACCTTCTGGAGGAAATCGAGGAGGGGGCCATCATTTTTGAAGGGCGCCAGGTCGGCTATGTGATGCGCGCCGGGAAACGTCATCTGGACCATCCCCGGGCGATCAGTACATTGCGCGCCGAGATCGGCATGGTCTTTCAGCATTTCCACCTCTTCCCGCACATGACCGTGCTGGGCAATGTGATGGAGGGACCGCTGACCGTGCAGCGTAAACCGGCCGATGAAGCCCGCACCATTGCGACGGATATGCTTGCCAAGGTGGGGCTGTCTGACAAGCGGGATGTTTTTCCGGCGACCCTGTCCGGCGGTCAGAAACAGCGGGTGGCGATCGCCCGGGCTCTGGCGATGCGTCCCAAACTGATGCTGTTCGACGAGCCGACCTCGGCTCTTGACCCTGAACTGGTCGGCGAAGTGTTTGATACCATCCACACGCTGGCGGACGAGGGGATGACCATGATCATTGTCACCCATCACATGGGATTCGCCCGGGAGCTGGCGGACCGGGTCATCTTCATGGAGTCGGGTAATTTTCTGGCCCAGGGGACGCCGGAAGAGCTGTTCAGCGCCGGGCAGGACAACGAACGGATCAAGGGGTTTCTCAACCGTCTGTTGTAGCTTTTGGGGAGCAAAAACAGGGTGCGTCCCTACATCACTCCCGAAGTTTCGGGGTTTTTGTAGTACAAGTTGATTATAGGAGACAGTAACAATGATTCCCGAAAAGCTGCTGGAGATTTTGAAACAGGACGGCATAGTTGCCATCGCCACTTTGGGCCAGGAAGGACCGCACATGGTCAATACCTGGCATAGTTACATCAGTATATCAGCAGATGGCCGCCTGTTGATTCCTGCCGGGTATATGCAGCGAACCGAGGCGAATATCAGTTGTAACCCCGAAGTCCTGATTACCTTGGGAAGCAGTAAAGTTACGGGATTGCATGGGCCTGGCGCAGGGTTTTTGATAAAGGGTACCGCCGTATTCATCACATCCGGGCCGGATTTTGATCTGCTGAAGTCAAAGTTTGATTGGCTGCGGGCGACGTTGGCTGTGACGCCCGTTACCGTAACTCAAACATGGTAGGCATAATGGTTGCGGATGAAACAGGGAACGTCACTAAGTGATTCCGGGGGTCTCAGCCGCCTGTCGCACAATTCAGGGGAAATCAAATAAAAAGGGGCACGCTGCTTTTCTGATACCGCAGTCGGCCCCTTTTTTGGTATGATGCCGACCGGTCTGACCCGCACAAAGTCGGGAACAGGTCATAACAGTATCTGTGCTGAAGGAGTACACACCACCGTGTCCCGCCATGTATCCCCGCTGCAAAAGATAGCGTCCGTCTGCGCGTCTGCTCTGGTCATGCTCCTGCTCCTGACCGGGTCGGCGGATGCTCTGGACCCTATTGCCACCTATCCGATCCTGCCGACCGGCTATACCTCACTCAAAGTATTTGACAATCAGGGGCGGTTTGTCGGGAGAATTCTGCCGGAGAAGCGCTACTGGGTTGCCATCGACCGTATTCCTGCATTTTTGCAGAATGCCGTGGTGGCGGTTGAGGACGCCCGCTTCTACGAACATGGCGGCATCGACGTGCGCGGCATCGCCCGGGCTCTGGTGAAGGATGTGGTCAAGCGTAAACTTGCTGAGGGGGGCTCCACCATCACCCAGCAGCTGATCAAAAACAGGTATCTTTCGGGGGAAAAGACCATCGAGCGGAAGTTCGAAGAAGCGCGCCTGGCCCTGGAATTTGAAAAGAAGTACACCAAAAAGCAGATTCTTGAGATGTACTTCAACGAAATATATTACGGCAACGGCGCATGGGGCATTGCCCAGGCGTCCCGGCTCTATTTTGACAAAAGCCCGGAAGAGTTAAGTGACGCCGAGTGCGCCATGCTGGCCGGCGTGCAGAAAAATCCGTCCCGCTACAATCCGCTCGGAAAACCGGCGAATGTGACCGGGCGCCGGGACATGGTCCTCAAGCGGATGGTTGATCTGAACATGATCTCTTCCCGCCAAAGAAATACCCTGCGGGCCAACCCTCCGGCAGTTATGAAAGCCGGGCAGGCTCCCCAGTACCTGGCTCATGTCCGGAACAAACTGATCGAACGCTATGGAGCGGAGATCACCGAACAGGGGGGGCTGGAAGTGACCGCATCCCTGGATCTGGACCTGCAGAAGCAGGCCGAGCTGGCCTTGAGTGAAGGGGTCAAGCGGATTTCCCCGCAACTGCAGGGTGCCCTGGTCTGTCTGGATGCCGCCACAGGTGATGTACTGGCAGCCGTGGGGGGAGTCGATATCACCAAGAGCGCCTATAACCGTGCCTTCTACGCCAAACGTCAGCCAGGATCTGCCATCAAGCCGCTGATCTATGCGGCGGCTCTGGAAAAGGGAATCACTGCCGGCAGCATGTGGGATGATACGCCGGTGGCCTACAATCGGGGCAACAATGAGGTGTGGAAGCCGCTGAACTATGGCCGGGAACTCTACGGGGAGTTGAGCCTCAGGCAGGCACTGGCCTATTCCAATAATGTCATTGCGGTAAAGCTGCTGGATACCATCGGGGTCCCCTATTTCACCGATTTCGCTGCAAAAATGGGGCTGCCGCTGCGGGGGGAGAACGGACTCTCCCTGGCACTCGGCACGGATGAAGTTACCCTGAGTGACCTGGTCCTGGCATACGCCCCTTTTGCCACCGGAGGGACGCGTCCCGAGCCCAGGGTCATTATCCGGATTTATGACACCGCCCGCCGGAGCTGGGCTGAGCTGCCCTCTGCTTCGGCTCCGGTCCTTTCGTCGGCAGTCTCGTTTATCACCACCCGGATGCTGAAGGACGTCATGACCTACGGCACCGCGAAGGGGCTCAAGAAATTCAGCCAGACACATCCGTCCGCCGGAAAAACCGGTACGACCGATGATTATCGGGATGCCTGGTTTGTCGGGTATACCCCGCAGATCGTGACCGGCGTCTGGGTCGGACATGACAAGCCGCGGCCGGGTGGGAAAGGTTTTACCGGCGGGGCTGTTGCCGCACCGATCTGGGAACGCTTCATGCGCACGGCGGTTGTCACGAGGCCGGCCGCTGATTTCCCGCAACCGGATACGGTTGTGTCCGTCGTCATCGATCCTGCCACCGGCTTCCGTGCGACACCGGATTGTCCGGTGAAGCGGGAGGAGTCCTATATAGCCGGGACCGAACCGGCCGGCTACTGCACCAAACATGGGGGGGCGCCCGTGCCTTCTCCCCTTGACGTTACCGCCCCGGCGGGTGTATGAACGTTTTAATTTTCTGGTCCCCGGAGGATCGCATGGCTAACCTCATCTGCTCCTGTTTTGTTCTGCTGCTCCTTTTATCCGGCTGCGGCTGGAATGACACCCCGACACGGCAAAACGATTTTATCCCGCTGACTTCAATTGTGATCACCGCAGTTTCTCCCGCTATCGACAGTTCTCACACAATCGCCGCCGGCACGTCCACCAAACTTACGGCCACCGGCCATTATTCCGGGCAGTTCACTCGTGATATAACCGATCAGGTGGTCTGGTCGAGCGCTTCCCCTGCCGTGGCTGCTTTCAAATACAGTACCACCCCGAACAAGGGACGGGTGAGTGGTGCAACCGCCGGCTCAGCGGCTCTGACTGCAACCGTGGGGACCATCTCCTCGCCCGGTTTTACGCTGACGGTAAGCGGTGCCACCATATCAGAATTGAAAGTAGCCCCTGCCAGTTTAACCTTTGCCAAGGGTTTGAGTAACCAGTTTGCCGCAACCGGCACCTTCTCCGATACGACGACTCAGGACCTCACCTTTGACTCGGCATGGCTCTCGTCCGATGTCACTGTGGCAACGGTCAGCGATGATCTCGCCAGCAAGGGGTTCGCCAGAGCACTTGCAAAAGGCACGGCCGCGTTCACCGCAACGTTTGCTTCCAAGTCCGGTACCGCCGCAGTAACCGTTACGGAACCGGTTTTGCAGTCGATTGCTGTTACGCCGGCGAGTCCTTCGGCCCTGAGTATCTCCACGGTGAGTTTCACCGCCATCGGCTCCTATTCCGACGGTACGACCCCTGATATCACCGCTCAGGTTGTCTGGAATTCGTCAAGTACTGCCCGTGCCACGGTCATCGGCGGAGTGGCTAAAACACTTACGCAGGGGACAACCTCTATCAGTGCATCGCTGGATGGAGTCACCGGTTCAACAAATCTCAGGGTAACCGGAGGTGACCTGACCGGAATAACGGTTTCCCCGTCGGCTCCAAAACTAGCCAGGGGTACGGTCAGTCGCATAATCGCCACAGGAATCTTCAGCAACGCTACCACTCGGGACCTCACCGGGGTGGTAGAGTGGTCGTCATCTGACAGTGCCAAGGCAGCGGTAACCTCTACGGGGAGTACTCTGGCGTGGCTCAATGCCGTTGACAATACACCGCTGACCACAATTACGGCCAAATCCGGATCGATTACCGGTACTTCCGCCCTGACGGTAGTGTCACCAACGGTTCAATCCATAGCTGTTTCTCCCCCCAGTCTGGCACTGCCTGTCGGCAGCAGCGGCCGCTACACTCTGACCGCAACCTTCAGTGACAGCACGACCCAGGATGTTACTGCCAACAGTACGTGGGAAACCGGTAACAGTGGGATAGCTTCGGTCGGTAATGACGATAGCGATATGGCTAACAAGGGGCGTGTCTCCGGGGTTGCATCCGGCAGTGCCACGATCACGGCACGATATGGCGGTAAATTTGTTACGGCCCCGGTGACGGTCACGGCGCGAAGCTTACAGACCTTGAGCGTCTCAACGCTGCCAACCGGCTTCATCGCCGGCACCAGGGTCGCGTTCACTGCAACGGCAAATTACTTTGACGGCACCAGTATGGATGTGACTGAAAGCACGACCTGGACGCTCGATAAGCCGTACGTTGCGATGCTCACTGATAGCCAGAACCAGCCGGGACAGGTTGTGGCGGTTGACAGCGGCTCGGCGACCCTGACGGCCACCTTTGGTTCAAAAACGCAAACAACAACCATTACAGTGCCATAATTCCATATGCAGTTTTATTTCCCGACGTCTGAAAGGTGTGACATGAAACGAATAGGTCTGACCATACTGGCTGTCTGCCTGCCGCTCTTCCTCTGCCGGCCGGCCAGCGCACAGCACTCCGGTCCCTACGTGGGAGCGTTTGTCGGCGGAAGTTCCCTGATAACAGCCAAGGCGTCCGATGATCTGGGGAATTTCAGCCTCAAGTTTGATCCGGCACTCACGGGGAGCGCGGTACTCGGGTGGGACTTTGAACCGGGTAACCCTGTGGGAGAGGGGCGGGTTGAGCTGGAATACGCCCGGCGCAGTAATACGCTCGACCAGGTAACGTTTGTTGAAGGGGGCTTCAAAGGGGGGGGGAAGGTGACCGCTGACAGCCTGCTGGTCAACTTTTTTGGTGTGTTCCATGACGTCGGTCGATGGGCACCCTATGTCGGCGTCGGCGCCGGTGTTGCCCGGATGGAGGCATCCGACCTGCAGGTGACCGGGCAACCCCTGGCCAGCGGCTCCTCGGTTGTTTTAGCCTACCAGCTGGGGGCCGGTCTCGATGTTGCGCTGACAGACCATCTGAATCTGGATCTCGGCTACCGCTTTTTCGGCAGCACCAAGCCCAAGTTCAGTGAAGTCAACGGGCGGAAATTCGAAATGGATTACTTCAGTCATACAGCAGTGTTCGGTCTGCGGGTCGGCTTCTGATGTCACGGTGTCGATGCCGGGGCTGCTTTTCTCTCCTCCCGGCGGTGCTGCCTTCTGCGCCGCCAGGCGGCCCGTCCGCCAAAAAATGTCCCGACAGCCGTTAATACCCAGATGGTGATGGTTACTGCCGTTTCGCTGGTGGTTATCATGGTCTGTCTCCCGGTGTGAAATAGAACAACGCTGTCACCACCCTAACAAAAATAAACCCTGATTGCCTTGATGCAGGTCAAGCCGGAGACATGTGCGGCGGTGTTGTCCCGCCGCCAGCGGAAAACCGGATGAACGGAGCTGAACCGGGTTACGAGTCAGTCCAAAAGAGAGATCCCATGCCGCACAACGCCTTTTCAACACTGCACATACAGCCATCCATGCTCAAGAACCTGGCCTCGCTCGGTTATGCCGCTATGACGCCCATCCAGCTCCATACCCTGCCGTTGATCCTTTCCGGCAAGGATGTGATTGCCAAGGCCAAGACCGGCAGCGGCAAGACCGCCGCCTTCGGTATCGGCCTGTTGACACATCTGGACGTGAGCGACCTGCGTGTGCAGGCACTGGTGCTCTGCCCCACCCGTGAACTTGCCGATCAGGTCGGCAAAGAGCTGCGCCGCCTGGCCCGCTTTACCGAAAACATCAAGATCCTCACCCTGTGCGGCGGTGTCCCCTTCGGTCCACAGTTGAGCTCTCTGGAACATGGCGCCCACGTTGTGGTCGGCACGCCCGGTCGTCTGCTGGATCATCTGCGCCGGGGGAGACTTGATCTGCACGGTTTGCGGACACTGGTGCTTGATGAAGCCGACCGCATGCTCGACATGGGGTTTTACGACGATATCAGCGCAGTGATAGCTGCAACCCCGAAAAAAAAGCAGACCCTCCTTTTTTCCGCGACCTACCCGGAGTCAATCGATGCCATGAGTGCCGCCTTCCAGCACGAAGCGGTCGATGTCAGCGTCGATGAGACCCATGAGGCGGGAACGATCGAACAGATGCTGTACGAGGTGGATACAGAGGAACGGAGGGCATCCGTGGCACGGCTTCTCAACCACTATCGCCCGGAATCGACGCTGGTGTTCTGTAATACCAGGAAAGAGTGTCAGGAGGTGGCCGAGGCTCTGGTGAAGGCCGGCTTCTCGGCAGTAGCGATTCATGGTGATATGGAACAGCGTGAGCGCGACGAGGTGCTGGTGCGGTTTGCCAACAAGAGTGTTGCGGTGCTGGTTGCTACTGATGTGGCCGCCCGCGGACTGGACATCAAGGATCTGGCGGCGGTGATCAATTATGAACTGTCCCGGGATCCTGAAATCCATGTCCACCGCATTGGGCGCACCGGGCGAGCCGGTGAGCAGGGGGTGGCCCTGAGTCTGATGACGGCGCAGGAAACACGGCGGGTGCAGGCGATCGAAAACTCTCTTGGCAGCAGTATCCCCCGGGGTAACCTGGCGTCGCTTGCTGCTGCCGCCGGTAAACCTCCGGCGCCGCCAATGGTGTCGCTCTGTATCGA
Organism: uncultured Geobacteraceae bacterium; assembly: GCA_903862245.1. GTDB lineage: Bacteria > Desulfobacterota > Desulfuromonadia > Geobacterales > Pseudopelobacteraceae > JACRCG01. The sequence goes on along the minus strand of CAIOXL010000069.1, from coordinate 3,337 downwards.
TGGCGGACGTAAGAATAAACTGCGTCCCGGTGACATTCTGGGCGCCCTGACCGGTGAGGATGGCGTTGCGGGGAGTGAGGTCGGCAAGATCGACGTCCTCGAGTACCATGCATTTGTGGCGATTGAGCGGGCAAGCGCAGGCCAGGCTCTGGCCTGTCTGGGGAGAAACAAGATCAAGGGGCGTTTTTACAAAGTACGGCAGATACCGTGACCATATGCCGAACCGAATATATAAATGCAACCGCCACAGTTGACATTTCACGGCGGCTTGCCTAGACTGACGGCCATGATTATATCGGGTGATCAATGAACATAACACGTGCATACGGACATACCATTGCCGCAGCCCTGCTCGTCATCTATCTGCTCCTGCCGGCAACACTCTGTGCCAGCTCCGCCATCCCGGAATTTGCTTCTTCACCTGTGCAGGCTGTCTGCAGCACGTCATTCGACGAGCCGTGCGGCGGCTGCCCCTGCTCCGACCGGCACGGGGAAGTGCCCGGCTGCTGCGATACCGTCTTTTGCAGCTGTCCGTGTCATGCACCGCTTGGTCAGGGGCTACAGCTCACCTATGCACCGTTAGTGGCTAATCTTCACATTTCGGAACCCTTCTGGTCATTACCGCAGGTATACCGCACTATTTTTGTCCCTCCGCAAAACCATTCCTGACCGACTTTCCCGGCTGATACCCGGTTAGACGCTCCGACCGGCACACCACAACGTACACCGCTTCCCCACTCCGGAGATCCTCCCGGTACCGTACCAGGTACAGGGGCGGTGGTACACATTTCAAGGAGAACGTACACGTGACAACCCCCAAAAAAGATGTTCTGCAGTCCCTCTGGGATTTTTTCTGTTCGCTGAAACTGACCATGTCCCTGCTGATCTCTCTGGCGCTCATCTCGATCATCGGTACGATCATCCCCCAGGGTATTCCTCCGCAGGAATACCTTGCCCAGATCAGCCAGGCGAAGCTGAAGTTTTACAAGGCCGCCGGCTTTTTCGACATGTACCATTCATGGTGGTTCATTCTGCTGCTGTACCTGCTGACCATCAACTTGATCGCCTGTTCCATCAAGCGCCTGCCGTATATCTGGAAGATTATCACCCAGCCGGTAACGGTTCTGGATCCCGGTTTGGAACGCTCCCTGACCAACCTGACCACGATCAAGAGCCCGGGTGCGTCTGAAGTGGTCGGTGAGCGGGTCGCCGCCTTTCTGAAAAGTGAATTTGCCGATCCGGTCGTGACCCGGAGTGACGGTGCACTGCATCTCTTCGCTCAGAAGACCCCCTGGTGCCGCCTGTCGGTCTATTTCGTCCATCTCAGCGTCATTATCATCTTCATCGGCGCCATGATCGGCTCGATGTTTGGCTATAAAGGTTATGTGAATATCACCGAGGGGGAGAGTATATCCAAAGTAGTTTCCCGATCGGAAAAGGAACTCCCCCTCGGTTTTTCCCTCCGCCTGGAGCAGTTCAGTATCGCCAAATACGCCAATGGAGCGCCGAAGGAATTCAAGAGCATCCTGACGGTGCTGGAGAACGGCAGGCCGGTGCCCGATTATACGAACGTCCGGGTCATCGTCAACGATCCGCTGACCTATAAGGGAATTACCTTCTACCAGTCCAGCTACGGCAATGCGGGGAATTATTTTTTCACCGTCGGCGATCTTGACGGCAAAAATACCGTCTCACTGACTGTTGCAGGCCAGGGGTCGGTCAGTCTGCCGGACGGCAGCAGTATGCATGTGACAGAGGCGACAAAGGACGTGTCGCAATTTGTTCCCGAACTGTCCGGGCCGGCGGCACAGGTGGAGCTGCACTCACGGGACGGAAAAACGGAAAGTTTCGTCGTGTATGCCAACCATCCGGGGTTGAACATTGAGCATGCACAGCAGCATGGCACGGGACCGGTTCTGCACTACAAAGGTGCCGAGGAGAAGATGTACACCGGGCTTCAGGTGGCCAAGGACCCGGGCGTTGAGATTGTCTGGCTTGGCTGTATCCTGATGATGCTCGGCATATACACGGCATTCTTCATGTCTCACCGGCGGATCTGGATCCGTATCCAGGACGGAGCGGTGACGGTTGGCGGCAATGCCAGCAAAAATCAGGGCGGCTTCCAGCTGTCGTTCGAAGTGCTTGTTACTCAGCTCAAGGCAGAGCTCACCAAGGAGAAACATACATGACAAGTTCACTACTGTTCAATATAACAACCTTTGCCTATCTGGCTTCGATGCTCATCTTTTTCACTTTTCTGGCTGCACGGGCAAAGACTCTCGGCACTGCCGCAATCGCTCTGGCATATGGTGGTTTATTTGCCCAGACGGTGGCCATCGGCCTGCGCTGGAAAGAATCCTACGACATGGGGATGGGGCATGCCCCGCTCTCAAACCTGTACGAGTCGGTGGTGTTCTTCTCCTGGACAATTGTGCTGATCTATGTCCTGCTTGACCTCACGTTCCACTATCGGGTGATTGGCGCCTTTGTCATGCCATTTGCACTGCTCGGTATGGCCTGGGCACAACTGGGCATGAACACAGGCATTGAACCGCTCGTGCCGGCGCTGCAGAGCAACTGGCTGCTGTATCATGTAATAACCTGTTTTCTCGGCTACGCCGCATTTGCTGTGGCCTGCGGCATCTCGATCATGTACCTGATAAAGGCCGGCAGCGAAGAATCTGCTGAAAAATCGGCAGGGAACGCCCTGCTGGCGATGTTTCCACCAATAAAGGTGCTGGATGATCTCAACTATCGGGCAATCATGGTCGGCTTTCCGTTGTTGACACTCGGAATAATTACCGGTGCTGCCTGGGCTAACTATGCTTGGGGTACCTATTGGAGTTGGGATCCAAAAGAAACCTGGTCGTTGATTGTCTGGTTCGTGTACGCAGCTTTTCTGCATGCACGTATTACCAAGGGGTGGGTAGGCAAGCGGGCGGCATGGCTTTCAATTATCGGCTTCGCCGCAACTATATTCTGCTATCTGGGCGTAAATCTCTTCCTGTCAGGCTTGCACAGTTACGGCGGGAAATAGAACGATGCGTATCGGCTTCGGAATAGATTTATCCACCGCTTCCTCTCAATGAAGGAGAACGGGGTCAGCGGGAAAAACTGCTGACCCCGTGTCGCTGTGGCAATCAAAGGCCGGCACAAGTATGTATAAACGGGAAAACAGTGACGTAGCCGTGTGTCTATCTTCCGGGCAGAACTGTGCTATAATTACGCGTGCCAGAAGTTATACGTTTATTTTCCGGCACGCAGGTTTGCCCCCTCAACCGGCCTTCGGCCACCTTCTCCCTCAGGGAGAAGGGAAAGATGGCAGAACATACTACAC
>CAIOXL010000068.1 GCA_903862245.1 uncultured Geobacteraceae bacterium | reverse complement strand
CTCTGGCCGGCGATATTGAGATTGTCGACGTGAAAAGTGCCATGGCGGGTGATACAATGAGGGTACAGGCAACACTCCGCTCCAAGGACAAGGATACCCTGCCGTTTCAGTACCGCTTTGACTGGTTTGATGGCGGCGGTCTTGAAATAAATTCAGGGGGCGGCTCGTGGAAGCCGCTGCTTCTCACCGGGCGGGAAAGCAAAACCGTGCAGGCGGTTGCGCCGGACCCCCGGGCGAAGTCGTTTCTGCTGAAGATACGGGAAGCGGAATAAACGGCAGTACATGAGGGGATCAGATGATCCCGGAGTATAAATCCAACCTTCAGTGAGGACAGAACCGATGAAAAACGGCATGAAAGTACTTTTGGCAGCAGTAGCACTGGGCGCAGCATCACTTTCCGGGTGTGCCTCAACCATTCAATACGGTGACGCCGGTTCGGCCAAGCCGATTTCGACGGAATTCGGCTCATCAGATCTGCAGCAGATCGCCGAAGCCATGGTCGACTCAATGATTACCTTTCCGCCGATGGTGCAGCTGACTGCGTCACGCCGGCCGGTTGTCAGCGTGGACAAGGTCAAGAACAAGACGATGCAGCATATCGACACCGAGTCGGTAACCGACTCGATCCGGACGAAGCTGATCCGTTCCGGGAAATTCCGCTTTATTGACCGCACCACCGATGCCCAGACTATCGAAGAGATCAAGACCCAGCAGGACAGCGGCCTGGTTGATAAAAACAGTGCCGTCAAATTCGGCCAGCAGGTCGGCGCCGAATTTCTGCTGACCGCAAACTTCTCGGAGATCAGGCAGAAGGAGGGGAGTACCACCGATGTGTACTACAAATTCACCATGTCCATGAAAAATCTTAAAACCGGCATTCTGGAATGGTCAGACGAAAAAGAAATCCGCAAGGTGTTCAAGCGCGGTACTTTTGGGGGGTAGGGTATGAGAAAACTGTTGCTGGTACTGACCGCTGCACTGTTTCTTGCAGCCTGTTCCGCTGCCAAGCCGAACTTTGTCTTTCTCGAAAAAACGGCTGTAGACCAGAATACCGGGCTTGTCTGGACCCTGAATGCCAATCTGCCCGGCCACCAGCTTATCTGGCGCGGTGACGACAATGTGTATGAATACATGAAGCGCCTGAATGACACTAATTATGCCGGGTATGCCGATTGGCGGGTGCCGGCTAAAGAGGAACTGGCGCAGCTGATCGAGTATGCCAAAGCCATGGGGTATGATCCGGCAAAAATGGATAGCTGGCCCTATCAGAAACTCCGCCAGCTCGGTTTTATCGACGTACGCGACTACGAATACTGGACAGCGACGCGACAGTCACCCACCGAAATGTGGACCGCCGACCTGGCCAGCGGCGTCGTCGCTCCGAAACAGGAAAACAAACCGTACTACCTCTGGCCGGTCCGGGGAAACAACTCACGCTGAACCAGGAAATACCGGGACAGTAACAGCAGCGCCCCTGCCGGAAAAACGGCAGGGGCGCTCTGCGTATCGGCGTCTGCCGTTCCGCTCGGCAGGTGCCGCAGCGGGAAAAATATTGACATTAAAACGGGCATGGTTCTATATATCCGTTATTGACGCAGAGGTGAAGTATGAGGTTGAGTAACGAAGAACATATGCAGATCAGTGATCTGGCCGATATGCTGGGAATTACCACCCGGACAATCCGGTTGTATGAAAAACTGGGGCTGGTGGACCCTCCCAAGCGGACGGACGGCCGGGTCAGGTATTATGAAAAAGCGGACGTAAAACGGTTCAAGTTTGTTCTGAAGGTCAAGGAATTGGGGCTTTCTCTGGAAGAGATGAAGGAATTGGCCCAGCTGTACGACCAGGAGCATCAGGTGCCGGAGAAGATCATGCCGCGTCTGACCGAACTTCTGGATACCCACCTCAAAAGCATCCGGCAGAAGGTGTCAACCCTCCAATCGCTGGAAAAGGATATTACCGCCTACCGCCAGAGAATCGTCGATCAGTTCAACCTGCTCAAATAACTCCCCTCACAACGGCACTCCCCCCGTATAACCGGCCATACCGCACGTCAGCACTACCTGTTCCAGACCGTTGTGCGGCCGAACAGGGCCATGCCTATGTAGCCGCGCACCTCCAGGCGGTCCGGTGCGGCCAGGGTCAGGCGGCACTTGTAGGTTTTGCCGTTCTCCGGGTCATAGATGGTGCCGTCGCCCCACACCTGTTCACCGGTGACCCGGAAGCCGCGCATGATCTGGAGACCGACAATGGGGCGCCCCTGCAGGGCGCTGTCAGGGTTTTCCCGGTCAACTTTAAGCTTTCCGGCCATGGCGTCATCGGCGGGATAGGCTGGCTCCTTCAGCCAGGTGATCCTGCCGCAGAGGGTCTCGCCACAGGGGTGGATTTCCACCAGGGACTTGCCGCCATCGGTTTTCCAGAACCCGTGCAGTGAAGCGGCTTCTGCATTGACCGCAGTGAACAGCATTCCTGCCAGAACTGCCATAATCAGTTTTTTCATACTACCGTTCCCCTTTCTTATTTGGTAGGGCAGACGCGTGCCATTCCGCTGCGGATGCGGGGCTGATCCCCTTCATGGCTTTTTCTGCCAGCGCCGTAATGGTCAAGCTGGGATTTACCCCCAGATTGGCGCTGACCATGCTGCCGTCACAGACGTACATATTGCAATAGCCATACACCCGGCTTTGGCCGTCAATAACCCCTTCCTTGCGGGATGCCCCCATGACGGCCCCCCCCAGAATGTGGGCGGTGGTCGGGATATCCAGCAGTATTTCGGTGATGGCGGTGGCGGGCACTCCATTCAGCAGCGTACCCATGCTCCGGGCGAACCGGTTGGCCTGGGGAATGTAGGCGGGCACCTTGTCACCCAGCGTCACCAGTCGCGGGGCGAACGGCCACCACCATGACCGCCGGAGCCCCATGCGGATTCTACCGCTCAGGGTCTGCATAACCAGCAGAATCACTGTGGAGGTTGCCATGCCGAACGGGTTGAGCAGGCGCAAAAAATCCATTGGCCGGCGCAGGATCATGCCGAGCCAGCTTAAGATCCGGAGCGGACCGGGGGTGCCGTCGGTCAACGGGGTTAGGAGGAAGCCCAAGGCGTCGGAACCTTTGGGGTAACGGACCGCCTCTACATGGGTGTGCTCGTCGAGATAGATGCCGGAACCGATCGCCACCCCGTCACAGACATCAGCTTTCTTAGCGCGCAGCTTGACGCCGATGATTGATTCGGAGTTCGTCCTGACGCACTGCCCCAGTTGGTCACTCAGCTCCGGGAGCGACCCGGATTCCCGGAGAGCCATCAGCAGCGGCACGGTGCCCAGAACCCCGCCGGCAAAGACGATCCCCCGGGCCTTGAGGTTCAGGCGTGGGCCGAACCAGGGAGCGGTTGCAGAGACGGTTTTGACCGCATAGCCATCCCTCCCGTCGTCATGGCCGTTCAGGGGGGACACATCCACAACTCTGGTCTCGGGAATAATCCGTACCCCCCGCTTTTCAGCCAGGTGGAGGTAGTTCTTGTCCAGGGTGTTCTTGCCGTCATAGCGGCACCCTACCATGCAGCCGCCGCACAGTTCGCAGCCGGTGCGCTCCGGCCCTTCCCCTCCAAAGAACGGGTCAGGCGCCTTCTCCCCCTTTGCGCCAAAGTAGACCCCGATATCGGTGGGGTAAAAGGTGTGGCCGACGCCGCAGGAGGTGGCCGCCGCATGCAGCAGATGGTCAGCTTCGCCGAAGGAGGGATTGGTGACCACCCCCAGCATCCGCTTCGCAGTCGCATAGCATTCGGGCATCTCCCGCTTCCACTCGGCAAGCCCCCTCCACTGAGGGTCATCCCAGACCTTGTCCGGAGGCTCCAGCAGGGTGTTGGCATAGACAAGCGAACCGCCCCCCACACCGCAGCCGGAGAGTATAAAGGCGTGCTGCAGCACGGTCATGCGGAAGAACCCATGCAGTTTGGCAGAGGGAAGCCAGAGGAAGCGGCGCAGGTTCCAGCTGGTTTTGGGGAAGTCCTCCGCCCGAAACCGCTTGCCCATTTCCAGAACCGCCACCCGGTACCCCTTTTCCGCAAGGCGGAGCGCAGCAACTGAACCGCCGAAACCGGAACCGACCACTATGAAATCGTAATCCATGGCATCACCCATATTCAGCTCCTATCCCAATCCGGGAATGCGTCGCAACAGGGTCAGGGCCGCAGTCATGATCCGGGCATATCTGCCGACCTCAAGGGCGGGGTGAGGTCCTACCGGCAGGAGCCGCTGCGTCGCAACAGTTTGGGACTCGGTGTACTTCATAATCCCCTCGATCCCGTGCCGCCGTCCGAGCCCCGATCCCTTCATGCCGCCCATGGGCGCATCCACCGAGGCCCAGGTGGCGGCATACGCCTCATTGACGTTGACCGTTCCACAGCGGAGGCGGGCCGCCAGCGCTTCGCCCAGAGGGATATTGTCAGTCCAGACGGAAGCGTTCAACCCGTATGCGGAGTCGTTGGCCAGTGCTACGGCATCATCAAGCCGCTCAAAACGATAGACCGCAACAATCGGACCGAAGGTTTCTTCCCGGCAGAGGGCCATCTCTTCCGTCACACCGGTCAGCAGCGTCGGCTCGAAAAAATACGGGCCGATGTCAGGCCGGTGCGCTCCCCCCGCCAGCAGGACCGCCCCCTTGTCAAGGGCATCCTGCAGATGACGCTGTACCGCGGCCAGCTGCCCGGCCGAGATCAGGGAGCCCATCTCCGGGGTGTAGCTATAGTCATGTCCCAGCTGCAGCGCCTTGACGCGCCGGACAAAGGCCGCCAGAAAACGGCCATGGATGCCGCTTTGCAGATAGAGCCGCTCGAAGGAGACGCAGAGCTGGCCGGCATTGGAGAAACAGCCGCGCAGCAGCCCTTCCACGCTCCGCTCCAGATCGGCATCGTCGAGCACCAGTGCGGGGTTTTTTCCCCCCAGCTCAAGGGAACATTTGATCAGGTTCTGTCCCGCCTGCGCCGCCACAATCCGTCCGGTGGCGGTGCTCCCGGTAAAACTGAGGAAATCGCTGCCGGCAATCAGCGGTTCACCCAGTTCGCGGCCGGAACCGGTAACCACCTGAAACAGATCGGCCGGCATGCCGGCCTCGCTGAGCAGTTTTCCCGCCAGCAGGGCGATAAAGGGGGTCTGGCTGTCCGGCTTCAGGATTACGGCATTGCCGGCCAAGAGCGCCGGCACGGCATCGGATACCGACAGGGAGAGCGGGTAGTTCCAGGGGGCAATTACCGCCACTACCCCCACCGGGAGATGGTGTTCGCGGCAGCGGGTCAGGAACGGCAGTGCTCCGTTGCGGCGCTGCGGCCGCAGGAAACCCTCCAGCCGGAGTGCATAGTGGCGGCAGGTGATTGCCACATCCAGCACCTCTTCCAGGGCGTGGCGCCGCGCCTTGCCGGTCTCGATCTGGAGCAGGTCAAGCAGGGTCTCCTGCTGCTCAAGCAGCAGATCATGGTAGCGGAGGAATATCCGGCGCCGTTCGGCCAGCGAAACGGCTTCCCACTGTTTCTGGGCTTTCCGGGCCAGCGTGAAGGCGTGGGCAAGGTCGGTGACGCTGCAGGCGGGGGTATGGCCGATGATCTGACCGGTTGCCGGGGCATCCACGGCGATCTGAGCGGGGTTTGAGCCGTCTGCCAGCGGTACGCGGCGGGACAACTCTTCCAGCAGGGGGGGGGTGATCCGTGAGGTCCAGATGGCTTCAGGCATGGCATTCTCCTTCAGTCGAACTGCGAGAAGTCCGGTTTTCTTCGTTCCATGAACGCCCGCAGCGCCTCTCCGGCTTCCGGCGAGGCGAGCCGCTCCAGAAAACAGCAAATTTCACAGGCAGCCGTTTCCAGGAGTTTTTCGGCATTGTCCCGTTTCAGGAGTGATTTGGTCAGCCGGACCGCTGCCGCCGGTTGTGCCGCAAGCTGAAGGGCTTTGGCCCGTACGGTCCGGAGAAGATCTTCCTGCGGCAGCAGAGCGGTGACGATGCCGAGCTGTTCAGCGCGGGCGGCGGTAAATGACTCGCCGAACAGCAGCAGTTCCGAAGCCCGGCGGTGTCCCATCAACTGGGGAAGCAGCAGGGTTGAGCCGGCTTCGGGGCAGAGCCCCAGGGAGACGAACGGCATCTGGAAGAGCGCCGTGTCGGCGGCGTACACCAGATCACAATGGAGCAGCAGGGTCGTGCCGACTCCAACGGCAGTGCCGCTGACCGCAGCCATAACCGGCTTCTCTGCCCGGGCGATGGCGGTGAGGAAACGGAGCACCGGGCTCTCCGGTCCGGTCGGTGGAAAATTGATGAAATCGGCAATGTCGTTTCCGCTGGTAAAACAGTCGGCAGAGCCGCAGAGAAGGATAACCCGCACGGCCGGATCGCTGTCACCCCGCTGCAGTGCATCCGCCATGGCCCCATACATGGCGGTCGTGAGCGCATTTTTCTTCTCGGGGCGGTTGATCCTGATCGTGAAAATCCCCTCCGAAAGCTCAGTTTGTATCTGATCACCGCTACAGGCGCTGTTCATCGTTCATTTCCCCTTTGTGGTGTCTGATCAGGCCATGGTCCGGATGCATTCCGGCACCGGGACGGTGACTTTCCGGACATTGTCGAAGCATACCATGGCGGTGCGGGCGGTGGCATAGGTTTTTCCGGAGCCGTTGTGGAGGTGGTATTCCAGGTCAAAACTGGTGGTGCCGATCCTGGCTATGCCGACAGTAACGATCAGCGGGTCGCCGAACAGGATCGGCAGCCGGTAATCGCACTCGGCACGGGCGACCAGCGTGAAGATTTGCTGTTCGGTCAGTGCCTGAAAAAACCGGGCGAACAGTTTTACCCGGGCTGTTTCAAGATAGGAAAAATAGACGACGCTGTTCACATGGCCGTACAGGTCCAGATCGGAAAAGCGCAGTTCAATGGGGGTGGAAAATGATTGGGACATGAACGTGGGCTCCCTGGTATTAGCTGGAATCGGTAGTTCGAATAACACGGAGCAACGGAGCAACGGAGAAGTCAAGGTCTTACAACAGAAACAGCTATCACCGGTACGGTGCACATCAAAAAGGCAGTTTCAAAAAAATCTTTCTTTTGTGTTCACTCCGTTGCTTTGTTGCTCCGAGTTATAAAAGCTTTTTTAGATTAATTCCCGAGCATCCCTTTTTTCAGGGAGTCGTCCGCCGGTTTGTCGCCCAGATAAATGGCAAGAACCGCTTTGGCAAGTTTGGTGGATGGAACCGTGCCGAGCGACGTGCCGTTGTGAGTTGCCGAGACACTGCCGTCGGCGCCGAGAACCAGATCAACCACATCTCCCCGGTTAAAGTCGGCCGTGAAGAGTGAAAGGAATTTTTTCACTTCGGGGGCGCCGACCAGATCAGGCGAGTTGTTGGCAAAACCGTCGCTGAAGGCTTCGATGATTTTTTCTTTTTCCACCTTTGAGTGGAGAAAATTCATCCTGATCAGTTTTCCGCCCGGGTCGCGCAGCGCTTCAGCGGCGGTGGCAAGGCGTTTGGACGCGTACAGTGAACCGATATACACTTTGACAAAAAACTTTTTCCTGAGACCGTAGCCGTTCAACTTCAGCTGCTGGCCCTGTGCCGATACGGTCTGGTCCAGTTGCACCCCCGCCACTTCCAGAGCATACGAGCTGCCGGTAACAAGCAGGATGAGCGCAAGTGCCGCACACAAATTCTTCATACTAGGTTCCCCCCGTGTTGTAAGTTCAGCCGATAGTGCGGCCGGCTGTAAAACCCTGATGAACAGCATCATAGACCATGGCAGGCTTGAGAGCATCCCCCGCAATCAGACAGGGGATGCCGGCGGCGGCTGCCGCTTCCCCCAGCGGGTTATGGGAACGCGTTCCCACGGCAAGCACCACGGAGTCGGCCGCAATCTCTTCCACCGTGCCGTCCTGCTCGATCCTGACGCAATCGGCGGTAATCTCCACAACCGTGGCAGTCGCCCGGCTCTTGATGCCGTACCGTTCCACATCCTGCATCATTCCCCACCGGGTGCTCCTGCCGAAATTCTTGCCCAGTTCCCCCAGCATTTCGATAACGGTGACATCTTTGCTCCCGCTGGTTGCCAGGCGGTACAGCTCTTCGGGCGACTCGGCCCGGTGCACCAGCAGGAATTTGAGAGCCTCTCCCGAAAGGGTCCCCTTTTCCGCCAGGAAAAGAGCGGTTTCGATGCCGACGGCACCGCCGCCAATGATAACGACCCGTCGTCCCGTTATAGCATGTCCCGTCAGAATATCCCAGGCCTGGACGACGTGGGGGAGGTCAGCACCCGGAATGGCCGGGGCGATCGGTCGGCCGCCGGTGGCGATAATCAGTGCATCCGGTTCTGTTTTTTCCAGCAGCCGGGCATCGACGGTGGAGTTCAGCACGACCGTCGCACCGGATACGTGCAGCTGCCGTTCCAGATCGGCGGCCAGTTCCAGGAACTCTTCACGTCCGGGAGGAGCGCCTGCGAGGAGGAGCTGCCCCCCAAGGTGGTCCCCGGCCTCATGGAGCGTCACACGGTGTCCCCGCTCGGCAGCGGAAACAGCCGCGCTCATTCCGGCCGCGCCGCCGCCGACAATGGTGACGGTCAGCGGTGAATCGGCTCTGGTGAGGGCGCGTGCCCGTTCGTAGCCGGCCCGTGGGTTGCAGAGGCATTCCACCGCTTTCATTTTGAAGAGGTTGTCCAGACACCCCTGGGCGCAGGCGACGCAGTGAACGATATCGGCGTCACGTCCGCTGCGGGCCTTTTCAGGGAAGTAAGGGTCGGCGATCAGTGCCCGGCCAAGCGCCACCATATCGCAGTAGCCGTCGGCGATCATACTGCGGCCAAGCTCCGGATCATTGATGCGGTGACTGGCAATGACCGGAATGGCGACCCGCTCCTTGATGCCCCGGGCCAGATAGCCGAAGACGCCACGGGGGACCTTGGTGACAATCTGCGGCACCTGCGCTTCATGCCAGCCGACGTTTATGCAGAGGGCGTCTACTCCGGCTTCCTCCAGCCGAACGGCGTAATCCTGAAGCTCCTGGCGATTCGAACCACCGGCCATGAATTCGTTGCCGTTCATCCTGACCAACAGTGGAAAGTCGTCCCCCACGACCGCTCTGGCTGCTCTGATAATGTCCAGGCCGAAGCGGATACGCCCGTCAAAGTCGCCACCGTAGCGGTCCTCCCGTTTGTTGGTGAGCGGTGAAAGAAATTCGCTGATCAGGTAGCCGGTGCCGGAGAGTATCTCAACGGCATCGAAGCCGGCCGCTTTGACGCGTCCCGCCGCCCGGGCGAAACAGGCGATGATTTCTTCGATCTCAGCCAGGTCAAGCTCGTGGGGCGTTTCACGGGTCATGCGTGACGCGATGGGTGAGGGGGCCACCGGCTGCCGCCCTCCGGTCAGCATGGAGTGGTTGTAGCGGCCGGCATGGTTCAGCTGGACCGAGGAGCGGGCGCCGTTGTCCCGGATTGCTGCTGCCAGACGGGCCAGCCCCGGAATGTAGATATCCTTGTGGGCGCCTATGTTGCCGGGGTTACCGGAAAGCTCATCCACGGTCGCGTAGCCGACGGTGATCATTCCGGCTCCGCCCCGGGCCCGTTCGGCGTAGAAGTCAACCAGTCGGTCGCTCACCGCGTAGTTGCCGGCCATGTTCATATGCATGGCCGGCATGAAGATGCGGTTTTTGACCGCCATCCGGTTGATGACGATTGGTTGAAAAAGCGGGTCGATCATGGGTTCCTCCCGTTATGCAACAGCTTCATACAGAGCGTACACCTGATCGAACAGGCCGATCTGTTCCAGAGACGCCTTGAGCGGCGCCGGATTCTCCAGCAGGTCGAGCATGAAGATGATCTCAGAAATTTTCAGATAGATAAAAAACGGCTCGGCCAGCCTCCCCTTGAAGAGCTGATCCAGAATGCTGCTGATGGGGAGCATCCTCAGAGGTCGGATCTGTACGGCACGTTCCAGCAGGGTCCGTACATAGAAAAAAATTGCCTGGTCAACCCCTTTCACATACTGGCGATGCCCCGGCATGATGCGCCGGCCACGCAGCTGTGCCAGAGCCAGCAGCGAATTGCAGTAGGCATCGTAGTTGCGGAAGCGTCCTGAAAAGGTGTTCAGGTCAACATCCAGCAGCGGCGCCTGAAAGATATTCCTGAGGAGGATGTCGCCGGTGACCGCCGCATCGCCCACCAGGTAGGCCAGGTCGCTCTGGGAGTGACCCGGGCAGGGAAGGTAGCTGATGCCGAGTTCGGCCAGTCCGGGTGTGTCCTCCACAATACGGAACCGCTCCGGCACGGCGGGGAAAACCTTGTTCCGCTCGAATGACTCTTTCAGCGGCACGGTCAGTTCGCTGCCGAAGCCGTAACTCCCCAGCAGCGCGGACATCCGCTCCATCCGCTCGTCGTGGCGCTGAAATTTGATGGCGTCACTGCGGGGGATGAATACCTCGGCATCGCTCTGGCGGGTGACGAAATTGGCCAGCCCGTAGTGGTCCACGTGGCAATGGGTTATGAACAGGTATTTCAGGCGTGCAAGGTCGACGTGCCGAAGCAGGGCGGCTTCGCCCTCCGGTGTCGGAGGGCCGGTGTCGAACAGTACAGGGCCGCAATCGAGCTCGGTGCTGTAAAAATGAACTTCCCCGACCATGTAGGGGGTCTGTACGGTGTGCTGGTGCATTGAGCTCCGGTGGCAATCAGAAAATATATTTCTCCGCTTCAAGGGCGGCGGCAGCCAGGTGGCGTTTTGCCGTGAGCAGCCCGGTGGCATCGTATTTGGTGAACCTGCGGATACCGGCCAGCAGCATGGTCAGGGTGTCCCCCTCCTCGATGTAATAGGCGGCCCGGCGGGCGGCAGAGGCGGCCTTTTCGGCGCCGTTGAAGGTGATTACCTTCACTGCTGCTGATACGGCGGCTTTTTTGCTTTCGCTCAGCTTCGGCAGGATCTTTTCGGCGCGCAGCAGGGAGCTTTCGATGGAAAAAATGTATATGGCAAGGTCGGCTACGGCAAGCAGAATCTCCTGCTCGTCCTTGATTTTGTCGGTGAATTTCTGTACTCCGCTGCCGGCAAGCACCAGGAACGCCTGCTTCAGGCCGGCGACCAGCACTTTTTCCGCCGCGAAGGGGATCGAATCGTCCCGCTCGTCAAATGAGGGTGACATCAGTGATTCAAACGCCTTCATCGCCTCTTTCTGGAGCGGGATTTCACCCTTCAGGGCCCGCCGCAGGATGATGCCGGGGATCAGCAGACGGTTGATTTCGTTGGTTCCTTCCCAGATCCGGTTGATGCGTTCATCGCGGTAGTAACCCTCGGCGGCATATTCCTGAATGAAGCCGTAGCCGCCATGAATCTGGACAACGGCATCAACCACGTCTGCCAGCACCTCGCTGCAGTACACCTTGGCAACGGCGCATTCAACAGAATACTCTTCAATCCCCTGCTGGTACGCTTCATAGTAGTTGGCCGTATCTTTCGGAAGAGTGGCAAGACGGTCGTCGATCAGGCCGGCCAGACGGTAGACCAACGATTCCGCCGCAAAAATGGAGGCGCTGGTGTCGGCGATCTTTTCCTGGATGGCACCGAACGTCCCGATCGTGACGCCAAAGGCCTTGCGCTCGTTGGCATAGCGGATTCCGGTGGCCAGTGCGACTTTTGCTGCACCGGTGGTGGCGGCCCCCAGCTTGAAGCGCCCCACGTTGAGGACATTGAAGGCGATTTTGTGCCCCTTGCCGATATCTCCCAGCAGGTTTTCCACCGGAACGACCGCGTCTTCCAGGATGATCTGGGTGGTGGACGACCCCCGCACCCCCATCTTGTTTTCTTCCATGCCGACGCTCAAGCCTTCGGTGCTCCGCTCCACCAGGAAGGCGGTGAAGTGCTGTTTATCGATCTTGGCAAAAATGGTGTAGAGGTTGGCTATGCCGCCGTTGGTGATGAACTGCTTGGTGCCGTTGAGAATATAGTGCGTGCCGTCGGCAGAGAGCGTCGCGGTTGCCGCCGCCCCCAGAGCATCACTCCCGGAGCCCGGTTCGGTGAGGCAGTAGGCCGCAATCCACTCCCCGGAAATAATTTTGCCGAGATATTTGTCTTTCTGCTCTCTGGTGCCGTAATAAACCAGCGGCAGCGTGCCGATACCGGTGTGAGCCGAGTAGGTGACGGAAAACGAGCCGGCCTGAGACAGCTTTTCAGCCGCCAGCATGCTGGTGGCCTTGTCCAGTTCAAGCCCGCCGTACTCTTCGGGAGCGTCGATCATCAACAGTCCCAGCTCGCCGCATTTTTTCATCAGTTCAACCGTCAACGGCAGGTTGTGATGCTCGATCTCGTCACGGTGCGGCAGCACTTCGTTCAGGACGAACTGTTCGGTCGTGTCGCCGATCTGCCGCTGCTCGTCACTGAAGTCCTCCGGAGTGAAGATGTCGTTCCTGTCTGTTGCTGTGATCAGATATTCTGCACCTTTGTAGAGTTTTGTCGCCATGATGTCACCTCGCACGGGAATATAGTTATATATTTTCGAAAATTGCCGCAGCACCCATGCCGCCGCCGATGCACATGGAGACGATGCCGTAACGGGTATTGCTGCGGCGCATCTCCTGAAGGAGAGAGGCGGTCAGCTTGGCGCCGGTACAGCCAAGGGGGTGACCAAGGGCTATCGCCCCACCGTTTACGTTGACCCGGGCCGGGTCGATCTCCAGCTCCTTGACGCAGGCCAGGGACTGGGCTGCAAATGCCTCGTTCAGTTCGAACAGGCCGATATCCTCCAGCGACAGCCCCCCCAGCTTCAGTGCCGCAGGGATGGCAGCTACCGGACCGATTCCCATCAGTTCCGGCGGCACTCCCTTGACGGCGAAGGCGATGAAACGGGCCAGCGCTTTTTTACCGATCTTTTCCAGGTACTCTTCCGAGACCACCAGTACCGCTGCGGCTCCGTCGGTCATCTGGGATGCGTTTCCGGCGGTAACGGTGCCGTTCGCCTTGAAGGCCGGTTTCAATTTAGCCAGTCCGGCGGCGGTTGTGTCACTGCGCACGCCGTCATCACCCTCCACCAGTTCCGTACGGCATTTCATCTTCCCATTGACCAGCGTGCAGATCTCCGTTGCTACCGGGATAATTTCGTCCCTGAATTTTCCTGCGGCGATGGCTGCGGCGGCTTTGGTGTGGCTGGCGGCGGCAAAGGCGTCCTGATCCTCGCGGCTGACGCCATAAATTTCCGCAACCAGTTCCGCCGTAATCCCCATGGAAGCAAAGGCCTCCGGCCAACTGGCCATGAGGGACGGGTTGGCGCTGTATTTCCCCCCGCCCATGGGGATCATGCTCATGCTTTCGGCTCCGCCGGCGATAATGCAGTCGGCAAATCCGGCCATGATCCGTTCCGCTGCCGACGCGATTGTCTGCAGGCCGGAGGAGCAGAAACGGTTGACCGTCTGGGCCGGGACCTCGATGGGCACGCCGGCCTTCAGTGCGGCCACCCGTGCGAAGTTCATTCCCTGTTCCCCTTCGGGAAAGGCGCACCCCATGATGATGTCATCGATATCGTGAGGATCTATGCCGGTCCTCTCCAGCAGTCCCTTGATGGCGACGGCGGCGAGATCGTCCGGGCGGACATCCTTCAGTTTCCCTTTTTTAGCCCGGCAGGCGGGGGTGCGGTATGCAGCAAGAATATATGCTTTTCTCATGTACGGCCTCCGTAACGGATACATCCCCCTTTTAAAGTGGGGACTATTGAATGAATCAGGAACTGGTGTGGTGTAACTTTTAAAGTTCCCCCGCCCCCTTGCGGGAGGGGAAGCTAGCAATTAATTGCGCAGCGGCTTGCCCTTCTTGAGCATGTGCTGGATGCGCTCCAGGGTTTTTTTCTGCCCGCAGAGGCGGACAAAGGCTTCGCGCTCCAGATCCAGCAGATATTCCTCCGTGATGACTGTGCCGGCCGGAACATTTCCGCCGGTAATGACATCGGCGACCATGCCGGCCAGATACTGGTCATATTCGGAGATGAAGCCGCCCTTCTGCATGTTCCAGAGCTGGGACTTGATGGAGGCGGCCACGCTGCGGCCGGGCGCTTTCAGGCCGGTCAATGGCCGGCCGGGACGGTAGTTGGCGGCCAGTGAGATTGCCTTCAGCTTGGCATCATGGATGCGCTTTTCCAGATCCATGGTGATGGCATCCCCCTGGCGCATGAAGCCCATGGGCGCCAGTTCAGCGGCGGACATGCTGACCTTTGCCATGGCGATATTCATGAAGTTCTTGAAGATGAAGGGTGCTGCGTCAAGCTCGTATGTTTCGGCGAGCTGGATGGCGCGAACCGCCATCTCTTTGGTCCCCCCCCCGGCCGGGAGCAGGCCGACCCCGAGTTCCACCAGCCCCATGTAGGTTTCAGCGTGGGGAATGATGGCGTCCGCGTGGAGGCAGGTTTCGCAGCCGCCACCCATGACCAGATTGTGCGGCGCGGCCACCACCGGAATTTTGGAGTATTTGATCGCCATCATCGCTTTCTGGAAGGCCCGGACCGTCATGGCGATCTCATCAAATTCCCCCTCGGCGATGGCCATCACTAGCAGCATCAGGTTGGCGCCGGCCGAGAACATACTCCCTTCGTTGGCGATGACCAGACCGATACCTTCATCTTCTGTCCGCTTGATGCTTTTGTGAACCATGGCAAGAATTTCGCCGCCGATGGCGTTCATTTTGGTGTGGAACTCAAGGCAGAATACGCCGTCACCAAGATCGATCAGGGACGCTCCGCTGTTCTTTTCCAGTACCCTGTTGTTCCTTTTGAGGATGGAAAGGCTGATCTGTTCCTTTTTCTGCGGCACTTCGCGGTATTCTCCGTCAGGGAGGCTGTAGTAGCAGGTACGTCCCCCCTCGAATTTGTAGAACCGCTCCACCGTTTTGAGCCCGGCCGGGACCGGGACGCCGTCCCGTTCGGCCCGCTCAACGAAATAGGGTACCCCGATCGCATCCAGCATCTCGAACGGCCCGAGTTCCCAGTTGAAGCCCCATTTCATGGCATTATCGATGTTGACGATGTCGTCGGCGATCTCCGGAATCCGGTTATAGGCGTAGATCAGGGTGTCGCGCAGGTTGCTCCAGGCAAAGCGGGCCCCCTTGTCGCTCCCGGTGATGACCGCCTGAAGGCGCTTGGCCGGGTCGTCGATCGCTTTGGCCGCTTCAACGGATGCAAATTTGGGGCGGAGCGATGGTGCATACTCGCCGGTTTTGTAATCGTAATAGAAAAACTCCTGCCCTTTTGCCCCTTTGGTCTTCTTGAAGAATCCCCCTCTGCTTTTGTTGCCCAGCAGTCCCTTGGCCACCATTTCGCCGACAAAGTCAGGCAGTTTGAAAATGTCGCGTTGTTCGTCATTGTTCAACAGCTCATGGGAGTTGTCGGCCACATGGCGGAGCGTATCAATCCCCACCAGATCGGCGGTGCGGAAGGCCGCACTTTTTGGGCGGGCGGTGGCCGGTCCGGCGACGGCGTCCACCTCCTCAACGGTCATGTCGTTCTCCAACATGCTCCGTACGCAGTTGCAGATGGCATACACACCAATCCGGTTGGCAATGAAGTTGGGGGTGTCCTTGCCATAGACAATCCCCTTGCCGAGTCGCCGGGAGATGAAATCGGCCATGAATGCGGTGACGGCCGGATCGGTTGCAGAACAGGGGACGATCTCCAACAGGCGCATATAGCGCGGCGGGTTGAAGAAATGCGTGACCAGGAAGTTCCTCCGGAGACCCTCCGGGAGGCATTCTGCCATCTCGTTGACAGAGAGGCCGCTGGTGTTGGTGGAGAGGATCGCCCCCTCCTTCATGTTCGGGGCGACCTTTTCGGTGAAGAGCCGCTTCTTGATCGCCATGTTCTCAATGACAACCTCCACAACCCAGTCGCACTCCTGCAGTTTGTGCATGTCATCGTCAAAATTGCCGATTTCGATGTTGCCCGCATACCCCGGCAGGAAGAAGGGGGCCGGCTTCATTTTCAGCAACCCGTCCCGTCCGGCGGCGGCGATGCGATTGCGCACCGCGCTGTCGGCGACGGTGAGACCTGCTGCCTGTTCGGCCTCGTTCGGCTCCCTCGGTACGATATCGAGCAGAAGAACCTGAATTCCTGCGTTGGCGAGGTGTGCGGCGATAGTCGCCCCCATCACACCCGCTCCCAGAACTGCTACTTTGTTAATCTGTTTCATTATATCCCTCCCCGTCTGTACCACTTAATTGTTGTGATCAATGTACAAATCCTCGATGCGGTGCTTGTATTTTTCATAAATGATCTTACGCCTTAGCTTCAGTGTCGGCGTCAGTTCACCCCCTTCAATGGAAAAATCGTGGACCAGCAGTACAAACTTCTTGATGGTTTCATACGGCGCCAGGTGGCTGTTAATTTCCGCCAGCCGCTGCTCGAACAGCTTCTGAACCGGCTCATGCATAACCAGATCGTCCAGTTCGTAATAGTTAACATGTTTATCCTTGGCAAACTCCAGCAGGCGCTCCAGATTCGGCACGATCAGGGCGGTCAGATATGGTTTGCCGTCGCCGTAGACAAATGCTGAGGAAACATACTTGTCCATCTTCAACGCATTTTCGATCGGTTGCGGGGCGATGTTTTTACCCCCTGCCGTGATAATCAGCTCTTTTTTGCGGTCGGTAATGTAGACAAAGCCGTCTTCAATGTGGCCGATATCTCCGGTTTTGAACCACCCTCCCTGAATAGCGTCGGCCGTGGCAGCCGGATCTTCGTAATAACCGAGCATGATCTGCGGCCCCTTCACCAGGATTTCACCGTCCTCGGCGATTTTGAACTCCGTCTGGTCCAGGGCGACACCCACCGAGCCGAAGCGGATATGCTCAAACGTATTGAAGCAGAGAGCCGGGCTGGTTTCAGTCAAGCCATACCCTTCAAAAATCGGGATACCGAGGACCCAGAAAAACTCGTTGATGGTTTTATCCAGAGGGGCGCCGCCTGAGCAGAACAGTTTCATATTGCCGCCGAACTTTGCCCTGATCTTGCTGAAAATCAAGCGGTTTGCAATGGCGTATTTGATATTGAGCACCGTGGAAGGCTGTTTTTCTATGTAGGTTGCCGCGACATATTTTTTGCCGATGTCGACCCCCCAGTGGAACAGGGCCCGTTTTATGGCCGGCATCTGGTGGGCATTCTCGAATATGCGGTGGTAAATTTTTTCAAACAGGCGCGGCACGCAGACCATGACGGTCGGCCTGATTTCGGCCATATTTTCCGCAACTTTTTCAATGCTGTCGGCAAATGCCAGCAGGGCGCCATTGCGGATGGTCATGTAATAGCCGGCGGTTCTTTCCAGAATGTGGCTTAAGGGGAGAAAACTCAGCAGGGTGTCTTCTTTGGTGATGGCTTTGCTCTGTGTTGTCAGATACTCGGTATTGGTGAGAATGTTGTTGTGTGACAGCATGACCCCTTTTGGCACTCCGGTGGTGCCGGAGGTGTAAATCAGTGTCAGCACATCGCCCGGCTCGATCCGGTCGATTCCTGCCTCGAGATCCTTCTTTTCTTCCGGCGTGATGACGGAATCTATCTCCGAAAGCTGGTAGAAGGTTGTGACCGGCAGTGAAGGTTCGCCGAGAAAACGCTCGAACGAAACAACCAGTTCCAGTCCCGGGATCTCATCCCGTATCTTCAGGAGTTTGGTGTACTGGAATTTCCCGGAGACGAAAATGATTCTGGCTCCCGAGTGGTTAATCATATGCTGGATCTGCTCGGGGGTGTTGGTGGGATAAATCGGTACGGTAATGCCGCCGGCGGAGAGAATCCCCATGTCAGCGATAACCCAGCCGGCCCTGTTTTCAGAAAGAATCGCAATCCGGTCGCCCGGCTTGACACGCATCTTGCCGAGTCCCCTGGAAACCATCAGCACCCGCTCGTAGAGGGCAGCGTACGTCAGGGTAACAAGGGTGCCCTGCTTGCGGTATTTAAGGGCAAGCCTGTTGCTGAATTCACCGGCGTTACTTCTGAGCATGTCTGGTACGGACTGAAATATCGCGCTGTTCATGCGTTCACCTCCAGGTACTTCCTTTTGAGTAACGCTATATATACTTGACCTTCATGTCAAGTATAAATTTTATTCTATATAATTTAATTCTATTTTTGTTTTGAAGTGACGAGCTTTTCTAAAAACAATCCCGCTTCAGCATCCTGCGTATGGACATACTATTATTAGTTGCCTCTTGTCAGAGGTTCATAATACTGAAGAATATTTTTGAATATTATCGAAGTTTTTACTTACATACGTATAGCCATAATACGGTAATAATTGAAATAAGAACTTGAAATTAAATGATTATATTTGTAATTAACTATGCGGTTACGCCCCGGTATTATTTGAAAAAAGTTTACGGTATTTTGCCATCATAAGCCGGACATAAAATTGAAATAATTAGTCCTTGACATGAGTGTCAAGCTGTCATAGTTTACAGAAAATACTGTTCTAAAAATAATAAAAAGACGGGCGGTAAAAACTAAATTGCCATGAAACCGAATTCAAGATATCTTCGCAACCACGTATTATCCATGAGAGTCAGCAATGCTGAATGGGGGGTGATTAAAAACTGTGCGCTGGAAAGAGGCGCACGTGTGTCAGAAATCATGAGAGATGCATTGAAAATGTACATGCAGCAGGCTGTAGATCTTACATACAGAAAGGAGTGTTGAAATGAAAAAAGGACTGATTCTCGCGGGTATATTGGCAACTCTGACTGGGGCAGCTTCCCTGGCGGTGGCGGCAGGTTTCAAAGTGAACGAACAGGGTGCCAAAGCTATGGGGATGGCAAATGCGTTTGTCGCTCAGGCAGATGATCCAACAGCCCTTTTCTACAATCCGGCCGGTATTGCCTTTCTGAAAGGTACGCAGATCAGCCTGGGATCGCTGATAATAGCGGTGCCCCAGACTGAGTATATCGGGACAACCCCCTTGTCCGGAAATAACCCCCTCGGTAACGGCACATCGCCGGTCTTTGAGAAGGCCAAGCGGGATCTTTTCATTGCACCGTCACTGTATGCAACCTATTCATTTGAAGCAATGCCGCTCACCGTCGGTCTGGGCGTCAACTCGATCTATCCACTTGCCAAGAGCTGGGACAACAGCAGTTCGTTCCGCAACCAGATAGAGAATCTGGCCATAAAACCGATCAACTTTCAGCCAACGGCGGCATATCGCTTTGATAGCATGAATCTCGCGGTTGCCGCCGGTGTTGACATAACCCATACGATCGTGACGCTTCAAAAGAGCGCCCACGTGAGTACAATAACCGGCGGCGCGCCTTACGGCGCGTTTGAGCTTGGTGAGCTTGGTGTGGATGGCACCGCCACCGATGTGGGATGGAATGCCGGCATCCTCTGGAAACCGCTGAAAGAGCTGTCGTTTGGAGCCGCCTATCGTAGCGAGATTACCCTCCATATCGATGGTGATGCAAACTTCCTGGCCACAAGCCCTGCCGGTCTGAGCGCCATGGGGATCGATTACACCGTTCTCCCGTCAAGTGCGATACCATTTACCCGAGCACGTTTCACCTCCACCGCCTCAACCACCATTACGCTGCCTGACAGCCTGATTTTGGGGGTAGCCTGGAAGCCGACTGACCAGCTGACGCTTGAATTTGACGCCGAACGGACCGGTTGGAGTTCCTACAATAAACTTGAAATCGCTTTTGGTCCCGCATCAAAGCTCAATGTATTTAACGGTAAACCCGCAGCTAAAAATTGGAAGGATGTCTGGGCTTACAAGGTGGGGGGGCAGTACTCTTATAACAAAAATCTCGACCTACGAGCTGGGTACTCCTATGACGTCAATCCGATTCCCAACGAAACCCTCGGACCGGAACTCCCTGACAGTGATCGGCACAATTTTGCCATGGGGATGGGTATCCATAACGATTCTGTTGCCCTTGATTGCGCGTATATGTGGGTGCATTGGGTTGACAGAACTTCGAGTAACCAGAACATGACAGAACTGACCGGTCAAAATGGCACGTACAAGAGTGATGCTCATCTCTTCGGCGCCAACATAACCGTAAAATTTTAATTTAATTGAGGGGAGACGCCATGTACACGACCGTTAGAAATTTTCTGTTACTCCTGCCGATTTTGGTCGCTTTTGGCTGCAGTGCCGCCGCAACAGACCCGCCACCAGCTTCTACAGTCAGTGCCAATACCGCCGTTTTTGACCCGAGTCTTGGCAATGTGCCGCTTCCCAATATTTTGGCAACTGCCACCGCCGCCGATCCGCTTTTGAATAGAGCGGTTAATAAACCGATGGACCCCTCAGCGGCGCTGGCATATGTAAACCAGTACGAAATGGGTGGGACCAGTGCCGTATCCGGCCTGAATGCACCGATCTACATCCGCTTTCAACAGCCGGTAGATCCGGCCACCGTTACGCCGGCAACCGTCAAGGTGTTTCAGCTTGGCATTGATTCAAACGGCTTGACAGAAAACAGCTCGTTGGGTTTTACCGATATTTCAGCCCTGTTTGATTATAGCTACAGCGCTGACACCGTCGGTACGACAGTGTATCCCAATCTCCATCTCTTCCCGAAATTTCCGTTGCTTCCCGGTACCCGCTATCTGTACGTAGTCACCAGCGGTGTCAAGGACGCCGCTTCAGGTAGATCGCTAAGCGGTTCGTTCTATTTTGAAGCGCTTAAGGCTACAACACCGCTGCTCGGGGCATTCGCCGGGCTGGAGGCTATTCGTGACAACGTGTATGCCGATGCGGGAAAAACCATTGTAAAGCTTTCAGGCTACGCAAAGGTTATGGATGATCTGATCACGGCTTCTGCCACCACCAAAGTTGCCAGCCGTAACGACATCTCGCTCCTGGGTCGTTTTATAACCACCGGCGCAGGGTACGTTTCCAAAGACGGTACCGGTTCAACCGCATCCATGATGCCGGTGGAAAGCGCCCTGCGTGCCTTCTCCGCCGGGGCGGCTCTTGGGGGGCTGACAGGCAAAACATGGACCAACACGGTTACCGTGACGACCACGTTTGACAAGGGGGGGGTAAATCCCTCGCCAGACGCGTACTGGTCTGCGGTTATGAAAGCGGCAACGACTGCGCCTGCAACAGTCAAGAGCGTCGTAAACGGAACCATCAACAGCGCCGACCTCTCGATTGATCCGGTAGTGGCAAAAGCCAACGCCGCCACTATGGATCTTTCTGCCGTTGCCGGCGCCTACAATCCGGCTGCAGGGGTGGTACAGGCGTTCCGGACCGGTGCTAATCTGACCGGTTACTATCACACGCTTCGCTCAGTACCGTTTGTTCTTATCACTCCGACAACTTCAAACGGGAAAGTAGTCATCTTCCAACACGGAATAACTGGACAGAAAGAACAGGTTGTTGCCGTTGCAGGTTCGCTGACAGCCGCAGGGTACACTGTCGCAGCGATTGATCTCCCGCTCCATGGGGCTCTTGCGGTTGCAGGGCATACTACTGGAGCTGTCTGGGGCCAGGATTTCATGGCGATTGGCGCACCATTGGCCACGCGTTCAAACGTCCAGCAGGCCGCGGTTAACCTCAACCGACTGGAATTAACCATGAGGACAGGAGGCTTTGGTGCACAAGGGATCGTACCCGCGCCAACGGTTGACATCAAGTACGTCGGCCTCAGTCTCGGGTCCATAGTTGGTTCTTACTATCTGGCCGGCAATACCACCCTTGCCACAACCGGCTATCCCTACACCCAGACGACCCTTAACAGCGACATGAAAGGTTTTCTGAGTGTCCCTGGTGGCCGCGTTGCGTACCTAATGCAGAACAGCCCGGCTTTTTCCAGCACTATAGATGCCGGACTCCTGGCTGTGGGCATCGCCAAGAACAGCCCCACGTATCACAATTTCTTCCAGGTAACCCAGAGTGTTTTCGATCCGGTTGACCCGGCCACCATGACGACGCCGCTTGCAAGCGGTCTGCCGTCACGTCTGTCGGGACGTATCGCCATCCAGGAAGCGGTGGGCGATCAGGTCATCCCCAATGCCAACACTCGGTACCTTGGTAATGCCCTTGGCGGGCGTGAGGTCCTGGGAATTGCCGGCGCTGCGGTTGCACCCGGTTTCAGCCAGCTTGGTTACCTGGGCGCCGCTACGCCGCGTATTCCGACAACATTCATGTACACGCTGGCAGCGGGAGGTGCGGTGCCGAAAACAGCTTTTGCCGCCGTGCTGAATGCGACAACCAGCACACCGTCGGAGGGGTACTTCCAGTTTGATCAGGCTGGCATCAGCCACGGATTCCTGATTGATCCTTCCGTTCCGGCCAACATAACGCTGGCACAGACGCAGATGTTAAATTTCCTCCTTCGCGGTGCAGTGGTTGATCCGACAGTAGTCGTCTCGCCCACCAAACAGGCAGGAAAAACAATAACCGCTCCGGCATTGGATATCTCCTTCCCGGCTACGTTCAAAATCTTGGGCTACTGATTGACTCGAACCAGATAAGAATGCTACACAGACGGCGGGGCTTCGGCCCCGCCTTTTTTTATGTAAGAAATCAAATACACCGGAGGAACTTATGCAGGAAGATATTTTTGCAACATTGCAGGGCAGCTATCAGAAGGGTGTCTTCACCGTCCCGACGACATTCTACTTCTCAATTGATGATATCAAGAAAACGGTGACACTGGACGCGGACAGCTGCCGTATCGAAGACGGGAAAACGGTTGAAAATGCCGATTGTTTCTGCAAAACCAGCCTGGAGATGTTTAACAGAATCTGGCATGACGGTTATCGCCCCGGCATGATGGATTTTATGAGTGGTGCCATCACCTCCAACGCGCCGTTTCTTCTGCCGCAACTGCTGACTGCGTTTGGCAAGTAATTATGCGTACGTTCTATTTTACCATTCCCGCCGCCGTTTTGGTGTCGATGCTGTTTCTCTCTGCCGGTACGTGCCGTGCGGTAGGTAATCCACCGCAGCTGATGACCGTTCCGCATGTTGACCTTACCCGCTATTCGGGGGTTTGGTACGAAATCGCCCGGATTGAACATTTCTTTCAGAAGGGGTGTCTGGGGAGCAGTGCTACTTATACACTGCTGCCCAATGGAGAGGTTGAGGTGATCAACCGCTGCGTGAATGAAGCGGATGGAGCACTTCGCGAGGCGAAGGGGCGTGCCTGGTCCGTTGACCCGGTCGGGAACGCACGTCTTAAAGTGAGTTTTTTCTGGCCGTTCCGGGGAGACTACTGGATCATGGAGCTGGGCGGGGACTATGAATATGCGGTGGTCGGTGCGCCGAAGCGTGACTATCTCTGGGTGTTGGCACGCCAACCGGTTATGGAGGCTTCTGTCTACAACGGAATCGTGCAGCGGATAGCGCGACAGGGGTTTGATACGGGACGGTTGATTTGCAAACCGTTGCCGGGCAAGCCGTGATCAGGTGTTGTGCTGACTGACAAATAATATGGTTTGACGGTTCAGCAACTGTAACCCCATCCCCACCCCGGCCCTCCCCTTGAAAGGGAGGGAGATTCAATAGCCCGTTAAGGGAGTGGAAAATTCATTTTAGGCATTTGCAAGATACACAAATGATATCTGTTTGCAGCAACGGGGAACTCACATGAGTTCCCCGATGCTGTTTCAGGTCCGGCGGGATAGCGTTATGACCTACACGTACTGTACGGAGCCTCGGGCAGATGGGCCGGAGTATTTGCAGGTGCCGCTCGGGTATATTGGGCCGGCCAGGGCGTAAGATGGCCGAGTTCACGTGCTGCCCGTAACGGCCAGTAGGGGTCTCGGAGCAGCTCCCTGCCGAGCAGCACAAGGTCGGCCTGACCGCTGCGCACAATATGGTCGGCCTGGGCCGGGCTGGTGATCATCCCCACCGTACCGGTAGCAATCCCGGATTCCCGGCGGATCTTTTCGGCAAATGCGGTCTGGTATCCGCTGCCAAGCGGAATCCGTGCGCTTGGCAGATTTCCCCCGGAAGAACAGTCGATCAGATCAACACCAAGTAATGCAAGCTGATGGACGAGTGCCAGTGACTGGTCAAGGTCCCAGCCGCCGTCAGTCCAATCCGTTGCTGAAATCCTCACAAACAGGGGCAGATGCTCCGGCCAGACTTCCCGAATGGCGGAAACAATATCGCGCAGCAGCCGGGTACGGTTTTCAAAACTGCCGCCGTACCGGTCGGTGCGTTGGTTGCTGAGCGGAGAAAGAAACTGGTGGAGCAGATAGCCATGGGCGGCATGAACCTCCGCAACGCGGAAGCCCGCATGAAGTGCCCGGCGCGCCGCCTGAACAAAGGCAGCGATAATGTCGTCGATACCCTCTGGCGACAGGGCGCACGGCAGGGCACAGCCGCCCTCAAAAGCGATGGCGCTGGGCGCCACCACCGGCCAACCACCTTCTGTCTCGCCAAGGGTTCCCGGCCGGTTCTCCCACGGTGCGGCCACACTGGCCTTGCGACCGGCATGGGCCAGCTGAATACCGGCCACACTCCCCTGTTGGTCGATGAAACGGACTATGCGCGCCAGCGGTTCAATGTGGGCATCGTCCCAAATGCCCAGGTCTTTCGGGCTGATGCGTCCCTGCGGGGTCACGGCGGTGGCCTCGGTCAGCACCAGGCCGGCTCCGCCCGCGGCCCGGGCGCCGTAATGGATCAGATGCCAATCGCTGACATGGCCGTTTTCGCCCGAATATTGGCACATGGGTGAAACTGCGATCCGGTTCGGCAGTGTCACGCCGCGGAGTGTAAGTGGTTCAAACAGATGCGTCATGGTATGTTCTCCTTTGTTGTAGTTGATGCTGAACCGCGCAATTACACGGTCGTGCCATGTAATTCTTTTTTTTCGCGGATAACCCCTCTAAATCTCCCCTTATCTAAGGGGAGACTACAAGGCATCCCCCCTCAAGCAAGGGGGGACTGAGGGGGGTTAGTATTTAGCTGCCACAGAGCGGTAGTATATTCAGCATACCACAATATTACAGGTTTCGGTGGTCAGATCAAAAACGACCCTGGCGCGCTTGTCCCGCAACTGAGCGATGACCTGTCCGATCTTCTCATCCATGCTGAAGCCGCTGTCGGTTAACTCGGACCACTCCCGGGTGACAAACTCCTCCAGCATCCTCCGCAGGGTCTCCGGATCTATCCGCTCCCACGGCACAACGATTCCCTCTTCATCCATACGGTTTGTTCTCCTCTGAGGCTCCTGAAACACCCTGGCTGAATCATACCACCAGCAGGTCAGGAACATACATCAGTTCATGCACCAAACGGTGAATTTTATCGGGTTGACAGTGCAGGCCTTGGCGGTTATTGTTTCCTCCCCATGAAGATAAAACGACTCGAAATATCCGGCTTCAAAAGTTTTGCCGAGAAAACGGTGCTGGATTTCCAGCAGGACGTGACCGGTGTGGTCGGTCCGAACGGCTGCGGGAAGTCCAATATCGTTGATGCCATCCGCTGGTGTATGGGGGAGCAGTCCGCCAAGAACCTGCGCGGCAAGGCGATGGAAGATGTTATTTTCGTCGGCAGCGAGACCCGGAAACCGTTGGGGGTTGCCGAAGTATCTTTGGTATTCTCCACCGAGGATGGTCGTGCTCCGGCCAAATATCTGGATTATTCTGAAATCCAGCTCACCCGCCGCCTGTACCGGGATGGTGAAAGTGATTATCTGATAAACAAAATCCCCTGCCGTCTGCTGGATATAACCGAACTTTTTATGGACACCGGCGTCGGTACCCGCGCCTATTCAATCATCGAACAGGGAAAAATCGGCCAGATCCTCCATTCCCGACCCGAGGAACGCCGCTTTCTCATTGAGGAAGCGGCCGGGGTTACCAAATTCAAGTCGCGCAAGCAGCTGGCGCTCAAAAAGATTGAAGGAACCCGGCAGAATCTGGCCCGTCTGGCAGATGTGCTGGGAGAGATCCGGCGGCAGCTGGCGTCACTGCAGCGCCAGGCAAAAAAAGCGGAAAAGTTCCGGGAATATCGTGATGAGCTGCGTGAAATTGAATTGCTTTTTGCGGCGCGGGATTTTCGTGAGACGCAACTGCAGCGGAGCGCGACAGAGCGTGAACTGGCAGGGCTTAATGACCGGATGCGCGCGCTGCTTGCCTCGTCCGCCCTTGGTGAAGCCCGGGCTGAAGAGGCCCGTGTCGCTCATCTTGAAGTGGAAAAAGAGCTGACGACCGCCCAGGAAGATATTTTTCGTGTCAGGAGCGAGTTCAGTTCGACCGGTAACGGCCTGGAGTTCCAGCGCAAGGAGCTGGCCGGACTGGACGGGCGCTTGGCTCGCCTGTCCGCCGAGAGTGGCGAACTGGATAAACGGCTGAAAGAGTACGGTGAACAACGCGGGCTGCTGGAGCTTCGCCGTGACACCGGTGCGGTGGATGCCGCCGGGACGCAGGCGGAGTTGGAACAGTCCGAAGCTGTGCTGGCCGGGCATCAGCAGGCTGAAGAGGCGCTTAACCAGGAGCTGGAGAACCGCCGGCGGGAGCTTTTTACCGCTCTGGCGGAGGCGTCCCAGTTCAAGAACCGCTTTGAAAACGCCCAGAAACGGTTGGCGGCACTCCGTGAACGGACCGACCGTCATGCCCGTGAAGCGACGCAGTTGGCTGAACGGCGTGAATATCTGCGCCAGCGGGCCGATGCTCTGGAAAAGGAGATAGGTGCGGGGCAGCGGGAGCAGGAAACGTATCAGGTGCGCCTCTCCTCTCTGCGGGGGCATGAGGATGATCTGAAGCGGCGGCTGCCGGAGATTGAAAAAGGATGGCAGTCCCGTCGGGATGAGTTGAATCGTGGTTCCTCACGCCTCCATTCCATCAAGGAACTGGAAGCACAGTTTGCCGGATTTGGCCAAGGGACCCGTACGCTGATGAAGGACACCGCCATGCGTCCCCGTTTCAGCGGCGTGCTGGCGGATGCCATTCAGGCTCCGCCTGAACTGGAAGCGGCGCTGGAAGCGGCTCTGGCGGAGCGCCTTCAGTGCATTCTCTGTTCTGATGAACAAGATGCCATCGGGGCGCTGGCGTTTCTGAAAGCGGGCAAGGGGGGGCGGGCCGGCATCGCTCTGCCGCTGGACGTCTGCATGGACGCGCCGCCACCGGTGACGGGGGCTCTGCCGCTGGCGGAGCAGGTGGAGGTGAAAGGTCCGTTTGCCGGTTTGATCAATAACCTGCTGGCCCCGGTTCTGCTGGTGGACGATATCGGTTTGGCTCTCCGGCTGGCCCGTCAGCACCCGGCGCTGCTGTTTGTCACCCGCAGTGGCGATACGGTCGCCCATGGCGGAATTGTCAGCGGCGGCTCCGGCGAACAGGTTGATAACGGGCTGATCCACAAGAAGCGTGAAATCAGGGAACTGGGGCTGACCGTGGCCCGGCTGGAAGAGGAAACCGCATCTCTTGGCAAGCAGCGTGATGATCTGAAGCGCCAGAGCCTTGAGGTGGCTGAAGCTCTCAAAAGCGGCGGAATGCAGCTGCACCAGGCGGAACTGAAATTGGCCGGTCTGCTCAAGGATCGCCAGCAGGCGGCTGATGAAAATAGCCGCAGTGCCGAACGGCTGGAGGTGCAGTCGCTGGAGGCCGCAAATCTTCAGGAGGAACAGGCAGCGCTGGAAGCGGAACTGAAGCTGGCCGGGGAGGAGATGACCCGGACCGGAGAGGCGTCAAAGGGGCTGGAACAGGAAACGTCCCGCTTGAAGGGGGAGCTTGATGCCCGCCGTGTTCAGCTGGCTGCCGCTCGTGAGAAGATGACCGCCGCCAGGATACAGGCCGCCACCATACGGGAGCAGCATGATTCCGGCCTGCGCACCCTTGCGGAGCTGGAACGTCAGGTGGAGGAGGTCGTGGGGCGTATGGCTGCCGACCGGCAGGAGCTGGAAGCCGGTGACGCCGCCAGGCTGCAGCTGCAGGCGGAAATCGGGACGGCAACGGGGCGCCTGGAAGGGCTGGTGCGGGAGCAGGTGGAGTCGGAGAACCGGCTGGCGGTTATCCGCAGCCGTTTCGAAGAAGCGGGCGCTGCGCTGACTCAGGTGGAAACAGAGCTCAAGAAGGGGCGCGAAGAAAACGATACTGTCCGGGTGGCGCTGAGCGAACTCAGCCTCCGGTTCTCCACATTGACCATGCAGGGGGAGCATCTGGAACGTTCCCTGCTGGAACGGAGCCGTATCACCATGGCCGAGGCTCTGGCACGACTGGAGGGGACCGCTTTTGACGAGACATCCTGCCGGTCACGTCAAGGGGAGCTGCAGCGCCTGCTTGACGAGATGGGTGAGGTCAACCTGATGGCAATTGATGAATGTGCCGGGATGGAGGAACGCTACACGTTCCTGACCGGGCAGAAGGAGGATCTGGAAGAATCCCTGCGCGGTCTGCAGCAGGCCATCCAGCGGATCAACCGCACCACCCGCCAGCGGTTTCAGGAGACCTATAACCTGATTAATGCCAAGTTTCAGGAAGTTTTCCCGCGCCTGTTCTGCGGCGGACGGGCGGAGCTGCGCCTGACGGATGAAGAGGACCTGCTGGAGACCGGCATCGATATCATCGTGCAGCCCCCCGGCAAGAAACTGCAGAATGTGACGCTGCTTTCCGGAGGGGAAAAGGCGTTAACGGCGGTGGCGCTGATTTTCTCAATTTTCCTGATCAAGCCGACCCCGTTCTGCCTGCTGGATGAGGTTGACGCGCCGTTGGACGACGCCAATATCGGCCGCTTCAACGAAATGGTACGGGAAATGAGCACCCTGTCGCAGTTCATCATCATCACCCACAACAAGGCTACCATGCAGGTGGCCGATACCCTGTACGGCATCACCATGGAAGAACCGGGGGCGTCGCGGGTTGTTTCCGTGCGGCTGCATTAGCCGGTACAGTGTCAGTAGAAATGAGGGGGAGATTCGTTCCACTCAGGACAGGAAATCAGCAGATCAGCCCAACCTGCACTTCTCCTTACGCAAATTCCTCCCCGAACAGCAATGACCAGGCACTCCGGTACGCTATCTGATGCTGCGTTTCAAGCGGCAGCTGTTTCAAAAAAAGTCGGTGTTTCTGATCATATTCCGCGATCTGCTCCATGCGGTCCCCTCCCAGATCAAGGGCAGACAGGAAACGCCCGGGGTTGGCGACCAGAACATCGCGCCAGTCGGGGCGAAGGCCGCCATTGGTGCCCCACACACGCGCATGCCGCTGGTTGCTCAGAGGATAGACGGAATAAGCATCGCCAAAAGCCGTATCAAAATAGAGGTTCGGGAAACGCTTCAGCAGGTCGTTCACATAGGCCGGGGAATAGCGTGATGCCCGTTCGGCATAGCGCACCTGACCAACGTGACACCAGATCACCTTTGCCTTCGGGTACTGCTTGAGCATCTTTTCCAGCGGGGCAAGCAGGGCATCCTCAACTTCATAATGGAGCTGAAACGGCATGCCGCTCTTCTCGCTCAAACTGAACAGGCGGTGCCCGGTAACTCCGTCGATCGGAATGGCCACATCACGGTCCAGCTGACCGCGCTTGACCTGCCGCGGCGAAGCGTAATGACGGAATTCGAATTCGCCCAGCAGCGCGATCCTGCCGTCACGGGCCGCCTCCCCCTGCGCGTCAAGAAAACTGTCGGGCGTCTCGGTCAGCACCGGCGGCTGGCCGCCGTTACCCACGGCAATAAAGTGAGTCGGGTACCGTGCAATTAATTTCTCTGATAAATTGTCATACCGGACACCCTTCTCAAACTGTCCCCTGCCGATATCTGCGGAAAGCGCCATCAACCCGATATTGAGACGATCCATACTCTCCGCCACATCGTCAATATCAACTTTTGTGGAATTGCAGGAACTTTCGATGTCGATATAGGGCAGTCCGCCGGAAGAAAGGATTTTCTTGAGGCGTCGTGCATAGCCGGCTTTCAGGCGCAGCAGATCCATTCCTTCCCGGGCGCTCCCGATTCGTGCCGCCATGAGCCAGAGCGGCAGCAGGCAAAATGTTTTTATAACCGTGCGTCGGCTATACACCATGGATTACCCCCCCCTGTATGAAGTCAGAACAGCCGGAGACTACGAAAAGAGCACCTATCAGTTTTTATAAAAACTTGCAAATGTATTTTTGTCAGTTTTGTGCGGTAAGCCGCGTGAAAACGGCTGCACGGGCCCCTGAAAAACCGCGTGCTATTCATTTGCCATTCACCTTTTCCCGGCATCTGTGATATAGATGCTTGCCATAAAAGCTGTCTGAACCGTGCAGATATGATAATCAGGAGTTGTGATGTCATTGGAAACGATTTTGAAAGATCTGGTGGAGCGGGTGCCGCAGGCGGTGGGCGCCATCCTGGTGGATTGGGAGGGTGAAGCGGTCATGGAACAGTGCCACTGTGACCCCTATGACCTGCGCGTGATGGCCGCCCATAAGGGCATTATCCTGGCGCATCTCAAAGGGATGCAGAGTGCTGCGCAGGTCGGGGCGGTGCAGGATGTTGTTGTTACCTCCACCGGTGGGCATCTGATTATCGGCTCCATCGACCAGGATTATTCGCTGGTTATGAATATTGAACGCACCTGTCCGGTGGCGCAGGCGCTCCACCAGTTCCGTCAGGCGGTCGGGCGGTTGAAAAGGGAGATGTGATGGAACCGCATGAGAAAAAAGGATTTTTTCGGGGGCTGATGGACAAAATCTCCGGTACTGAACAGCCGGAAACGGTGACCGAAACTTCGGAAGCTGCCCCCGTTCACTCATCGCCGGTGATGGAGACGATAGAGAAACCGGGCTTTTTTGAACGACTGAAGTCGGGGCTGAAGAAAACGAAAGACGGCCTGGTGGGGCGTATCGATGCTCTGGTGCTGGGTAAAAAGACCATCGATGCCGATACGCTTGAAGAGCTGGAAGAGATTCTGATTACCTCGGATATCGGCGTCAAGACCACCGTGGAACTGATCCGCACCCTGGAGCAGCGCCTGGGGCGCAGCGAGCTGAAAGATGGCGAGGCGCTGCGGGGGGCCCTGAAGGACGAGATTCTGTCCCGGCTGACTGCCCACCATCAACCGCTCGATATCGGCAGCCGAAAGCCGTTCGTCATGCTGGTGATCGGTGTCAACGGCGTCGGCAAGACAACCACCATCGGCAAGCTGGCTTCCCGGTTCACCGCATCCGGCAGCAGGGTGCTGCTGGCGGCGGCGGATACCTTCCGGGCTGCCGCAGCGGAGCAGCTGATCGCCTGGGGTAATCGTTCCGGAGTGTATGTCATCCGCCACAAGGAGGGTGCCGATCCGTCGGCGGTTGTCTTTGACGCCTGCAAGGCGGCTGTTGCCCGTGATGTTGATCTGCTGATTATTGATACGGCAGGCCGCCTGCATACCAAGGTCAACCTGATGGAGGAGATGAAAAAGATCCGCCGCGTCATTGATCGCGAAATTCCCGGCGCGCCTCATGAAACGCTGTTGGTGCTGGATGCGGCAACCGGTCAGAATGCGACCTCCCAGGCGCGGCTCTTCAAGGATGCGGCCGGTGTTACCGGACTGGCCCTGACCAAACTGGACGGAACCGCCAAGGGGGGGATCGTGGTTGCCGTCAGTCATGAATTTGCCCTGCCGGTCCGCTATATCGGTGTCGGCGAATCAATTGAAGATCTGCGCGACTTTGACCCGCAGGAGTTCACGGATGCCCTTTTCCAAGCCTGAAAACAACCGCCGCCGTACGGCGCCCGACGTCACGGAACTCTGCGATTTCAATCAATTAGGGCTTGACTTTGTGCCTGCCCCTTCGTATAGTGTGCCACCTCGAAAGGAAACAGAACCAATGAACCCTGAACTCATAGAAGTGCTCGAAAAGAAAATCAGCGCTATTGTCGAAAAATACAGCGCCCTGAAAGAAGAAAATGCCCGGCTGAATGAAGAAATTCAGCGGCTCTCACATGATCGCGAAGGGATCAAGTCGCGTGTTGATGCCATTCTTGGCAAGCTGGACGGGATTTAGGACGCAGCCATGGTCATTGTATGAAAACAAGCCATGCAGTGACAGTACTCGGCCGCGAACTATCCGTACGGAGTTCCGCGCCGGAAGAAAAAGTAAGGGCGGTCGAAACCTTTGTGAACGGCACGCTGCAGGAGATCGGCAGCGCTCTGAAAAGCGGTGATGCCCAACTGGTGCTGATACTTGCCCTGCTGAATACCTCGGAAGAACTGCTTGAACTCCGTTCCCACCGGGAGCACGATGCCGATCTCGACGGCAAAATCAGCGCGATGGTCGCTGCGCTGGAAACAGTCTGATTTTACATGGTCTCTCAGGGAGACTTGATCATATATTCGCATGAATGCACCACCGGTCGGGCTCGTCAAACGCTGTGATTTGCACGTATGATTGAAATAATGATTCGCCCGTTGAATATATCCTCACTGATGAAGGGAATAATGCTTCCGAGTAGCGTAATGTAACCAGTACACTTACCCACGGTACTCTCGCATTTTTTCCTCTTCAGCCCTCCCTGGCAGTCCTTCCCGATCCGTTTCGGGGCAATCCCGCACGTCTCAACTGAAAGAAATTGTATGCCCAAGCGTACGCTCCGATCGCAGCTGCTGGCACAGCGCCGTGCGCTCAGCCATGATGCGTGGCTCGCAGCAAGCCATGCCGCGCAGCTTAATCTGCTCGCTCTTGATGAGTTCGCCCGTGCCGGCAGTGTTGCGCTGTATGCACCTGCCCATAATGAAACCGACACGGGGCTGATTCTGGCGGCGGCAATCGGCGCGGGAAAGCGGGTGCTGTATCCGGCGGTCTGCGGTCACCACATGGTGTTGCGCCGCGTCCAACGGCATGAGGATCTTCACAAAGGGGCGTTCGGCCTCCTGGAGCCGGCTCCTGGCGGTGCGGATCATCAGGCTGATGCAGCGGATCTGATCGTCGTTCCGGGGGTTGCCTTTGATCTGACGGGGCACCGGCTCGGGTATGGCAAAGGTTTCTATGACCGGTTTCTGCATCATCCGGGGCGTACCGCCCGACTTGTCGGGCTGTGTCATGATTTTCAGCTGACCGATGGAGCGCTGCCGACCGATCATCATGACATTCCGATGGAAATTGTTGTGACCGATATACGAGTTATTCGCATTTCGCAGTAGTGTGTCACTGCGCATATCCTGCTGATCGGGATTCGGATGCGGAGAAGTAACCGGAGTTGCCAGACAGCCCGGATTTTATATAGAGGAGGTTGACAGTATGGAAGTAATTATCAGTGTTGTTATAACTTTGATTGTTGCTGCCGGGGCCTATTTTGCCGGTAACAAGCTCAACAAAAAGGATTCCGGATCAATTCTGAAACAAGCTGAAGAGCTTGCCAGCAAGGTTCTTGACGATGCGCGCCGCGAAGCGGATACCATTACCAAAGAGGCGCAGCTCAAGGCCAAGGATTCAGCTCTCCAGGCCAAGGAAGAGCATGAGCGTAAAACCAATGAAAAGAACAAGGACCTCCAGGCACTGGAAAAGAGACTGACTCAGAAGGAAGAGAATCTCGACAAAAAAGCCGGCCTGATCGACCAGAAAGAGATGGATATCCTCAAAAAAGAGCAGACCGTTTCGCAGAAAGAACAGGCTCTCGACCTGCGGGATGTGGAGCTGAAAAAAGCGGTTGATATCCAGAACGCCAAGCTGGAGCAGATTTCCGGCATGTCGGCGGGCGAAGCTAAAAAAGAGCTGATGAATGCCATGGAGAGCGAGGCGAAGCACGACGCCGCCAAGATAATCAGGGCTATCGAAGATGAAGCCCGTGAAACCGGCGACAAAAAAGCGAAAGAAATCATGGCACTGGCGATTCAGCGCTATGCCGGTGAATACGTGGCCGAGCGGACCGTTTCAGTCGTGCCGCTCCCTTCAGACGAAATGAAGGGGCGCATCATCGGCCGTGAGGGGCGCAATATCCGCGCTCTGGAAGCTGCTACCGGTATTGACCTGATTATTGACGACACCCCTGAAGCGGTCATCCTGTCCGGCTTTAACCCGGTTCGCCGGGAAGTGGCGCGCCTATCCCTCGAAAAACTCCTTGCCGATGGCCGGATACATCCGGGCCGCATCGAAGAGGTTGTGGCAAAGTCCACCGAAGAGGTGGATCTCTCCATCAAAGAGGCCGGCGAACAGGCCGCTTTCGACCTGGGGGTCCACGGCATCCATCCGGAAATCCTCAAATTGATCGGCCGTCTCAAATACCGGACCTCCTACACCCAGAACGTCTACCTCCATTCGCTGGAGGTCGCATTCCTCTGCGGCATCATGGCTGCCGAGCTGGGCATTAACGTCAAACAGGCAAAACGTGCCGGTCTGCTGCACGATCTGGGCAAAGCGGTTGACCATGAGGTCGAAGGTTCCCACGCCGTAATCGGCGCGGAGCTGGCCCGTAAATACGGCGAAACACCGAAGATCGTCCATGCCATCATGGCGCACCACGAGGACGAAAAACCGAATTCCGTGCTGGCGATTCTGGTGCAGGCTGCCGACGCACTGTCCGGCGCCCGTCCCGGCGCCCGGCGCGAGATGATGGAAACCTACGTCAAGCGCCTTGGCGATCTGGAACGAATCGCCACCTCGTTCACCGGTGTGCAGTCATCGTTTGCCATCCAGGCCGGTCGCGAAATCCGCGTCATGGTTTCCAGCGAGCAGGTCAGCGATGATCAGTCGGTGGTCATGGCCCGTGACATTGCCAAAAAGATTGAAGCCGAGATGACCTATCCGGGCCAGATCAAAGTCAACGTCATCCGCGAAACCCGTTCAGTAGAATATGCCCGTTAAACTGTTATTTGTGGGGGATATCGTCGGTAAACCGGGGCGGCAGGCGCTGTCCCGGGAACTGCACCGGCTTGTGGACCGGCACACGATTGATATCGTAATTGCCAATGGTGAAAATGCCGCCGGCGGTTTCGGATTGACGGTGGAAGTGGCCAAGGAACTGTTCAGTCAGGGTATTCACCTGCTGACCGGCGGCAACCACATCTGGGACAAAAAAGAGCAGGTGCCGCTGGTCTTTGAAGACCGGCGCATTCTGCGTCCGGCCAATTATCCGGCCGGGGCACCCGGGTTCGGCAGTACGGTTCTGACGACTCCCGGCGGAGTAAAGGTCGGCGTTCTGAATCTGGAAGGGCGGGTTTTTATGAAAACCATCGAGTGCCCCTTTCTGGTTGCTGATCGTGAAATCAAACGTCTCAGAGAGGAAACACCGATTATCTTCGTTGATTTCCACGCCGAGGCCACATCGGAAAAATCCGCCCTGGGGTGGTATCTGGATGGCCGGATCAGCGCTCTGGTCGGCACCCATACCCACGTCCAGACGGCGGACGAGCGCATCCTCACCCAGGGGACCGCATTTCTGTCAGACGCCGGTATGACCGGCAGCTTTGATTCAGTCATCGGCATGGGGAAGGAAGAAACCATCCACCGCTTTCTGACCCAGCTGCCGGCCAAGTTTGAAGTTGCCAAGAAGGATATCCGTCTCAATGCCGTGGTGATCGGAATTGACGAAACCAGCGGCAAGGCGGTGAGTATTGAACGGGTAAATATTTCCTGTTAGGAGAGGTTCTTGCAAAACGTTTTTCCATCAGTTTGAACAGGCTGCGTTGAAAGCCTGACTTAGCTTTTTGGTTTATTCTGGTGGTTTTTTAGCCATTTTATGGTGACATGAACGCAACTTTCCTGTGTTTGTGGTGCTTCCG
>CAIOXL010000067.1 GCA_903862245.1 uncultured Geobacteraceae bacterium | reverse complement strand
TCCACCTGCAGGCGGGTATTCATTTCCATGAAATAGAAAGAGCCATCCTCATCAAGCAGGAATTCGACCGTTCCGGCGCCAACATAACCGATGGCCCGGGCGGCAGCGACGGCAGCCTCGCCCATTTTGGCCCGCAATTGTGGAGTCATGCCGAAGGCCGGAGCTTCCTCAACCACTTTCTGGTGACGGCGCTGAATGGAGCAGTCCCGTTCGAAGATGTGCAGGGCATTACCGTGACTGTCGGCAAAAACCTGGATTTCAATATGGCGCGGCCTGGCAAGGTACCGTTCCAGAAGGACATGATCGTCGCCAAAGCCGGACATGGCTTCACGCCGTGCGCCGGCCAGGGCATCCGTAAAATCGGCACTGCGGGCGACCACTCGCATCCCCTTGCCGCCACCGCCGGCACTGGCCTTTATCAGCAGCGGATAACCGATCCGGTCGGCTTCCGCTTGCAGAAATTCTGCCCCCTGCTCCTGACCATGGTAGCCCGGCACCAGCGGCACTCCTGCAGCACCCATGATCTCCTTGGCAGCACTTTTGGAGCCCATGGCGCGTATCGCC
Organism: uncultured Geobacteraceae bacterium; assembly: GCA_903862245.1. GTDB lineage: Bacteria > Desulfobacterota > Desulfuromonadia > Geobacterales > Pseudopelobacteraceae > JACRCG01. Next base: position 12,695 of record CAIOXL010000067.1, on the reverse strand, counting down.
GCGCAGGGAGGGCCGATAAACACGATTCCCTTTTCGGCACATGCCTCGGCAAAGCCGGCATTCTCGGAAAGAAACCCATAGCCGGGGTGGACAGCTTCCGCACCGCTGCGGACCGCCACATCCAGAATCCGTTCCGCAATCAGATAACTTTCCCGGGCCGGTGCCGGGCCGATATGGTAGGCTTCATCGGCCAGCGTGACATGGAGGGCGCCGGCATCGGCATCGGAGTAAACGGCTACGGTGCGAATCCCGAGCCGCTGTGCGGTACGGATGACGCGGCAGGCAATTTCGCCTCGGTTGGCAATCAGAATCGTGTTGAACATGATTGTGTCCTTTATACCCTATGGGGTTGTCATATTAGTACGACAGACGAGCATATATTTGAAACCGGACTCCATTACAGCTTCTCCCCGCTGATTCCGCAGGGTAAACCGCACTGTCGCCAGCCCCTGCCCCGGTTTGCTTGAGGAGCGGCGCAGATCTGTCCAGTACGCATCCATGACCAGGATGTCGTCGGGACGCACCGCATTCGGCAGTTCAACAGCAAGGATGCCGAGACCGATCATTATTTGTACACCTTCCAGCGCTTCAACAATTACTCTGGTACAGGAAGACAGGGTGTGCAGTGAAGAGGCGATAATTCCCTTGAAGCGTGACGCGGCGGCAATCTCCTCATCAATATGAAACAGCTGCGGATCATATGTGCCGGCAAACTCCATGATCTCCGCCTGCCCCAGCGAAAAGGGACGGCAGTTGAGCCGTTCACCTTCGGCAAGATCGTCCCAGTAGCGTGCGGATGCCACGGCTATTCCCTCACCCATGCCGGTTTACGCTTTTCCAGAAAGGCGGACAGCCCTTCCCTCCCCTCCCACGATGCGCGCTGGCCGGCGATCCTGCCGGCGGTGTCTGCAATCAGCGCATCATCCACCGGGTGCCCGGCAACCGCTGCAATCAGGTTCTTGGCCGCATTCATGGCATTCGGTCCGTTATTGAGGAGCAGGGCGGTCATCCGCTCACCGGCCGCGGCAAGTTCGTGATCGTCGGCAACGACCAGATGGACCAACCCGATCCGGTACGCCTCACCGGCATCGAAGACCTCGGCCGTCTGGAAATAACGCCGCGCCGCTCTGGCCCCGATGGCTGCCAGTACGTATGGTGAGATGACCGCCGGGATAAGACCCAGCTTGACCTCGGAAAGACAGAATGACGCACGCTCCGTGGCGATGGCAATGTCACAGCAGGCGGCCAGACCGACTCCACCGCCGTAGGTAGCACCCTGCACCAGGGCAATAGTCGGTTTGGAAAGCGTGTCGAGCGTTCGCATCAATTCAGCCAACCCCTCGGCGTCGGCCAGATTCTGCTCGTGGGAATAATCGGCCATACGCCGCATCCAGTTGAGATCAGCCCCGGCGGAGAAACTTTTACCGCTGGCCGCCAGGGTGACCGTCCGGACATCCGGGTCATCATCCAGCTGCTTCAGTGCCGCCGTTAATTCAGCGATCAGGGAATCGTCAAAAGCGTTGTGCAGTTCCGGACGGTCCATGGTGATGCGTGCCCGGCCGGTGTCGTCTATGGTAATGATAAGTGCAGAGTTGGTCATATCGGTCACATCCTGAAAATGCCGAATTCGGTTTTCTCCGCCGGGGCGTTAAGGGCGGCCGAGATGCCCAGGCCAAGTGTCATACGGGTATCCGCCGGGTCAATGATGCCGTCATCCCACATCCGGGCGCTGGCATAATAGGGGTGCCCCTGGGTTTCGTACTGGTCACGGATCGGTGTTTTAAAGGCGTTTTCCTCTTCAAGCGGCCAGGACTCACCGCGTGCTTCAAGGCCGTCCCGCTTCACCTGTGCAAGAACGCTGGCAGCCTGCTCCCCCCCCATGACCGAGATACGGGCGTTGGGCCACATCCAGAGGAAACGGGGGCTGAAGGCCCGCCCGCACATGCCGTAATTACCGGCACCGAAACTCCCTCCGATGATGACCGTGAATTTTGGCACTTTTGCACAGGAGACGGCGGTGACCATCTTGGCGCCATCTTTGGCGATCCCCCCCGCTTCATACTTGCTGCCGACCATGAAGCCGGAAATATTCTGCAGAAAGACCAGCGGGATGCCGCGCTGACTGCACAGTTCGATGAAATGAGCCCCCTTGAGTGCCGACTCGGAAAAGAGAATGCCGTTGTTGGCCACGATGCCGACCGGATAGCCCCAGATGTGGGCAAATCCGCAGACCAGCGACGTTCCGTAGAGCTGCTTGAATTCGTCAAATTCCGAGCCATCCACAATCCTGGCAATAACTTCACGCACATCATACGGCTTGCGGGTGTCGGTCGGTATAATACCGTACAGCTCTTCCGCTGCGTAGAGCGGCTCCACCGGTTCTTTGACGGCCAGACGCGGCTGTTTGGTCCGGTTCAGATTGGCAACGGTCCGCCGGGCCAGCTCAAGGGCGTGGCCGTCGTTTGCGGCGTAATGATCTGTTACCCCGGAGGTCCGGCAGTGCACGTCAGCCCCCCCCAGATCCTCGGCGCTGACCACTTCGCCGATTGCAGCCTTGACCAGCGGCGGTCCGGCAAGAAAGATGGTCCCCTGGTTTTTGACGATGATACTTTCGTCGGACATGGCCGGCACGTATGCACCGCCGGCGGTGCAGGAGCCCATGACAACCGCAATCTGCGGAACGCCCCGCGCTGACAGATTCGCCTGGTTATAGAATATCCGGCCAAAGTGGTCACGGTCGGGAAATACTTCATCCTGCTGCGGAAGATTGGCCCCGCCGGAGTCAACCAGATAGATGCAGGGGAGATGGTTCTCACCGGCGATCTCCTGGGCCCGCAGATGTTTTTTCACCGTAAGCGGGAAATAGGTACCCCCCTTCACCGTGGCATCGTTGGTCACTATCACGCACTCAACCCCGGAGACCCGCCCGATACCGGTGATGATACCGGCGGCGGGGATGTCAGCTCCGTACATCCCCCACGCGGCCAGTTGGGAGAATTCCAGAAACGGTGAGCCGACGTCCAGCAACTGCCGGATGCGCTCCCGGGGGAGCAGTTTGCCCCGCTCGGTGTGTTTGGCACAGGCTTTTTGACCGCCTCCCTGCTTGATTTTCAGCACCTTTTCGCGAAGGTCGGCAACCAGCGAATTCATCAATTCGGCATTAGCACGAAATTCATCTGCCTGTGTACGGACGCTGCTTTTCAGTATGGCCATTGTAGATTGCTCTCCTTACGTAACACGAGTTTTCAGGCTGTTTCAGCGAAAAGTTCACGTCCGATCAGCATGCGGCGAATCTCGCTGGTACCGGCGCCGATCTCATACAGTTTTGCATCGCGCAGCAGCCGACCGGTGGGATATTCGTTAATATAGCCGTTGCCGCCGAGAATCTGGATCGCTTCCAACGCCATCCAGGTGGCCTTTTCAGCGGCATACAAAATAGCGCCGGCGGCATCTTTCCGGATGGCGTTTTTACCGCTGCATGCACGTGCGACGGCGTACACATACGCCCGACTGGCATTCATGGTGCTGTACATATCGGCGATCTTGCCCTGCATGAGCTGAAACTCTCCGATGGCCTTGCCAAACTGCCGCCGTTCATGGATGTAGGGGATGACCACATCCAGACAGGCTCTCATGATGCCGATCGGACCGGCTGCCAGCACCGCCCGCTCGTAATCCAGGCCGCTCATGAGGATCTTTACGCCGTCCCCAATGTTGCCCATAACATTTTCAACCGGCACCTCGCAATCCTCAAACACCAGCTCACAGGTATCGGAGCCGCGCATGCCGAGTTTGTCGAGCTTCTGGGCGGTGGAAAATCCCTTGAACCCCTTCTCGATCAGGAATGCGGTGATCCCTTTAGAGCCGGCATTGATATCAGTTTTGGCATACACCAGCAGCGTGTTGGCGTGGGGACCATTGGTGATCCACATTTTTGTGCCGTTCAGAATAAAGCGGTCCCCCTTGCGGTCGGCCCTCAGACGCATACTGACAACATCCGAGCCCGCTCCGGCCTCGCTCATGGCAAGGGAGCCGACATGCTCACCGCTGATAAGCTTGGGGAGATAGCGCTGTTTCTGCTCTTCGTTGGCATTGCGGTAAATCTGGTTGATGCAGAGGTTGGAATGGGCACCATAGGCCAGGGCAACGGCTGCAGAAGCCCGGCTGATCTCCTCGATGGCAACCACATGCTCGAGATAGGTCATCCCGGCACCGCCGTACTCTTCTGAAACGGTAATACCATGCAGCCCCAGATCACCCATCTTTTGCCAAAGGTCCATTGGGAAATGGTTCTCACGGTCGATATCCGCAGCACGGGGAGCGATTTCCACCCTGGCAAACGACTTAACCGTATCCCTCAACAAATCAGCGGTATCACCCAGATCAAAATTTAATGTCGGATAAGAACTCATCTGCGACCTCCCTTGATATCAGGCACTGAAATACTTACTCATCTATCTTACGTAAAGGTAACATAATTCAGAATAATGTATCTGTCAAACATTATTTTGATAATTTCAAATACGCTGATAATAGTACACATTCAGCGTCTGACTCAAGAAATATTTTACGTGTAAATAATACTATAACCACTCGTATTGAAAGGATTCTGCACTATTTACCGGCCGGACTTTATCCCGTGATACACAGTTTCACTGAATCAAATCCATGAATTACGAACCAGAATAGATTCCGGGACGTTTTTCCAGAAAGGCATTGACCGCTTCGGCGTGATCATCAGTATGATGCGCCATCCCCTGAAAGCAGGCGCACAGATCAAGAAAATCGGGAAGAGTTCCGCGCTGGGCATATTTAAGAAGACGCTTGGTCAAACGTGCCGCACGCGGCGGTTTGGCGGCAATCTGCGCAGCTAATTCCGACACACGGCCAAGCAATTCATCCGGTTCCGTAACCTCCAGCACAATTCCGAGCGCCAATGCTTCTGCCGCCGAGATGAGCCGCCCTGTAAGGGTGAGTTCAGCGGCGCGCTGATACCCGATCAGCCGTTGGAGAAACCAGGCGCCGCCGTCACCCGGTATAATCCCGAGATTAACAAACGTCTCGCCCATGACCGCAGAACGGGAAGCAAGCCTGAGATCGCACATACAGGCAAGATCAAAACCCGCGCCGATTGCCGGGCCGTTAACAGCGGCAATAAGAGGAACTTCTGCCGCCTCCATAGCAAGAGGAATCCGCTGAATACCGCGGCGGTACTGGTCTTGAATCTGCTGGACAGATCCGCCGAAGATTCCGTTTTTCTCCTTCATCTCGCGAACGTTGCCACCAGATGAAAAAGCAGAACCGGCTCCCGTAATAACCAGCACAGAAACCTCCTCGGCTGAATTGACCCAGGCAAGGGTTTGCAGCAGATCATCGACCAGTGAGGTCCCGGTCAGGGCGTTACGTACATCATCACGCCCAAAGGTGATTACGGCAACACGATCATGTACAACAAGTGTTGAGTCTTTTAGAACAGGTTTTCCCATTATAGATATCTCCTCATGAAATACTGATACGTTGCCATAGCCGGGAAAAATGTACTTTTTCTGTTACGTCTATGTCAACTAAAAATAGAACCATTTTTTGCATTATCAATATTTTGTTTGACATTATCGTTAAAACAGTGATATTTGGCTGTTTAACGACTGCAATACTGTTATGATTATCTGTAAGAATCAGTGGTTTTTTATGATCGTAAGCAGGTATGTTTACGTTAGATTCAACAGCTTCATAGATAAAATACAACAAATACTATCATTTATAATACTGTTTTTGATTGGACCACTACCGTAAGGAGTTGTTTCGATGGTTCAGCTTTCCTGCAGCAATATTCAGCTAAATTTCGGCGGGGTTCGAGCTCTTTCTGGGGTATCCTTCGAAGTGAGGCAGGGCGAGATATTTGCCATTATCGGTCCTAACGGCGCCGGTAAATCCTCCATGCTCAACTGCATAAGCGGCCTCTACCACCCGCAGCAGGGTAAAGTGATGTATGAAGGCCAGGACGTCACCAAGCTCCCCCCCTATGAGAGAACAAAACGCGGCATTGCGCGGTCATTCCAGAATATCGCACTGTTCAAAGGGATGAGTGTAATCGACAACCTGATGATCGGCCGGCACCTCCATCAGCACTCCGGACTGATCAGCGGGGGGCTGTACTACGGGCCGGCTCAGGCCGAAGAGACCCGTCACCGTGAATATTGTGAAGAGATTATCGAATTCCTTGAGATACAGAGTATCCGTAAATCAATAGTCGGAACCCTGGCATACGGCTTCCAGAAGCGGGTGGAACTGGCGCGTGCATTGGCACTGGAGCCGAAACTGCTCCTCCTGGACGAACCAATGGCAGGGATGAATCTTGAGGAAACGGAAGATATGGTCCGCTTTATCCTGGAGACCAATGAAGCCCGGGGTATCACAATAATCATGATCGAGCATGATATGGGGGTGGTTATGGATATTTCCAACTCCGTCTGTGTACTCGATTTTGGCAAGAAAATAGCCGGCGGAACTCCGGAACAGGTCCAGCAGGATCCGAATGTTATCAAGGCCTATCTTGGCGATGAAGAACTGGAGGAGTCCTAGGTGCAGATAGATCTAAACAACATGACGTTTCCGAAATTGCTCAAGAAGCAGGCTGCCACATTTGGAGCAGGCAAGTCCGCCCTACGGCAGAAGGGACTCGGCATCTGGCAGAGCTACAGCTGGCAACAGTATGCTGACAACGTTCGCACCCTGGCGCTCGGACTTCACTCCCTCGGATTCGATAGCGGCGAGAAACTGGCCATACTTGGCAATAACCGCCCAGAGTCACTCTTTGCCGAAATAGCCGCCCAATCGGTTGGCGGCATCGCCGTCTCCCTGTACCAAGATTCAACCCCGCGTGAAGTGGCTGATGCGCTCGGCAAGTTTGATGTAAGCTTTGTCGTTGCCGAAGATCAGGAGCAGGTAGACAAACTCCTTGATATGCAGGATCGGCTCCCGAAACTTCGCCGGATTGTGTATATCAAAAAACGAGGGCTGCGGAAATACCATGATGACCTGCTGGTAAGTTTAGCTGCTGTCCAGGAACTCGGCACAGCGCTTGGTGATCAGCAGCCGGAACTGTTTGAGCGTCTGGTTTCTGCAGGAAACGCCGACGACACCGCAATCATCTGCCTGACCTCGGGAACAACCGGTGCCCCTAAAGGCGCATTGCTCTCCTACAAGAATATGATCAATATGAGCCTTGCCTTCAATGAGGCCGATCCCAAAAATGATCGGGATGAATATGTTTCACTGCTTCCTCTGGCCTGGTTTGGCGAACAGCTTATGTCGGTTGCAGCACCACTCATTGCCGGCTATACGGTAAACTTCCCCGAAAAGCAGGAGACAGCGATGGCCGATCTGCGGGAAATCGGCCCGCACATTATGCTATCCCCCCCCAAAGTGTGGGAATCTATAGCCACTTCTGTTCGCGTAAGAATGATGGATTCAACTCCGTTTAAAAAATTCATGTTCAATACATTCCTGCCGATTGGTGAGCGCTATGCCGACTGTGTACTGGCCGGCACCGCACCGCCTGTATCGTTACGCATCGGCCGCTTTTTTGCTGACCTGCTGCTCTTCAGGGCTCTCAGAGATCGCCTTGGGCTTTCCCATGTCCGTTCAGCACTCTCCGGCGGGGCATCTCTCGGAAGTAACGTTTTCAGATTTTTCCACGCAATCGGTGTCAACCTGAAACAGCTCTACGGCCAGACCGAAATCGCCGGGATAACCTGCATGCATCGTAATGGCGAAGTGAGGGGCACGACCGTCGGGTCACCGCTGCCCGGCACCGAGATCAGGATTGATGAGCATGGAGAAGTCCTTTCAAAAAGTTCGGGGTTTTTCAAGGGCTACTATGGCGATGCTGAAGCCACCGCCCGGGTGCGTACCGATGATGGCTGGCTCCGGTCAGGTGACGCCGGTTATCTGGATCAACATGGTCATCTTACGATTACGGACAGAATCAATGACGTTCTAACCGTGGCAGATGGTTCCTGCTTTTCGGCACAACAGATTGAAAACAATCTGCGTTTTTCACCGTATATCTCCGAGGCGGTGGTGTTTGGCGGCAGCGGCGTGCCACTGGTGGCCCTGATCGGCATTTCCAGCCGGGTAGTAGGAAAATGGGCCGGCGATAACAAGCTGTCGTACATGACCTTTGCCGATCTGACCTCCCAACCTGAGGTTATTAAGCTGATAGCCGGTGAAGTTGCCCGGGCGAACGCCGCAATGCCCGAACAGGCCAAAGTTGCCCGCTTTGCAATTATCTATAAGGAACTCGATGCCGACGAAGGTGAACTGACCCGTACCGGCACCGTGCGAAAGGCGACCATTGGCACGCTGTATAAAGACCTGATCGATGCTCTTCATGAAGGGGTTGAGACGGTTGCCATCGATACCAGCATTGAGTTCCCGGACGGCAAGTCAGGCCATATTAAAACCACCGTTGCCATCAAAACGGCCTAGCGAAAGCGGAGTAGCCATTATGGACGTCACATTTTTCCTGCAGCTTTTCATCAACGGTCTCGTGGTCGGCAGCATTTATGCCCTTGTTGCCACAGGATTCGTCATCATCTATAAGGCGACCAGTGCCCTCAACCTGGCTCAGGGCGAATTTTTGATGGTTGGAGCATATATCTGCCTGAATTTACTCTCCAAACATCAGATTCCATTCTGGCAGGCGATTCTGATCACCTTCGCTTTTTCAGCTCTGCTGGGTGTAATTATTGAACGCTTGATTCTTCGCCCGCTGATCGGCTCCCACCTGATTTCCGTAATTATGGTCACACTTGGCCTGTCAAGTATTCTGAAGGCTCTGATTCAGTTGGCGTATGGAACCGATACGATACCATTTCCCGAGGTTTTCCCGAGCGCACCGGTACAAATAGGTCCAATTCCTGTTTCACAGGGCTACCTGTATGCTATCGGATGTGTAACGATCCTGGTCGCACTCCTGACATCGTTTTTCAAGTACTCGAAAACCGGTATGGCCATGCGGGCAACAGCCTCGAGTCAGCAGGTCTCTCTCTCGATGGGAATCAGTGTAAAAAAAATGTTCGCCATATCCTGGGCAATAGCAGCCATTGTCTCTTCTATGGGAGGCATTCTGCTTGGCACAATCCGCGGCGGCATCGACATGTCGCTGAGCTTCATGGGGCTTAAAGTTCTGCCGGTTGTCATACTTGGCGGTCTTGACAGTATTCTTGGCGCCATTGTCGGCGGTCTGATTATCGGCATACTGGAAAACTTTTCCGGCGGCTACATCGACCCTATGGTCGGTGGAGGGGCCAAAGAGGTAGCTCCGTATATTGCTCTGATCCTGATCCTGATGTTCAAGCCTTATGGACTGTTCGGTAAGAAGAAAATAGAACGGGTCTAAAACAAACTACTACTACACAGTCAATGTGAGGTTCTATGCGGTGCGGTGACTTCAAAACTACCTATACGGCAGACATGACAATCTTCGAATCAAGATCTGCACGGGTCATGCTGGGCATATTTCTGTGCGTCCTGTTTTCCTTGCCGCTTTATACACCAGGCTACCTTCTCGATATTATCAACCGAATCGGCATCGCCGTTATCGGGGCTATCGGTCTTAATATCCTGACCGGCTTTACCGGCCAGATATCACTGGGCAATGCCGCCTTCATGGCAATCGGTGCATTTTCGTGCGGTTATCTCGGCACAAAGTTCAACATGCCCTTTTATTTCAGCATTCCACTTGCGGGGCTTATAACCGCGACATTCGGCATGTTTGTGGGCATACCGTCACTCAGAATTAAAGGGCTGTATCTGGCCATGGCAACTCTGGCCGCCCACTTCATCGTTGAATTTCTTGTCGTCAAGTGGGAATCAGTAACCGGCGGCGTTGCAGGACTCACCGTCCCCACACCCAAACTCGGCAGCTTTGCGATTGATTCAGATGCGCGTCTGTTTGTCTTGATTTTTGTTATAGCAATTATGGCCGTGCTGTTCGCAAAAAACCTGTTCCGCACAAAAGTAGGCAAGGCATTTGTTGCAATTCGTGATCAAGCGATATCTGCGGAAGTCATGGGTGTCAATATCGTGAAATACAAACTGCTCTCGTTCGGTATCAGCTCTTTTTATGTGGGAGTCGCCGGCGCTCTAATTGCGTTTCATGCCAAGATCATCTCTCCTGAAACGTTTCCGGTCACCGTTGCCATTGATTACCTTGGTATGATTATTATCGGCGGTCTCGGCAGCATCCTTGGCTCAATATACGGTGCGATTTTTATCACCCTGCTCCCTGAGATCCTCAGAATGGTTACAACGTCGTTGTCTGGATCTTTCCCGGAATTGGTCAACAAACTGGCTGCCATGAAAGAACTTGTCTTTGGAATGCTGGTGATTATCTTTCTGATATTTGAACCAAACGGCATGGCATCCCGCTGGCACAACATTAAAAACTACTGGAAGCTCTACCCGTTTTCACACTGACATCAGTATGCAGATCTATAGTATCAGCAGGCTCATCTCGTATAACAGCGAAATGATATTCTTGGTGCAGTAAAACACGCGAAAGGGAGGAACGTATGAAACTGAGCAGAATTTTGGCTTCATTGGCAGTAGTACTTGTGGCAGCATCAACATCTTTGGCCGCTGAGACGATCAAAGTCGGCGGGATTTGGGACTTGACCGGGGTAACAGCCGATGTCGGGAAACCATTTGCCCAGGGTGTACAGGATGCTATCGCCTACACAAACTCGAAGGGCGGAATTAATGGCAAGAAAATTGACCTGATTAATGTTGACTACGCGTACAAAATTCCCCAGGCAAATGCCGCGTACAAAAAGTTTGTTGAGCAGGATAAAGTTGTTATGCTCAATGGCTGGGGCACCGGTGATACGGAAGCACTTAAGGATATTATCTCAAAAGATAAAGTTCCCTATTTTTCAGCATCTTTCTCCGGCCACCTTACCGACCCGACTAAAACTCCCTATAACTTTTTTGTCGGAGCCAGTTATTCTGACCAGATCCGCGGCTTTCTCCAATATGTAAAGAAAACCTGGAAAGGGAAAGGGGCGCCCAAGGTTGCCTTTATTTACCCGAACCACGGCTTCGGCAAAGCACCCATCGAGGCTGGCAGGCAGTATGCCAAAGAGCTGGGTATAGAACTGGTGCATGAGGAAGTTATTCCTGCCAGTTTCCAGGATGTAACATCCAACCTGCTGAACATGCAGAAAAAGAATCCGGACTATGCCTACGTCCAGACAACCGTTTCCTGGTGTGCGGTTCTGCTCAAGGATGCAAAGAAACTGGGCATTAAGACTACGTTCTTCCTCGGCAACTACGGCATGACAGAAGCGCTTCCCGCTCTTGCCAAAGAAGCTGCTGAAGGTGTGTATGGTATGGCGACCCACGCAGCATACGGTGAAAATGTTAAAGGGATGAAAGTAATAACCGATTGGAATAAGAAACACCCTTCACAAGAAGCACGTGACACCGTGTATGTTCGCGGTTGGGCATATGGACTTACCTGGGCCGAAGGGCTCAGAATTGCGGACAAGAACAAGAAACTGACCGGAGAAGGGGTCAAGAGTGCCCTTGAAACTCTCAAGAATTTTGATACAGGTGGCCTGACACCTCCCGTCACTTATACATCAACAGATCACCGCCCAACCACCAAGTCAACGATTTATGTTATCAAAGGCGGCAAAATGACAAAAGTCGAAGATGTTGAAACACCACGCAGAAAAGAGTGGCTGGGACTATAATCTATCCGTTCGTTTACGCAGGGGGCATAATGCCCCCTGCGTAAAAAGATGAGGCACGCAACCATGCTCACCATTAGCAATGCAGAAGTAATTTACAGCCGTGTCATACTGGTCCTGAAGGGCCTTTCTCTACATGTGCCGGAAGGCAAGATTGTGGCTTTGCTGGGTGCCAATGGTGCCGGCAAAAGTACAACACTCAAGGCAATCTCCGGCTTGTTGAAATCGGAGGAGGGGGAAGTCTCGTCCGGTTCTATAGAATTCATGGGAGACAAAATTAACAATCTGGATCCAGAAGAAATTGTGAGAAGGGGCATTTTTCAGGTTATGGAGGGACGTCGGGTGTTTGAAGACCTCACCATTGATGAGAACCTGATTGTCGGTGGGCATACCCGCAAAGATGCGGCTGGATTTAAACGAGATAAAGATCTCGTGTATGATTATTTTCCCCGTCTTCGCGAGCGGCGCAATCAGTTATCAGGCTTCCTGAGCGGAGGCGAACAACAGATGCTCGCCATCGGCAGAGCTCTTATGGCGCGGCCCAAGTTAATGCTGCTTGACGAACCATCCCTCGGTATTGCCCCTCTTCTGGTTCAAGAGATTTTCCAGCTGATTAAAAAAATAAATTCAGAAGAAAAAACTACCATTCTCCTGGTTGAGCAGAACGCCAATGTCGCTTTCAGCATCTGCGATCATGCGTACATTATGGAGGGTGGACGAGTAGCCATGAGCGGAACGACTGAGCAATTGAAATCAAATGACGACGTCAAAGAGTTCTACCTTGGAATGGGCGAAGGGAAAGATAAAAAAAGCTACCGCGATCTGAAAAGTTACAAGCGTCGTAAACGCTGGTTATGATGTAATCTGTTGCATCTACACAACAAGGAGTCCATATGGGAATCAAAGATATTCTGGTCCATCTCGATAATTCAGAGGCAT
>CAIOXL010000066.1 GCA_903862245.1 uncultured Geobacteraceae bacterium | reverse complement strand
CGCTCCCGTTTCAGGTGGCGGACATCCGGCTGGGCAACACCCTGGCAACTATCGCCGGTAGGGCCGCCCAAGTCCTGCATTGGGAGCGGCGCAGCCGCTTCTGTTCGCACTGCGGAGGAGTGTTAACCCGGATTCCGGACGGGTGGGGCAAGCGGTGTCCGTCGTGCGGTGACGAGCATTACCCGCATATTCACCCTTGTATTATTGTGCTGGTCAAGCGCGGCGCCGAGTTGCTGCTGATTCGCAACGCCGCCTGGAATACCGGGCGTTTCAGTCTGGTGGCCGGTTTTCTCGACTTTGGCGAGTCTCTGGAAGAGTGCGTTCAGCGGGAAGTACGTGAGGAAGCGGGGATCGAGGTAACCAATATCCGCTATGTGGGGAGCCAGTGCTGGCCGTTTCCGAGCCAACAGATGGTCGGTTTTCTGGCGGATTACGCCGGAGGAGAAGTCAAGCCCGATGGTGTCGAAGTCGTAGAGGCATACTGGTTTCAGGAAGACGCGCTTCCGATGCTGCCGGGGAGCAAGCGGAGTATCTCCCGCTGGATTATCGAAACCTACGGGAAGAGCGTTTCATGAAATTGCCGATTCTGATCCGGTCATGCCGGAACCCGACATAATTCGCGCGGAGACGTGGAGTAACTGTTGAAGTTCCGTAAACCACCGGCTCTGCGGTTTGTGATGACTAATTCCATTTCTAAATCAAACATGCTATAATACACTCACTTTCCCAAGGGGGTGTGGTTATGGCACGCACAGCAAGTGGTCTTCATTTGCTCGACAAGGCAAAAGAACTTTTGGCTAATGCCAAGACGGTTAAGGAACTGAGACAAGCGCAGTCGGTCATTCTTCCTCTGGAGTTAAAGCTGTCTCTTGATGAGACAGCGGTTGTTACTGGTATATCAAAGAAATGGGTTTGTCAGCTCCGCAATGAGTTTATTCACGCTAATGGCATTATTGAGCGCAAGACCTCTCGCGGGGGCCGACATCGTGAGAATTTGTCATTGACACAAGAGTCTGATTTTTTAGCACCTTTTATTGAGAAAGCCAAAACTGGCGGCATATTGGTTGCAAACGAAATCAAGGATGCTTTGCAAATCCGATTGGGTCGAAGCGTTGCCTTGGCATCGGCCTATAATCTTCTTCATCGCCATGATTGGCGCAAGCTTGTTCCGGACAAGCGGCATCCAAAATCTGATCCGGAGGCCCAAGAGGCCTTTAAAAAAACTCCCGGAAATGCTGATAGAGATCAGCACAGAGTGGCCAGGAGAAGGGCCCATAAGGCTGATGTTCCAAGATGAAGCCCGTTTTGGCCGCATATCGGATGTCCGGCGCAGTTGGTGTCCCAAGCCATACCGACCGATGTGCCAGGCAATGATGACGCAGGAATATACTTACGCATATGCGGCTGTTTCTCCTGCTGACGGTATCCTTGATACCTTGATTCTGCCCCACGTCAACACCGTCTGTATGCAGATCTTTCTGGATGAAGTCGCAACACGGCATCCTGAAGATCGGATCGTTATGATTACAGACGGCGCTGGCTGGCATAATTCAGAATCACTGCTGATTCCAGAAAACATGCGTTTGGTAAAGTTGCCACCATATGCACCAGAACTTAACCCGGTTGAGCATATTTGGGATGATCTGAGAGAGAAGTCCTTTCATAACCGGGTTTTTAGCAGCATAGAGGCACTTGAACAGCATTTGTCCTCTTCGCTACGCGAAATGGAGTTGGACAATCAACGTGTACACTCGATTACTGCTTGGCCATGGATTATAAATGCACTATTGAATTAGAAATGGAATAAGACCCTCGTACGGGCCGCATTCATCAACGGTCCGCGAGAAATTGTCCTGCTGCGTGAGGTCCTCACTAAAGTTGCTCAGGGTGCCATTGATGAGGCGCTGATGATCGCTGGAAATTCTGTCAAGTCAGTGTACTACCGGATCTGGGGGGACAAAGGGAGCAATCTCGGTATCACCTCACTGAAAGATGCCTTCAGTCGCCTGTCATGCAATCCGTCGATCCTGGCCGACCTGGATGAAATTCTTGTCTGGT
>CAIOXL010000065.1 GCA_903862245.1 uncultured Geobacteraceae bacterium | reverse complement strand
GACGGTGCAAGTATTACCACATTTGAATGGATTAGTGACCCTGAACACAAAAAGTAGTGGTAATTTGACTTTAAATAGACAAGATATCCGAAGGAAAAGAGAGGGAGCCCCCTCACTTTTCTTGGCGGAAAACCAGGGGCTCCCTACCCATGCTACAGGCGGGTACCCCAATGCTATCAGAAATCCTTCGACACAAAAAGCTGTTTTCTCTCCTTCATGCCTTCGATGTTGACCTTGCCGAATTAACAAGAAACGGCCGTTGCCCTTTTGTAGTGGGCCGCTGCATTTTGCTTCGTATGCGCGTAAGCCTCGCGGCGGCCCGTCCGGTTTACCGGAAGACTATTGTATCCGTTTGAGTCTGTGTTGCGGCCGCGAAGGTTGCCGTCGCCGCACTCTGCCGTTATCCGTTTTGTTCTGGGATCGGCGAGTTTACTGGAGTGCCTGCATACTGGTTGTCACAGCCCTTTCCCAACAGCGTTCTGAAGGGTTTTGTATCAGAAAAATCCAGGAGTTGTTCGGCGTCCCTCTTTTGACCATCAAACGTTGGCTTGCGTATTTCCTCGAAGTATTCCCCTCAAGCGAAATATGGCAACGGCTGAGCGGCCGATTTATGCCACCCGTATCATCGGAATCAAACCTATTTGAAATTCTCGAACGCTTGGGACTCTCCCGAGGCGATCCTGAAACTGTGTTGGTCCGGTGCTTGCGTTTGCTGCGTCTGGGTACACCTTGACCACGGTTTTTGAAGGTTCATGCAGCCGAAATATTTTCACGCAAAAGACGGTTTTTGATATTCAGGGCGAACGGGTCTATAACGCGGCCAAGCTGTCTTAAGGCAGCAGAAAGGAGCCGCAATGAATGACCACAATGTTTCAACCAAAGAGCGATGGGCCCGTTTTCGTCTGCAAGTGATAGGACCTCTTCTGGCGAGTCCACCCGGAGCCGGCGAGTTGCAGAGTTGCATCAGAGACCTCGCAGAGCGGGTCTACCAGCATCCCTTGCAGGTTGGCAAAAGCATGCGCCTGGGCTTCTCCACCATTGAGCGCTGGTTTTACCAGTCCAAAGACGCTGCCGACCCGGTTTCGGCACTACGCCGCAAGGTGCGTGCTGATGCAGGTGTTCGATCCGCCTTATCAGAACCGCTCTTGGCACTCTTGGAAACTCAGTATCAGCAGAATCATCGCTGGACCGTACAGCTGCATTACGACAATTTGGCCGCTGAAGTTGCCCGCAAGCCTGAGTTGGGGGTTCTGCCCAGTTACCAGACCGTACTCCGCCGAATGCGGGAAAAGGGTTGGCTGCGTCGTCGTGAACCGGCAAGCCCGACCGAAGGTCAGCGCCGGGCAGCGAAACGCCGCTCAACACATGAGATCAGAGGGTTCGAGGTCAGTCATGTCCATGCCCTGTGGCACCTCGACTTCCACCAAGGGAGCATCAAGGTGCTGGATAAGAGCGGATGCTGGCATAAGCCTTTCGTCTGTGCCGTGATTGACGATTGTTCAAGGCTATGCTGCCATCTGCAATGGTATCCAGCCGAATCAGCCCGGAATCTGATCCACGCACTTACTCAGGCGTTCCTGAAGAGGGGACTGCCCAGGGCCCTTATGACCGATAACGGGAAAGCCATGACCGCAGAGGAAACGCGCGAGGGGTTAGCCAGACTCGGCGTGAACCATGAAACCACGCTCCCGTACTCTGCGTACCAGAACGGAAAACAAGAAGTGTTCTGGGCCCAGCTCGAAGGACGACTGATAGAGTTGTTGCGTGGGACTCCATCACTCACGCTGCATGAACTCAACCATGTCAGCCAGGCCTGGGTGGAACAGGACTATCACCGCCGAACACATAGTGAGATAAAAACATCTCCACTCGAACGGATGCTTGCCGGGCCGACAGTTGTCCGTCAAGCCCCAACGATGGAGGCGCTGCAGTTAGCTTTTACCCGTCAGGTGACACGCACCCAGCGTCTCTCCGATGGCACAGTCACGGTCGATGGCATCCGCTTTGAACTCCCCTCCCGCTATAGGACCCTCACATGCGTGAAGTTGCGCTATACAAGCTGGGACATGAGCCGACTGACCCTTATGGATACAGCCGGTGATACTGTATTGGCCAAACTCGCACCTCAGGACAAGCAGGCCAATGCAGACGGGCGGCGGCGAACTCTTGAACAGGTATCTACTCTGCCTGCTGATACCGTGGAAAACAAGCCATTACCAGCCTTGGTAAGCAAGTGGATGGCTGATTATGCAGAGACCGGGCTCCCCCCGGCATTTCTAACAGATCAGGAGGACTACGATGAACCATAAGACGTTACTTGCCCTTTATGGACTCAAATATAACCCGTTCCAACCGGAACTTCCCGCTGAAGCACTGTGGCCTATTCCGGGGACCGAAACCTTTGCCAGGAAACTGGAGATGCTGGTCGCCCATGGCGGTTTTGTTTTGATAACCGGAGAACCTGGACATGGAAAATCCAAAACCCTGCAGTGGATCGCCAAACGCCTGTCTCAAATGCCGGATCTCACCGTTGGGGTGATGGAGCGACCGCAAAGCCATATCGCAGATTTTTACCGGGAACTCGGTGAGCTGTTTGGCGTGACACTGAACCTGGCAAACCGCTACGGCGGCTTCAAAACTCTGAGAGCGCGCTGGCAGGCACATTGCGAGGCAACGCTGCTCAGGCCGGTGATTCTTATTGATGAGGCTCAGGAGGTGAGTTCAGAGTGTCTGACCGAGTTGAGGTTGCTGCAAAGTGCACACTTTGATTCAAAAAGTCTGCTCTTTACCGTTCTGTGTGGTGATACCAGATTGCCACAACGCTTCAGAACCCCTGAATTGCTCCCCTTGGGGAGCCGAATTAAAACCCGATTGAATCTCACGCCACTCCCTCCGGAAGAGTTGACAGCATACCTACAGTTTGCACTGCAACAAGCAGGTGCCCCACAATTGATCACGCAGGAACTGATCCACACCATGGCATCTCATGCCCAAGGCAACCTGCGGGTGTTGAACCAAATGGCTGCGGAATTACTCTCAGCAGCGGCTGAAAAAAATTTACCAAGAATGGATGAGTCTCTCTACTTCGATCTATTTGCACCACCACAAACTCGACAAAGGAGAACTATATAATATGAAAACAACTGTTTATAATCCACAGAAAGGGCGATTGGAAACTGTTGATATGGAGGTTACAGCTGAAAATACTACCTGGTTTGACAAAAATACAAAGCATGGGTCTATTGCAAGTGTGACTGATTTCAAGGGCGGATTAGTGATAAAAAAGCTGGATTATTGCAGTCCTTTCTGGATCTACGATGTAACGCGAGAGGATATAGGCTACAACCACAAAAAGGCAAAGGAGCTGCTAAAATCATACGAGTGAGGGAGAGAACACTGGAGGGGGGCAGGTCCATCAAATATCGTAATTAAACACCCTCAAAAAGCGTGTATCGGACTCCCTCATTTATTGAGTTTACTCTCATTGTTGGAGTTGTAGTAGTTTAGCTTCAAGTTCAATGGTTGACTTGCCGCCTTTTGCTGCAGCCCTGATAGAATCCTTCACGCCGCTGTATTGCTGATCCCATGAATCGAATTTAGCCTGATACTCTTTGATATATGGCTTTGCGTCCTCTGCCTGTTTTACTTCATATTCCCTAATTGCTGTCGTAAAGAACCCGTCACAAGTGCTCTTACGCTCTCCAGACTCGGCAATTGTCAGCAGGTATGTGCTTGACGGGCCGGATAGCTTTTCAGCCCTTGCTACATCAGCGTGTGATTGTACTGCCATTGATAGCGCCGATAGCGCCGCCGATACCACCAGTGGGGCCGGTGCTTTAACGAATCCTAAAACCTCTTCAACTGCAAGGCGTATAGTGTCGGGTAGTGCATCAAGCGGGTATTCTTGCGGCTCAATATGTGATTCTATCGGTTGCGGTTCAGACCATTCATTGTCTGCTACTGCTATTGTTGCTATTCCTGCTATTACTGTCGCTTCAACATCCGGCGCAGATGCTTCTATGGGTTTGATCTGCCGTGCCTGCTGTAGGCAAGTCTCTTGTACCTCTGTCTGCAAGTCTATCATTTGCCACCCCCACGAACACGGCGAAACAGGGAATCGCGCAAACGGCTGAAGGTCTTTGCCTCGACAACCCCGCCAGTTTCAAAAGCGGCGAGTGCAGCATTAGCTCTTCCTGAGTCGGCGAAACAGAAAGTAGCCATATGCCCGTCGTTAAAGCTAATAGACGGT
>CAIOXL010000064.1 GCA_903862245.1 uncultured Geobacteraceae bacterium | reverse complement strand
TTCCTCCTCTGGCAGCTTGCCTACACCGAACTCTATTTCACCGAAACCAACTGGCCTGACTTCACCATAAACGAACTTTACAAGGCGCTGGCCGACTACCAGTCACGGGAGCGGCGTTTCGGCAAAACCAGCGACCAGATAACAGAAAGGGGCGACCTATCAAACGCCTGATCTCTGCGATCATTTTGCTGCCGATTGTCATCCTGATCATTCTGAAGGGGGGGATACTTCCCTTTGTCTGCCTGCTGGCCCTGATATCCATCATCGGCACGGCTGAGTTCTACCGCATGGCGCTTCCGGAGCGGAAGCAGGAACGCTGGCTGGCCGCCTTCGCCGGCACGGCACTGATCTTTGTACCGCTTACCCGCAACGACACCCTCGCCATCCCGACCCTCGGCCTCCTTTTTGTCGGTTTTTCACTGTTGTTCCTGTTCCGGCTCCGCTCTATCGACTCCGCAGCCCGGGAAGCCGCTTTGGCCCTGCTGGCGTTTATGTACATTCCGTTCCTCCTGATGCACCTCGTCCTGCTTCGCCTGACCCCCTACGGTATTCAGTGGCTGTTTGTCACCATGCTGATTGTCATGACCAACGATTCTGCCGCCTATTATACCGGCTGCGCGTTCGGCAAGCACCGCCTCTACCCGCTGGTCAGTCCGAAAAAAAGTATCGAAGGGGCGATTGGCGGCCTGTTCGGCAGCCTCGGAGGCACCCTGCTGGCAAAGTTCACTTTTTTCCCCCAGCTGAGTTTTGTTGATGCCGTGGCAACCGCCCTCGTCATCGGCGTGGTCGGCCAGGCCGGTGACCTGTTTGAGTCGCTGCTGAAACGGAGCTTCGGCGTCAAGGATTCAGGAACCATCATCCCGGGGCACGGCGGCGTTCTTGACCGTCTGGACAGTATCCTGTTCGCCGCTCCCATCACCTATTACTACGTTCTCTTTTTCTTCAAAGGCTGACCCATGAAAAACATCACCATACTCGGCTCCACCGGCTCTATCGGCGTCAGTACGCTCGACATCATCAGCGCCCACCCGGACCGGTTCCGCATCACCGCCTTGACCGCCGGGAAAAACCTTGCGCTGTTTGCCCGTCAGATCAAACAGTTTGCCCCCAGAATTGCGGTTGTCGCCGCCGCTGAAGATGTCCCGCGCCTCAAGGAGTTGTGCAGCGGACAGGATGTAACAATTCTGGGGGGGGTGGAAGGGTTGATCGCCGCCGCAACAGCTGACGAGACGGAGATCGTGGTTGCCGCCATTGTCGGTGCCGCCGGCCTGGTGCCGACGGCCGCCGCTATCCGTGCCGGCAAGGATATCGCCCTGGCGAACAAGGAAACGTTAGTTACGGCCGGGCATCTGTTCATGGATCTGGTGGCGGAATTCGGCGTCAGGCTGTTTCCGGTGGACAGCGAGCACAGTGCCATCTTTCAGTCCATCGAGGGGCACCGGAGTGAAGATATCCAGAAGATTATCCTGACGGCATCGGGCGGCCCGTTCCTGAACAGGCCGGCGGCAGAACTGTCTCAGGTAACCGTCGCCGATGCCTTGAACCACCCCAACTGGAGCATGGGGAAAAAAATCACCATCGATTCTGCCACCATGATGAACAAGGGGCTGGAAGTCATCGAGGCACGCTGGCTGTTCAACACCCCGGTGGAAAAAATCCAGGTCAATATTCACCCCCAGAGCATTATTCACTCCATGGTTGAATATGTTGACGGCTGTGTCATTGCACAGCTTGGCACGCCTGACATGAAAGCACCCATCGCCTACGCACTGGCCTACCCGGAGCGCATCACTACCGGCATCAAACCGCTTGATCTGACCACCTTTTCCGGACTAACGTTTTTCAACCCTGACCACGACAAATTCCCCTGCCTGCAGCTCGCCTATCGCGCCATTACCTCCGGAGAAAGCATGCCGGCGGTCATGAATGCCGCCAATGAAATCGCCGTGGCGGAGTTTCTGGCAGGACACCTCCGCTTCACCCAGATTGCCGAAACCATCGAACGCACCATGGATGCTCACTCTGCACATACACTGTGCTCTATTGAAGAAGTATTACAGGCAGACCTGTGGGGCCGGGAAACCGCCCGCGAAATCTGCCGGGGATTCGGGAACTGATATGACCGTTGTCTATGCAATTATAGTGTTGGGAATTTTGATCTTCGTCCACGAATTAGGACACTTCCTGCTGGCCAAGCTGATGGGGGTCAGTGTGGAGAAATTTTCCCTCGGTTTCGGCCCCAAACTGTTCGGCAAAACCATCGGCGAGACCGAATATCTGCTGTCCGCCTTCCCGCTGGGGGGCTATGTGAAAATGTTCGGCGAAGGCGGTTTTATCGAGGGGGGGGAAGCGCACCATCCTGAAGCTGAAACCGCCGATGGAACGGATGCGGCCGAACCTGTCCCCCGCGAACTGTCGCCAGAGGACAAGGCCCGCTCCTTTGCCCATAAGCCGGTGCTGGCACGGATTGCAATTGTCATGGCCGGACCGGTGTTCAACCTGGTCTTTGCCTGGCTCATTTTTATCGTCATCTGCATGATGGGTGTGCCGACCGTTACGACAAAGATCGGCGATGCCATAGCCGACAAACCAGCGGCACGTGCAGGCATGCTGAAGGGCGACGTTATTACCGCCATCAACAACAAGCCGATCAACCGCTGGGACCAGATCGCCGCAGGTGTCACCGCCAGCAAGGGGCAGCCGCTCACCCTGACCGTGACGCGCGACTCACGGGAGGTTTCTTTTACCATCACCCCCGAACCCCGCATTTCCAAGAACCTGTTCGGTGAAGAGGTCAAGGGGTTTGCCATCGGCGTCGCTTCGGCGGGTGAAGTGGTGACCGAGCGCTTCGGCCCCCTTCAGGCGGCCGTGAAGGGAACCGAACAGACCTGGAAGGTTATTGATCTCACTATTACCTCGCTGGTAAAAATGGCGCAGCGCATCGTTCCCATGGACAGCGTCGGCGGCCCGATCATGATCGCCAAGATGGCCGGTGAACAGGCCTCCGCAGGCGGCGCCAACTTCCTTGCCTTTATGGCGCTGCTTTCCATCAACTTAGGCGTTCTCAACCTGCTGCCGGTGCCGGTGCTTGATGGCGGACACCTGCTGTTCTATTTCATGGAGCTGATCTTCCGCCGCCCGGTGCCGCAGAAAGTTCGCGAATACGCCCAGCAGATCGGCATGGTGCTCCTGCTCGGCCTGATGGTTCTGGCTTTCTACAACGACATTATCCGTTATTTCGTTAATCGTCAGGGATAATACATCCCGAACCGCTCCTGCGATCCCTGACTCTGGAGGGGGCTTACCATGACAGCAGACACACAACAAAAGGGTATAAGACCCCATGACACCCGGTATCTATTTGTTCTCCCGTTTTCCACTGATCCGGTCCTTGCCAGGCGCTTTCTGGCCCGGGACAGCGAAATAGTCGGCAACATCCGCTTCGGCAAAATCCTCGAAACTCTTGATAAAGTGGCTGAAAACACGGCGCTGGCCTATGTCCACCGTTTTTATCCCGGCGCGCGGGTGGTCACGGCCGCCGTTGACAGCATCGTCCTGAGGAACCCCGCTGACACCGGACACGATCTGGTCTTCTCAGCCCAGATCAACCACGTGGGTAAATCGTCAATGGAAGTCGGCATCCGCATCGAATGTCTCGGCGCCGGCTCCAGCCACCTGGCGAGCTGTTACTTCACCATGGTGGCCCGTTCAACCGACTGCGGTGAAGCAAAAAGCCTCACCCTCCCCCCCCTGCAGTACCAGGAGGAGATCGACCGGAAGCGCTACCAGAAAGCGGAACAACGACGGCAGGCGTACCGGGACGGGTTGGCGAAGGCGGAGGAAATGCCGTCGCTCGACGAATACCTGTTCCTTAAGAAACTACATCGGGACCAGGAACAGCCCGGTTTTGACGGCGTGCGCGCCGGAGAGCTGGTGCTTGAATCAACCTGCCGCGCCTATCCTGAACAGGAAAATGTCCCGACCACAATTTTCGGCGGTTATCTGATCAGAAAAGCCTATGAGCTTGCTGCGCTGGCAGCGGAGATGGTGGCGCCTGACAGAGCGGTGCCGTGCCAGGTGAACCGCATCAATTTCAACCAGCCGGTGCTGCTGGGGGATCAGCTAAAATTCATCGCCAGGGTGGTCTACACCGGGAAAACAACCATCGCCGTGCAGACCGATATCGAGCGGTTCAGCCGTTCTGACAGCAATAAATCCCTTTCCAACTCCTGCCTGTTCACCTTCCGCAACGTCGGCAGCGACATGGCCCCCCGGCCGGTGCCCTTCATCTACCCGGTAACCTATGCCGAGGATGCACGCCTGCTGAACGCCTACCGCCAGCGGGTCGACTGAAGCTGTACCTATCTGAGCAGGCCGGAGCACATGACTCATGAACATCCTCGCCATTGACACCTCAACTTCCCTGGCCGGTATCGCGGTGACCGTTGACCATAAGATTGCCGCCGAATCGCTGATCAACACCGACCGCACCCTTTCCGCCCGGCTTGTTCCGGAGATTGAACGCCTGTTGGCGACCACCGCTCTGACCATTGCCGATATAGACCTATTTGCCTCCTCCGTCGGCCCCGGTTCCTTCACCGGCATTCGCGGCGGCGTTGCCACGGTTCAGGGGCTGGCACTGGCCATGGGAAAACCATGCGCCGGTTTTTCCTCACTGGCCATGCTGGCCATGAACTACACCACCGCAACAACTCTGATCTGCCCCCTGCTTGATGCCCGTAAAAGCGAAGTATATGGAGCACTGTATGACTGCTCGCGCCCACTCCCCTCGCCCCGCATGGTCGATTGCGTTCTGCCGCCGGCGCTGTTTCTGGACCGGTTGGCCGCACTGACCGGTGAGCAGATCATCTTCCTCGGCGACGGCGCTCTGCGCTACCACGATCAGATTGCTGAACGGCTGGGGGATCAGGCCCTCTTCGCGCCCCCTTCCCTCCAGGAGCCCCATGCCGCCAACGGTGCCCTGCTGGCGCTGCACGCAGCCGGTCACGGCGGCCTGCTCGAACCGTCACACCTGCTGCCGGTCTACCTCCGGGCACCGGATGCCGTAAAAATGAAGGGGTTCGACAACCCCGCACCCTGAGCCGGATACCCCATGAATAGCGCTACCGGATCGCTGACAACCTTTCTGGCCGCCCGTGCGGCGGCAACTCTGGCCTACCAGATGGCGGGCGTCGCCATCGGCTGGCAGATGTACGACCTGACCGGCAGCCCCCTCGCCCTCGGCCTGGTCGGGCTGGTGCAGTTTGTCCCCTCCCTGGTGCTGGCGCTGTATGTCGGCCACGCCGCCGACCGCTACGACCGGCGCACCATTGTCGCTCTCTCCCAGATCATTGAAGGGTCAGCTCTGATTATTCTTGCCCTGCTCACCCTCCTGCACCGGGTCGACAGAGACAGCATCCTGCTCTCCGTTTTCCTGCTCGGCATCGCCCGCGCCTTCGAGTACACTACCTTCCAGACCCTGCTTCCGGCACTGGTGCCGCAGGAATCACTCCCTGCTGCAATCGCCCGGAACGCCTCCGTACGGCAGGCCGCCGTCATCGCCGGGCCGGTGCTGGGCGGTGTTCTCTACCTGGCAGGGTCGGGGGTGGTCTATGCCGCCGGCGGCTGTCTCTTTTTTCTGTCAGCGACGTTCATAGCCCGGCTCCGCATGCGGCAGAGGGTAGTGACGGCACGGGAACCGGCCACACTCGCCTCGTTATGTGCCGGGATCGCCTATATCCGCCGTCAGCCGGTCCTGCTGGGCGCAATTTCACTGGATCTGTTCGCCGTTCTCCTGGGAGGCGCCACCGCGCTGCTGCCGATCTTCGCCCGGGACATACTGACCGTCGGTCCCTGGGGGCTCGGCATCCTGAGGGCGGCACCGGCGGTCGGCGCACTGACCGCCTCACTGTATCTGGCCCGCAATCCGCTGCAGCGGCGGGTGGGTAAAATCATGTTCGCTGCCGTTGCCGGGTTTGGCGCGGCAACGGTTGTCTTCGCCCTTTCCACATCAATCATCCTGTCATGCTGCGCTCTGGCGGTACTTGGCTGGACCGACATGATCAGTGTCGTTATCCGGGCATCGCTCGTTCAGCTGGAAACGCCCGATGAGATGCGCGGCCGGGTAAGCGCCGTCAATGCCGTATTTATCGGCACCTCCAACGAATTCGGCGAGTTTGAATCCGGATTGACGGCAGCCTGGTTCGGCGTGGTTCCAGCCGCCCTGCTGGGGGGGATCGGCACGCTGGCCGTCACCGCTCTCTGGATATACCTCTTTCCCCAGCTGCTGCACCGGGAGCGGCTGCAGACCAGGTGATCCCCTTTCACCTGTTTGCTGAATCAATCATCCCTGCTATACTTCCATAAAACCGTCCACGGGAGGATGCACCATGAATATTCATGAGTATCAGGCCAAGGAAATTCTCAGCAGCTACGGCATTCCGATCCCCCGGGGACGGGTGGCGTTGACCTCGGACCAGGTTGAGCGGGCCGCCAAGATGATGGGGGGACGCTGCGTCGTCAAGGCCCAGATTTATGCCGGAGGGCGGGGCAAAGCGGGCGGCGTCAGACTGATCCACCATCCGGAGGAGGCCCAGGAATACGCAAAAGAACTGTTCGGCCGCTCGCTGGTGACCCGGCAGACCGGACCGCAAGGGCTGAAGGTGCGCCGCATTTTGGTGGAAGAAGCGGTTGAGATCGCCCGGGAGTTCTACCTCTCCATCACCCTCGACCGGGAAAGCTCCCGCTACATCCTGATCGCCTCGGCCGAAGGGGGAATGGACATCGAAGAGGTCGCCGCCAGGAGCCCGGAAAAAATCCTGACTCTCACGGTTGACCCGTTCACCGGCCTGCGCCCCTATCAGGCACGCAAGATCGCCCTGGCTCTGGGACTGTCCGGAACGATCTGCGAGGACTGCGTCGAGCTGATCCTCAATCTGTATCAGGTCTGCCAGGAGAAGGACTGCGCCCTGATCGAAATAAATCCGCTGGTGGTAACCAAGGCCGGCTGGCTGATGGCCATGGACGCCAAGATCACCTTCGACGACAATGCCGTTTTCCGCCACCGGGAATACCCGGACATGGTTGACTACTCCCAGCTCGACCCGCTGGAAATCAATGCTGCCAAGTACGACCTGGCCTATATCAAACTCTCCGGCACCATCGGCTGCCTGGTGAACGGCGCCGGACTGGCCATGGCAACCCTGGATGTACTGAAAGAATGCGGCGGCGAACCGGCCAACTTTCTGGATGTGGGAGGGGGGGCAACCCGCGAGAAGGTGGCTGAAGCGTTTCGGATCATCCTGCAGGACTGTGATGTACAGGGCATCTTCGTCAACATTTTCGGCGGTATCATGCGCTGCGACGTTATTGCCCAGGGGATCATCGAGGCGGCGAGTGCGGTCGGCTGTACCCTCCCCATCGTGGTGCGCATGGACGGCAGCCAGGTGGAGGAGGGAAAGCGGCTGCTCCTTGAGTCCGGCCTGAACATCCAGATCGGCACGTCGCTGGGTGACGGCGCCGTCAAAATCGTGCAGATGCTCGGACAGGGGGTACGGTAGACCATGTCAATACTTGTGGATAAAAATTCGAGGGTTGTCGTGCAGGGGATCACCGGGCGGAGCGGTCTGTTCCACGCCAAACAGTGCCGCGACTATGGCACCAGCATCGTGGCCGGCGTCACCCCCGGCAAGGGGGGCATCCATATCGAAGGGATTCCGGTGTTCAACACCGTTGCCGAAGCGGTCACCTATACGGAGGCCAATGTTTCCATGATCTTCGTCCCGCCGCCCGGAGCGGCCGACGCCATCATGGAAGCGATCGACTCCGGCATCCCCCTGGCGGTCTGCATCACCGAAGGAATCCCGATTCGTGACATGGTCCCGGTCAAAGCTGTTCTGCAGGGGAGCACAACACGCCTGATCGGCCCCAACTGTCCCGGCATCATTACCCCCGGAGCGTGCAAAGTCGGTATCATGCCGGGGCATATCCATATGCCGGGGAAAATCGGAGTCATCTCCCGCAGCGGCACCCTGACCTATGAAGCGGTCAAGCAGTTGACCGACGCCGGGCTTGGTCATTCAACCTGTATCGGCATCGGCGGCGATCCGATCATCGGCAT
>CAIOXL010000063.1 GCA_903862245.1 uncultured Geobacteraceae bacterium | reverse complement strand
GAGATCTACACAGGCGAAGACACTCTTTCCCTACACGACGCTCTTCCCGATCTGCCCGGATTGTCATCGGTACCCACGCTGTTATTCAGGAAAAAGTGGAGTTTGCGAAGCTTGGCCTGGGGGTTATCGATGAACAGCACCGTTTTGGGGTTCTGCAGCGGGGCATACTCAAAAAAAAGGGTTCCAATCCGGATATTCTTGTCATGACCGCGACACCGATTCCTCGCACACTCGCCATGACACTGTTTGGCGACCTGGATCTGTCGGTCATTGATGAATTACCTCCCGGCAGAATACCGGTTGAAACCAGGATATTTTTTGAGTCACGCAGGGCACAACTCTATGATATGATCCGGAGCGAAGTTCGGTCCGGGCGGCAGGTGTACGTCATTTATCCGCTTGTGGATGAATCCGAGAAGGTGGACCTGAAAGCTGCCGCTCAAATGGCAGAACATTTACAGAATGATATTTTTCCCGGTTTGCGAGTTGGGCTCCTGCATGGCAGATTAACACCGGTGGAAAAGGAAACGGTTATGGCTTCCTTCATGTCCCGGGAGTTCGATATTCTGGTTTCAACCACCGTCATTGAGGTCGGTATTGATGTCCCGAATGCCACGGTGATGGTGATTGAGCATGCAGAACGCTTTGGCCTGTCACAGCTCCACCAGCTGCGGGGGAGAGTCGGCCGGGGTAAAGACAAGTCATACTGTATCCTGATGACAAGTGGCACGTTGTCTGAGGATGGCGAAAAACGCCTGCGTGTGATGGAGGCAACCGGTGACGGTTTCAGGATTGCCGAGGCTGATCTGGAAATACGGGGGCCTGGTGATTTTCTTGGTACCCGTCAGGCCGGTATGCCCGATTTTCGTGTTGCCAATATTCTCCGGGACGGCACTCTGCTGGAAAAGGCCCGCCGGGCCGCATTTGCGCTGCTGGAAAGCGATGCAGGGCTCAGCGGCCCGCTGCATGACGAACTTTTACGACGATGGGGCAAGCGGCTCGAGCTTGCCACAATAGGATAGGGGCAGTAATGCAGATCGTAACAGGCACGAACATCTACGATAGAATTCTCGATGCTTCCATTGTCACCATTGGAAATTTTGATGGTGTCCACCGGGGCCACGAGGAGATCTTTCGACATCTGAAGCAGAAAAGTATGGAGCTCGGTATTCCCTCGGTTGTTGTTACTTTTGAGCCGCACCCGCTAAAAATTCTTGCACCTGAATCGGCGCCTCTGCTGATAACAACATTCGAGCAGAAGGCGGCCCTGATTGAAAACTCAGGGGTTGATTATCTCCTTGTTGTCTCGTTTTCCAGAGAATTCTCCCGGCTGTCGGCAAAAGATTTTGTCCTCAAAATCCTGTGCCATTCACTCGGCATGAAATATATCATCATCGGACACGATTATGCGTTCGGCAGGGGGAGGGAAGGGAACTTCAACACGTTGGAAAGCCTCGGCGCTCTGCATGGCTTCACTCTTGAAGATCTGCCGCCGCTCGGTGAACAGGGGATCGTGTTCAGCAGCAGTCTGGTCAGGTCGGCGGTTGCTGATGGTGATATGCCGGCTGCCTCTCGTATTCTCGGGCGCAGTTACCAGATTTCCGGTACTGTCGTACATGGCAGGAATGTCGGCCAGGGTCTCGGGTTTCCCACGGCAAATATTGACACACCGAATGAGCTGATACCGGCAGATGGCGTGTATGCCGTGCTGGTTGAGGTTGACGGTGCCGTTGTCAAAGGGGCCTGTAATATTGGATGTAACCCCACGTTTGGGGGGAAAATACGATCGATTGAAGTATTTCTTCTTGATTTCACCGGCTGCATCTATGATACGGAGGTCACGGTTCAGTTTGTGCGGCGGTTACGGCCGGTACTCCGGTTTGCTGATGTTGATGCGCTGAAAAACGCTATCAGTGAGGATGTGGCCCATGTACGTTCCATACTGGAAACGGTGAGCAGTACCTACCGGAACAACGTCGGTAGATTGGAACCCTGTGCTCTCTAAATTAAATATTAAATTCTGGGGTGGCATCGCCGTCAGCCTGATTTTTATGGCGCTGCTGTTGAACAAAATTGACTTTCGTCAGCTCGGCTCCGCCCTCAGGTCGGCTGATTATCTGTATGTCGCGCTTGCCGTCGGCTTTACGTTTGCCAGCTATTATTTGCGTGCAGTGCGCTGGCGATATCTGCTCATCTCCGAAAAGATCATTCCGCTTTCATCTCTCTATCCAGCGACAATTATCGGATATATGGCGAATAATCTCCTGCCGGCCCGTTTGGGGGAGTTTGTCCGGGCGTATATGCTCGCACAGAAAGAACAGCTTGAAACTCCTGCGGTGTTTGCCTCGCTGGTGATCGATCGCCTTTTTGACGGGTTTTCGGTACTGCTGCTGTTGTTGATAACACTTTTTACCCTGCAGCTGCCGCCAGGCATGGAGGATGCAGCACTCGCACTCAGGACCGGCGGGGCGGTTATGTTCCTTTTGTACTGCGGTGTGCTGCTGTTTCTGTATCTGCTGAAACGGCAGACCATGCGAACACTCTCGGCTGTGGAATACGTATTGAAGCCATTTCCGCAACGGATTACAGGCAAAGCTATCCCGCTCCTTGGCTCTTTTATCGGTGGAATCAGGTTGTCCCAGCGCGGCACGCATATCGCCGCGCTTTTGATCTCGTCTGCCGGAATCTGGCTCTGTTGTCTTCTGGCCGTGGACATGACGCTTCACTCATTCAATATCCGTCTTCCTCTTGCGGCATCGGTGTTTATATTGATTCTGCTGGTTTTTGCGGTTATGGTGCCAGCCTCTCCCGGATTTATCGGTACCTACCATTATGCCTGTTACAAAGGGCTTTCCGTGTTCGGTGTCGCAAAAACCACCTCCGTCAGTATTGCACTGATTATGCACGGTTCCAGTTTTTTTCCGGTCATTCTGGCAGGCTTTTACTATCTCTGGAAAAACAAGATATCTCTGAACGAACTGCAGGGGGCCGAACAAATCCGATGAGTTTTCCCATATTCAGAAATAGAACTTTCAATCCGTTTATTATCCTTTCCTTTCTCATTCCGTTTGCCATCTATATGGTCACGCTGGCTCCGTCGGTAACTTTTTTTGACAGTGGCGAGTTTCTGACTGCGGCCGCGTCACTCGGTTCCGCCCATTCTCCCGGCTATCCGCTCTTTTTAATGTATGTCAAGCCGTTTACCTGGTTACCGTTCGGCAATATTGCGTTCCGGATAAATGTTGCCACTGCGGTCTCCTCTTCTCTGGCGTGCCTGATGGTGTATGTGCTTACAACCTCTCTGCTGAAAAAGGAAGTCCTGCTCCATGATGCACGCTTTAACCGGCTGGCAATTGATTTTGCCGGTCTTGCTGCTGCAGTCTCTTTTGGTGTGACTCCTCGATTGTGGCTGCAGTCAAATCATGACAAGCCCTATCCGCTGCTGGCGGTTATTTCGGCGATAATTTTCTATCTGCTCCTGCAGTGGCAGGAGCACTACCGGGAAGGTGAGGAACGCCCTTCATATGTGTACGTATGTACGTTTCTGGCCGGTCTGGCGATGGCTGTGCATCAGACCATAGTCCTTCTGCTGCCGGCCTGGTTTCTGATGATAGTGCTTACCGATTGGCGCATGCTGAAACGTGTTAAAGAACTCATCCTTGCTACGGCTTTCGCTCTGCTCGGATTTTCGGTCCATCTGTATCTGCCGCTTCGGGCACTCTCCAATCCGCTTCTTAACTGGGGAGATCCTAAGTCCGTAGAACAGTTTCTTTGGCACTTTCTCAGGAAGGGGTATCCGTCAGAACACCCCCTGCGCAACGCGGATCTGTTATTGGCCCAAATCAGGGCATTCAATGTGCCCCGCGAATTTACCTGGCTTGGTGCTGTGCTGGTATTGCTCGGACTTGCCTGTCTCTGGAAGAAGAACCGCACCGTCGTTACGGCATATCTTTCTACAATAATTGTTTTCCTGCTGGTTATTGCCGGCTACTTTAACACTCCAATGGAAGTGATCTTTCTCACGGAGGAGTTTTTTACACCGCTGTATCTTCTCACGGCAGTGTTTATTGGTACCGGCCTCTTTAGTCTGCTTCGTTCTGCGATCAACTCTGCACGCCTCCCGGAGCGCATTGGAGGTCCGGTGTACGGTGTTGTCGCTGTGCTGTTTTTTACCCTCCCCACCGCATTGTGTGCCGTCAACTATTTTGAAAATGATCAGCACGACAATTATATTGCCTTTGATTATGCAGCCAATTCTCTACGGTCATTGCCCCGGAATGCCGTCATGTTCACCTGGGGAGACAGCGGGGCATTTCCGCTCTGGTACCTTCAGGGTATTGAACGGATGCGCGAAGATGTTGACCTGCCGCATACGCCGCATCTGGTATTTAACTGGTATCTCGACTCAATGCCGCACCTCTTCAAAAACAGTAACTTGAGAAAGGTTGATACAGCCTCTCTTGGTCCCGAGGTGGCTCTGCGTATTGCGGTGACGGAAAATTTTGGCATCAGGCCGGTATTTATCGATTTCTCTACCCGGTACTCTGTTGAATTCAGCAGCTACCTCCCGAGTCAGCGGGGTATCGTGTACAGACTCCGGCACATTAATGAGCCTTCCGGAGTTCCTGACCTTTCACTGTGGGGTAATTACAGCAGCCGTGGCATCATGGAAAAACAGTCTTTCCTTGATCTTGACACCGGCAAGGCGATCTTGATTTATGCAAATGGCTATCTTGAAGAAGGCGAATATCTTGCGGCAATAGGCAGGTATCAGGACGCCGTTACCATGCTGCAGCAAGCTGAACTAATTTCACCCGAGATGCGGGCTTCCGCAGACCAGATCAGGATGCGCTATGCGTTGCGACGCTGAAGAGATTAGAGTGGTACATGGCAGAACCCGTGTTGTCGGCATAATCGGTCATCCGGTCGACCACTCGCTTTCTCCTGTTATGCAGAATGCGGCGTTTGCCGCCTGCCAGCTGGATTATGTCTATGTCCCTTTTGCCGTTACTCCAGATAAACTTGAACAGGCAGTGTGCGGGTTGAAGGCACTTGGAATGTGCGGCTTTAATGTAACTATCCCCCACAAAACAGCAATTATTCCATTTCTTGACCGTCTTGACGAAAGTGCAAAGTCCGCTGGAGCCGTTAATACGGTACACCTGCAGGAAAACTCTCTGATCGGCTACAATACTGACGGCGACGGTCTGCTTGATTCGCTTGCGCTTGATCTCGGCTATACGCCCGGTGCAGAGCAGATTATGGTCATAGGAGCGGGCGGTGCAGCACGAGGTGCAATTGCTGCGTTGTGCCGTTCCGGCGCACAGAAAATCCTCATCTGCAACCGCTCGCTTGATAACGCTCGGGCAGTGGTGCGTGACCTGTCCGCCAGATTCCCCGATGTATGCATGGACGTTGTGGATCAGAAACTGGTGCGTGACGAGCAGGTCAGCTCGACACGTTTACTGCTCAATACCACGTCGCTTGGCATGAACGGTGAGCGGATTGGGGATATGGACCTTTCCCGGCTGCCGACTCATGCGAACGTATATGACATGGTGTATTCACGCACAGTGACGCCGCTCATTGCGGATGCCGTCGCTTTGGGTTTGCCGGCGGTCAACGGTTTGGGGATGCTGGTTGCACAGGGGGAGCGAGCCTTTACAATCTGGACTGGTCAGAAACCGCCTGAAGGTGTTATGCGGTGGGCTTTAGACCGGCTCCAATGCCCATAACTACAGCTTGACAATACCCTGCAATCTCCCTAGTATTGCCTCCTCAGACAGATAAACGGAGAAAGCATGCAGTTAAACAGGCTGGGTGAAATCCTTGTAAAAAACAACCTGATTACCCGGGAGCAGCTGGCGAACGCTTTGGAAGAACAGAGGCTTTCCAGTAATCAGCTTCGCCTTGGCGCAATTCTGATTGCTCAGAAGCTTCTTACTGAGGAACAGCTTACCTCGTTTTTATCCCGACAGTATGGTGTACCGAGTGTTAACCTCACCGATTATGAAATAGATCCCACCATCTTAAAAATCATTCCCCAGGAAGTTGTCCAAAAGTATCAGCTTCTGCCGCTTAACAGGGCCGGTTCGACGTTAATTGTCGCGGTAAGCGATCCTTCCAATCTGTTTGCCCTTGAAGATATAAAGTTCATGACCGGCTACAACATTGAAATGGTTGTCGCTTCCGAGCGCGACATTAAAGTCTCGATTGACAAGTATTATGATCAGTCAGCATCGCTGGCGGATGTCATGAACGATCTTGATGTTGAAGATATGGAGATCGTGGGTGATGATGAGCAGGTAGACCTCGGTTCCCTTGAACGGGCGACCGAGGATGCGCCGGTTGTCAAGATGGTCAATGCTATCTTGCAGGATGCAATACGGAAAAAGGCCAGTGATATTCACGTAGAGCCGTATGAAAAAATGTTCCGGGTCCGCTATCGCATTGACGGCGTGCTTTACGAGGTCATGAAACCTCCGTTAAAACTGAAAAATGCGATTACGTCACGCATCAAGATCATGGCGGAACTCGATATCGCCGAGCGGCGGCTTCCCCAGGACGGCCGCATTAAAATCAAGCTTGGCGGCGGAAAAGATATGGATTTTCGTGTTTCCTGTCTTCCTACTCTGTTTGGTGAAAAGATTGTTCTGCGATTGCTTGACAAGGGGAGTCTGCAGACTGATTTGACCAAGCTTGGCTATGAACCGGAGGCTCTTGCGCATTTCATGCATGAGATTCACAAGCCGTTCGGGATGGTGCTGGTTACCGGTCCGACCGGCAGCGGCAAGACAGTCTCCCTCTATTCGGCCATATCCGAACTTAACAAGGTTTCGGAAAACATATCAACGGCTGAAGATCCGGTGGAATTCAATTTTGCCGGTATCAACCAGGTGCAGATGCATGATGACATCGGACTCAACTTTTCGGCGGCGTTGCGCTCATTCCTGCGACAGGACCCGGACATAATCATGATCGGCGAGATCCGTGATTTTGAAACAGCTGAAATTGCCATCAAGGCGGCATTAACCGGTCACATGGTGCTGTCTACACTGCATACCAATGACGCTCCCGCAACAATTAACCGCCTGCTGAATATGGGAATAGAACCGTTTCTGGTAGCTTCGGCAGTTAATCTGATAACCGCCCAGCGTTTGGCCCGACGTGTCTGCACTGAGTGCAGCCAGCGGGAGGAAATACCGGTACAGGCTCTTATCGACGCCGGTGTCTCGCCTGATGAAGCATCGTCATATGTCTGCATGCGCGGCACGGGGTGTCCTGCCTGCAATAATACGGGATACAAGGGGCGAGTCGGTTTCTATCAAGTCATGCCGATGCGTGAAGAGATAAAGGAACTGATTTTAAATGGTGCCAACACCGCCGAAATTAAACGTGAATCCATCCGTATCGGCATTAAAACAATGCGTCAGTCCGGCTTGACAAAACTTAAGGAGGGGGTAACTTCCTTCGAAGAAGTGTTAAGAGTAACTGTGTCTGATGACTAGACGTGGGGGATTGTAATGCCTAACCTTCATCAGCTGTTAAAAATACTTGTAGAATCAAATGGTTCTGATCTTCACATTACCACAAACTCCCCTCCCCAGATGCGTGTTGATGGCCATCTGGCTCCCATGGACTTCCCTTCATTGAATCAGGTTGAAACGAAACAGCTTTGCTACAGTGTGCTGACTGATGCCCAAAAGCATAAATTTGAAGAAGAAAATGAGCTGGATCTTTCCTTTGGAGTTAAGGGGCTTTCACGCTTCAGGGGCAATGTATTTATCCAGCGTGGAGCTGTTGCGGGTGTTTTCAGGGTTATTCCGTATAGAATCATGACGTTTGAAGAGCTGAACCTGCCGCCGATTGTGCCGGAGCTGGCAGCCCGCCCGCGCGGCCTCATTCTGGTTACTGGTCCCACCGGCAGCGGGAAATCGACCACTCTGGCTTCCATTGTTGATTACATCAATATCTCCCGGAATGAACACATTGTCACTATTGAAGATCCGATTGAATATCTCCATCCGCACAAGGGCTGCATTGTCAATCAACGTGAAGTAGGATCTGATACCAAAGGGTTTAAAAACGCGCTGAAATATGTTCTGAGACAGGATCCTGATGTTGTCCTGATCGGTGAGCTGCGTGACCTGGAAACCATTGAGGCGGCACTGACCCTGGCTGAAACCGGACACCTCTGTCTTGCGACGTTGCACACCAACTCATGCGCGCAGACTATCAACCGCATTGTCGACGTTTTCCCTCCCTACCAACAGCCCCAAATCAGGGCGCAACTTTCTTTTGTTCTGGAGGGGGTTCTATCGCAAGCGTTGATACCACGAATGGGGGTAAAGGGCCGCGCACTGGCACTTGAAATTATGGTGCCGAATGCCGCTATCCGTAACCTGATTCGTGAGGACAAGGTTCATCAGATTTATTCCCAGATGCAAATCGGGCAAGAGAAGTTTGGCATGCAGACCATGAATCAGTCCCTGTTTTCTCTTTTTCACAAGCGGATGATCTCGCTTGAAGAGGCGCTTGGGCGTTCGCAGGACCAGGAAGAGTTGAAGCAAATGATCAGTACCCCCTCAGCAGGTATGCAGCGCCGCCCTCAGACGCACTGAATCGATGAAGGAGCCCGGTAATGCCGAAATTTAATTGGGAAGCCCGTACGAGAACCGGCGGCACGCAAAAAGGTGTCATCGAAGCGACAACCGTTGATATGGTTGAAGCTCAGCTGAAAAGGTACGGCTTCAGTAATATCG
This sequence comes from uncultured Geobacteraceae bacterium, assembly GCA_903862245.1. Taxonomy (GTDB): domain Bacteria; phylum Desulfobacterota; class Desulfuromonadia; order Geobacterales; family Pseudopelobacteraceae; genus JACRCG01. Next base: position 4,516 of record CAIOXL010000063.1, on the reverse strand, counting down.
TAATAAAAGCGGAATCCAAGGGACTCAGTTTCAAACTCCCGAAATTCGGCGGTGGCAGGATTGACGAAAAAAATCTGGTAGTTTTCACCCGGCAGTTCTCTACCATGATCGACTCCGGACTGCCGCTTGTGCAATGCCTGGAAATACTGGCAAGCCAGCAGGAAAACAAGCCGTTCCAGGAGATATTGTACAAGGTTAAGGAAAGTGTTGAAAGCGGTTCCACGTTTGCTGATGCTTTGGCCAAGCATCCAAGAGCTTTCGATCAGCTGTTTGTCAATCTTGTGGCTGCTGGCGAAATCGGCGGTATTCTGGACACAATTCTGATGCGACTGGCAGCCTATATTGAAAAGTCCATGAAGCTGAAAAAACAGATTAAAGGGGCTATGGTCTACCCGATTACAATTTTGTCCATTGCGCTTGTGGTTGTCGGCGTCATTCTTGTATTTGTCATTCCGACGTTTGCCAAGATGTTTGTTGACTTTGGCGGTGAGCTGCCTGCGCCAACCAAATTTGTCATCGCCCTCAGTCACTTCATGACCAGATACATTGTCGTCATTATAGGTGCTTTCTATCTTTCTGTCTGGGCCATAAAAAAATATTACTCCACTCCGTCCGGCCAGAAAAATATTGACCGTATGGCGCTCAGAGCGCCGATAGCCGGGCCGCTGATACGAAAAATCTCAGTTGCTAAATTCACCAGGACGCTTGGTACCATGGTCAGCTCCGGAGTGCCGATTATGGACGGACTTGAGATTGTAGCCAAAACCGCCGGTAATAAAATTGTAGAAGAGGCGATCTATGCCGTTCGTCAGGCCATTTCAGAAGGTAAGACAATAGCTGAGCCGCTGGCAGCCTGCGGGGTGTTTCCACCAATGGTGGTGCAGATGATCTCTGTTGGCGAAGCAACCGGTGCAATGGATACGATGTTGAATAAAATTGCCGATTTTTATGATGATGAGGTTGATGATGCTGTTAGCGCCATGACCGCCATGATGGAACCATTGCTGATGGTGTTTCTCGGCACAGCCGTCGGCGGGCTGGTTGTCGCAATGTATCTGCCGATTTTCAAACTGGCGGGCGCTGTTGGTGGCTGATTATGGGTTCTGAACGGAGGCTCAGGCTCTTTATCTACGCAAGAATTATTGTTTCTTTTCTTTTTCTTGCCTCTACTCTGCTGTTAAAACTTCAGGATACGTTTATACATTCAGAGAGCTACCAATCCGGTGTTACCAGGTTGATGGCGATTTCCTGCCTGTTTTCCATTGCTTCCCTGATGGCCCTGAAAAAACAGAAAGTTACACAATTTATCACCTATCTTCAGGTGATTTGGGATTTGCTGTTTGTAACTGTTCTGTTGCTGTTCACCGGCGGTATTTCAAGCCCGTATTCGTTCCTGTACCTGCTCTCCATCATGACTGCCGGTATGCTTCTCGGACGACGTCAGGCGCTGTACACCTCCTCACTGTGCGGTATCCTCTACGGCGCAATTATTGATTTCCAGTACTTTGGCTATCTCTCCCCGATCGGTTTAAGCCAGGAAGTAGCCCAGCAGGCCGGCGCGTTACGGCTGTTTTATACTATATCGCTGAACTTCATTGCGTTTGGCCTGACCGCATTTATTACCGGTTTACTGGCTGAGCGCGCCCGTTTAAGTGAGGAGGCGCTGCAACGCTCTACAATTGATTATTCTGAGCTGGCTCAGTTGAACTCTGCCATTGTGGCTCACAGTGAAAATGCTCTGTTGACAACTACGGTGGCGGGCCGAATCCGTGTTTTCAACCCCTATGCCGAATCAATCACCGGCCTGGCACAGTCGTATGCGTACGATAAGCCGATCACAGAGGTTTTTCCCCAATTATCCGGACTGTTGCATCAGCCTGGAGCTATGGAGTTTGAGTTTCACTCAACTGATGGCGCCATGACGCTGGCATGCCACGTTGCCCCCTTTACTGACAGTATGGGGCTGCTCACCGGATATATAGTCAATCTCAGGGATATGACCGCTATCCGCCGGATGGAAGCGGCATTAAAGAAGGCTGACCGACTTGCGGCGCTGGGTGAACTCTCCGCTCGAATGGCGCATGAAATCCGTAATCCGCTTGCGGCGCTGTGCGGCTCAGCTCAAATGCTTTCCAGCGCCAAAGGTATTCAGAAGCACGATACGCAGCTCCTGACGATTGTTACACGGGAGGCAGAACGACTTGATGCCCTGATTTCAGAATTTTTGTTATATGCTCGTCCCGCTGCTCCTCAGCTCAGGCAGATATCATTACAGGCTCATATCGAAGAGACGCTGCTTCTTCTCGCCCAAGACCCAGAATTTTCGGATGTATCGCTGCATAATCTTGTGGCTGATTCTGTACTGGTAACAGTTGATCCTGACCAGCTGCGACAGGTGATTATTAATCTGATGCAAAATTCTGTTGATGCCATGCCGGAAGGCGGGAACATCTGGGTTGAATGTCACGTCAATCCAGTCAGTATTGCCATCTGCATTACAGATAACGGTTCCGGGATGACACCTGATACCATGCGGCACCTCTTTGAGCCCTTCTGGTCTACCAAAACCGCCGGAACAGGCCTTGGTCTGGCAATCAGCTATCGCATTGCTGAAGCGCACGGCGGAACTCTAACCGCAGAATCACCTCCGGGTGGCGGCAGCAGATTTACTCTTACGCTACCGGTACCATAATTCATGGCCATTCTGATTTCCTACAGTATCCGCAATCTTTCGGCCCGCAGATTAACAACATTTTTAACCGCTTCCGGTATGGCCCTGGTTGTGTTCGTCTTTGCCTCAATTCTGATGTTATCGGCCGGTCTGGAAAAAACCCTGATTGAAACCGGTTCGGATGAAAATGTCATAATTACTCGAAAGTCAGCCAATTCAGAGGTCCAAAGCGGTGTCGAGCGCCTTCAGGCAGCCATAATTGAAAGTCTGCCTGACATTGCAACCGGCGGTCAGGGAGAGCAGTTACTGGCCAGAGAGCTGGTTGTACTGATCAGCCTCCCGAAGAGGGGGAGCGATAAACCGGCCAATGTTGTTATCCGGGGCATACAGGCAACGTCACTGCAGCTGAGACCGCAGATTACGCTGCGTGAAGGGCGAATGCCGCGCCCCGGATCGTCTGAAATAATGGCCGGCAGCAGTATCGCGTCAAGGTTCAAGGGGGGCGGAATAGGGGAAAATCTTCGCTTCGGCATGCGTGACTGGACAGTGGTGGGGATCTTTGATGCCGGGGCCACCGGCTTCAGTTCAGAAATATGGGGTGATGCAACGCAACTGATGCAGGCATTCCGCCGTCCCGTATATTCTTCGTTAACGTTTCGTCTGCGCGACAGCGGTGATTTCCCCGCAGTCAAAGCAAGGCTTGATGCGGATCCTCGCCTGACAGTAGATGTTCGCCGAGAAACCCGCTACTATCGCGACCAGTCAGAGGTGATGGCTAAATTTCTGCGGATTCTTGGCCTGTCTCTGACGATCATCTTCTCCATTGGTGCGATAATCGGCGCCATGATTACCATGTACGCAGCTGTAGCAAACAGGGTTGGCGAAATCGGGACTCTTCGCGCACTCGGCTTTCAGAGGTCAAGTGTGCTGTCGGCTTTTCTGCTTGAAGCTCTTTTTTTAGGACTCATCGGCGGCATCACCGGTCTTTTTTGCGCATCATTCATGCAGTTGATCACTATTTCGACCATGAACTGGCAAACGTTTTCCGAACTGGCATTCTCATTTACGCTGACATTTGAAATAGCGGTAAAATCCGTGCTGTTTTCCGTGGCAATGGGGCTTGTCGGTGGTGTCATTCCGGCGGTAAGGGCCAGCAGGCTCCAGATTGTTGACGCACTTCGGGAACGCTGAACATATGGTACAAGGGGAGGGAGAACGAGTGCTCCGCACATTTATATTGAACAAAAAACTGATGGTTACGGTCCTGTTTGTTATCTCACTGGCGCTCTACAGTGTGGACTATGTGATGCTTGGCAGTGTGAAGGATTTGACCATATGGTTTTTGGGAAATCTTGCATTTTTGCCTATTTATGTCATCATTGTTACGTTAATGATCGAACGTGTACTGAAGGAGAGAGAACGTCAGTCGGTCATGCGAAAACTGAATATGGTTATCGGTGTGTTTTTCAGTGAAGTCGGAAATCGTCTGCTCAAGGAACTGTCGACGTATGTCGTTTCGTGTGACGATCTGAAACAGCATTTACTGATTAACGGAACATGGAAGGAAAAGGATTTTGCCACTGCACTCGACCATCTGCGCACACGCGACATCAAAATTGATTCAAGCTGCTGTGAAAAATTTGTTCTGAAGCGTTATCTGGTTGAAAAGCGGGGTTTTCTTGTCACTCTGCTGGAAAACCAGAACCTCCTTGAGCATGAGGACTTTTCCGACCTCCTCTGGGCGGTGTAGATAGTCGCTTTAAAGTATTTCTTCGGGATTGGAAATTATAAGATTGGATTGACAAGATAGCGGGGATTGTTGGATTATTTGGCCTTCACAAGAGG
>CAIOXL010000062.1 GCA_903862245.1 uncultured Geobacteraceae bacterium | reverse complement strand
GTTATATGAAAAGTTGTTCCTGCCTTCCTGCAAATGACAAGCCTCAAATTATCGTTGCACCGCCAGCCCCCAGAATAATTCCCAAAAGCCCCTACGGCATCTCAATCTGGGTACATATCCTCTTAGCGAAATTTCTCTACGCCCAACCGTTGCACCGCGTTCTTCGAGAACTGTCGGGCCTTGGACTGTCCATGTCGTCAGGAAGTATGATCGGCGGCCTCCAGAAGATTGCCGCATTGTTTATTCCGTTGCAGGCCGCCTTGTATGAACACCAGATGAGCGAATCACGCTTCCATAATGACGAGAGCCGCTGGGAAGTTTATGCTGAACTTGACGGCAAGGTCGGCCATCGCTGGTACCTCTGGGTCACCAAATCGGTCGATGTCGTTTACTATCAAATAGCTCCCACTAGGAGCGCTGTAGTACCATTAGCCCATTTTTCAGGACTTGAGCCGGAGAAGGTGATAGTTGTATGTGACCGCTTCAGCTCATATAAAAAACTGGCTCGGCTGAATGCCGCCATCATTTTGGCCTATTGCTGGGCACATGTGCGGCGAGACTTTCTTGACCTCGCCTTGAAATTCCCCGCCTTGGAGAAGTGGGCTCTGGCTTGGGTGGATGAAATCGCTACATCATATCACCTCAACCACCAGCGTTTGACCCACTGGGATGAAAATCTTCCCCTTGCCCAGCAGAGTATGCTATTTGATCAAGCACAGAAACTGCTTACTGACCAGATGCAACTGATGAATAACCGCAGCATACAGCTTTTGCTGGCGGACAAGTCTGCTGCCAACTCTTCTGAAACCACCGTGCGGCGGTCACCGGCAATAAAAGGTGCAGACGAAGTAGATGCGCCCGCGCTTCAACCTGGTCAGTTGCATGAGGCACAGCGCAACGTTCTCATCAGCCTGCAGAATCACTGGCAAGGCCTTATCATTTTCCTGACACATCCAGAAGTCCCCATGGACAACAACAGTGCGGAACGAGCCATCCGCAATCCGGTTATATAGGCCGTAAAAACTACTATGGCTCCGGCAGTATCTGGAGTGCAGAATTAGCGGCAATGATGTTCTCTCAGCTGCAAACCATCGAACTGTGGAAACTCAATCCGCGCCATTGGCTGCAAGCATACCTAACCGCTTGCGCCGAGTTGGGCGGAACCGCACCTGCCGATCTCACGCCATTTTTGCCGTGGAGCATGAGTAAGGATCGGCGGCAACAATTAGCCAAACCACCGCCAGGGAGCCAGAACACCTCATGACTGTTTACTGCGGGCGAGATTTCAGCACCACGGAAATTGCCCAGATTGTACAACTTATCGCCGAGAATACAGAGTATCACCGGGCAGACCTCTCCCGCGAAGTTTGCCGTATCCTCCAATGGTATAAAGCTGACGGCGGACTTAAGGAGATGTCCTGTCGGGTTGCCATGTTGCGCATGCACGCCGATGGCTTGATTGAGCTTCCTGCTCCTCGCAGAACGAAACCGGCATTACGCCCCTTTTGCTCCACAAAAGCGACCGACCCTCAAGAGCCAATCCTCCACCCTGTGCATCACTTGGGTCCGTTATCATTACACTTGGTCGAGCGCAATGAGTCCGCTCTCTGGAACGAATATATCGGAAGATACCATTACCTGGGCTACACGCCGCTTCCAGGTGCACAATTAAGGTACTTTGTCCTTCTCAACCAGCAGGTCATTGCTCTACTCGGTTTCGGTGCCGCTGCGTGGCAGGCTGCACCACGAGATAAGTATATCGGTTGGACCCACTCACTTCGAAAGCGCCACCTGCCGCTGATCGTAAATAATGCTCGATTCCTTATCCTGCCATGGGTTCAGGTAAAAAACCTGGCTTCCAAAATTCTGGCTATGGCAGTAAAACAACTCCCAAATGACTGGCAGAAACAATATCAGATCACCCCGGTGCTAATGGAAACTTTTGTTGAAAATGATCGTTTTGCCGGGACATGCTATAAGGCTGCCAACTGGATTAGTGTTGGATCCACGAAAGGTCGCGGTAAACTTGGTCCGTCTGGAAAACAGAGTGTGCCGATCAAAGATCTCTTACTCTACCCTTTGCGCAAAGACTTTAGAAGGATTCTGACGAAATAAAGGACGACACGGGGTTGCCCGAATAAATACCATATTTCATTACTCGCTGTCCCGTCAGAGACTCCAGTCATAATTCCATCATAAATGTTATTGTTCCCATTGGAAGCTTCTTTTATGAGTATGTCCAATCTTGAGCAATCTTTGGCCATGTATTCTCTTG
>CAIOXL010000061.1 GCA_903862245.1 uncultured Geobacteraceae bacterium | reverse complement strand
GGAAAACTCGCCTGAAACAGGCCATAGATACCGGTAAAATGGATGTCTCGGTTCACGATGCCCGCGCCGATAATGTCTGTGCTTTCGGCAAATGGTTCTACAGCCAGTCGATTCCGGCGTCGGTCAAGCAATCTTCCCGCTACCGGTCGATAAAGGAGATGCACGCGGAATTCCACAAAAGTGCGGGAAAAATTGCCGAACTGGCGCTGAGTGGCAACAAACGGGAAGCAGAACAGTTGATGGCTCCGAATAGTGCGTTTGCGGCACTCTCGCTAAAACTGACATCGGCTCTGATGGAATGGAAAAAACACATTTAAATATTTTAATAATACCTGTTATTGCCGGGTGAAAATATATACATTCATGTGAAGGGGGAAGTAATGGACAGATTGAAAACCAGATTCAATAATCTGAGTATAATCAACAAAATAATGGTGTTGTGTTATGCCTTTCTCATCATTACGGTGTGTAACGTGATGTTGTTTGTACTTCCGGCAGTTCTTGAACAGGCTACTCAAGGAAGGCGCTATGCAATCCGGAGTCTGGTGCAAACGGCGACCCAGCTGGTGGCTGAATACGACGCTCGGGCTGCTGCGGGCGAAATGACGTTGGAAGACGCTAAAAAACGTGCTTTTAAGAGTATTGGAAATTTACGCTATGGCTCCAATGATTACTTCTGGATTAACGACATGAAGCCGGTCATGATCATGCACCCGTTGAAGCCGGAGATGAACGGGAAAGAACTGGCGGAATACAAGGATCCCAACGGTAAACTTCTCTTTATTGCCATGCTGGATGTCTGCAAGGCAAATGGCGAGGGGTTTGTCGATTATGTCTGGGACAAGGGTGGGAAGCTCACTCCAAAGGTTTCGTATGTTAAATTGTACAAACCATGGGGGTGGGTCATCGGAAGCGGAGTTTATCTGGACGATATTCAACGGGACGTGAATGCATTGCGCTGGAAAATACTCGGTGCTACAGCCCTGATGCTTATTGTTTTTGTTGTGCTGGCATATGTGATCGGCACTCTTATTACCAGGCCGTTGAGAGGCGCGGTTGTCACGCTGAAACAGGTTTCGGAAGGGGATTTGACCGTTGATGTGATCGTGGAGAGCAATGATGAAACCGGTCAAATGATGCTGGCCATGAAAAATATGGTGGAGAAATTGAGGGCGATGTTCTCGGATATTTCAGGAGGCGTGCAGACGCTCTCCTCATCGGCAACCGAGCTTTCATCGGTTTCGCGCGAATTAACCACCAACGCTGAAGAGTCTTCCCGGCGTACGCAGGGGATTGCGGCGGCTGCCGAGGAGATGAGCGCCAACATGATGTCGGTATCGGTGGCCATGGAGCAGGCCACTGCCAATGTCAACACTGTGGCAACTGCCACCGAAGAGATGACCGCAACTATCTCCGATGTTGCCATCAACTCGGACAAGGCCTGTACTATCACCGCTCAGGCGGTGAGCCAGGCAGGCAAGGTCACCGAACAGATAGCGGCGCTGGGGAGGGCGGCGCGTGATATCGGCAAGGTGACGGAAACAAT
>CAIOXL010000060.1 GCA_903862245.1 uncultured Geobacteraceae bacterium | reverse complement strand
GGCAGGTTGAAGAAGCACTGGCGAGTCCCTGTAGCGCAGCCATCCTTGCCTGCGTCTTTGAAAACAGCCGGCCGGAAGCCGGCGCTGCCGCGATGATTTTTCTTTGAAGCAACAGGTTGAAGCGTGCTTCTTGAGAGGGTGTTTGCCACCGGTGAAGTCGCGATAGGTCTCGTCACCTCGTCGATATGGTTGCCGTGCCATATTGAGAAGTTACCGGAAACACTGGCAAGTCGTTGATATGTCGAGGTTTTAGCCTTCTCTGGAACGGCAAATCAGGGGTTTATCGAGGTGCCCCGTAGTCACGGGCTGATGCAGATCAGCCTATAGCTTGTTCCTCGAACCCCAAGCTCAGCGATCGAGCGGACTCACCACCCCGCGCCCGCCCTTGTTGAGTACATGCGTGTAAATCATGGTCGTGGACACATCCGCATGTCCCAGCAATTCCTGAACGGTGCGGATGTCGTAGCCCCCTTCCAGCAAATGGGTGGCGAAACTGTGGCGCAGGGTGTGGGGACTAACCAACTTCGTGATAACCGCCCGGCTGGCAGCCAGCTTCACCGCCCGCTGCACCCGCTTTTCATCCACATGATGCCGACGCACCGCACCGGAACGCGGGTCCGTGGAAAAACCTGCTGCGGGGAACACGTACTGCCAGGCCCACGCCTTCGCCGCGTTCGGATATTTCACAGCCAACGCATCCGGCAACCACACGTCGCCTCTACCCAAAGCCAAGTCGGCGTCATGTTGCGCCTTCACTACTGCCAGATGCGACTTGAGCCGATCCGAAAGACTATTCGGCAACATCGTCACCCGATCCTTGCCGCCCTTGCCTTCACGCACCACAATCTCGTTGCGGGTGAATTCAACATCCTTCACGCGCAATCGCAAACACTCCATCAAACGCATCCCCGTGCCGTACAAGAGGCGAATGATCAAGTCCATCAAGGGCTCATCCACATAGTTGAGCAGTGATCTTACCTCTTGCTGAGTCAACACCGTCGGCAACCGTGCTGGTTTCTTAGCCCGCGTAAGCTCCGACAGCCAAGGTAAATCGACCTTCAGCACCTCCCGATACAGAAACAACAAGGCGGACAACGCCTGCGACTGGGTGGATGCAGAGACATTCCGCTCCACGGCCAGCGAAGTCAGAAATTTCTCGATTTCCACCTTTCCCATCAAATTCGGATGACGCATCCCATGGAAAAAGAGGTATCGTTTGACCCAGTGCACATACGCCTGCTCTGTGCGAATACTGTAGTGTTTAACTCGGATACGCCCACGAAGCTGGTCCAGCAACTTCGGCGGGTGAGAAGAAGCTTCGGGTGTGGGGTTCATGATCAGTACCGGTCTTATCGGACAAGATGGACTATAACAATCAACAGGTTAGCCCATGTCGCCAGATTATCAACCAAAACCTATAACACATTTACGCCGACAAATGTCGTCGATATTACGTTGGGCGCCTTGATATCAGAGAAATACGGGCGTTTTCATTCATGCAAACGCCATGCCGCACAATCGAACAAATTGCCACCCATTTCATTCGCACTCTGCGTCATGAACGGCAGGCGTCGTCGCGGGTGCGGGCGTTGGCGT
>CAIOXL010000059.1 GCA_903862245.1 uncultured Geobacteraceae bacterium | reverse complement strand
CTCCTGGTACTGGTTCTCTTCGCAAAGAAACAATACCACAAAATGCCATGAAGCTCAATTATTACGGCATGTTATATGTAAAAAAACGAGTATTCAAAACCTTGCATATACTTTTGCAAGAGGCTCAGCTGACAATTTAAAATAGTAGAAGTAATTACAGAATGTTACAAATTAGTATAGGAAACGGCGAGGTGTATAAAACTTTTATTCCCGCTGCATGGCAGGCCCAAAGCGCCCAACACCGGACAGGGGGGGAAGGTGAACGGCAGAAATGTCTGCCTTCTCACCTGTCCCGTACAGAAGGCTTCCGTGACCTGCACAAATTCTGCAACAGGCTATTGTTTTTACCAGACTATTGTGTTACTGAAATAAGACAAAACCAGTACATTATGTCTCATTAGCAAATCGATCATTCGAGGTGCAAGGCCATGGCGCTCGCAATCGTCAGAACTACCAAGGTTGACCCGAACCCGGCGATGCTGCCGTTCCCCCCTCACACACCTCTTCTCCCTGCGGCACGCCATGAATAATCGATACTTCCGTAAATGGAGTTCACCCATTGTCGTTCTGGTTATCGGCCTGATTATTACCGCCGCCGCCACCCTGTACGTGAAATCAAGCGTGCAAAGGAGTTCAGAGCGGCAATTTATTCATCAATGTCTCGAGCTACAGGACCTTGTTGCAGAGAGGTTTGATGACCATGCCCGGATGCTGAAGAGCGGCAGGGCGATTTTTTACGCATCTGACAATGTGACCCGCGCGGAATGGGCTGCCTTTGCCGAAAAGCTGGAATATAAAAAAGATCTCCCCGGCTTAATGGGCCTCGGTTATTCGCGCATTATCCAGCCTGCGGAGCTCCCCCGGCACATCCAGGAGATCCGTGCGGAAGGTTTCCCCGGCTACACGGTACAGCCGGAGGGGGCACGGGACGTATATTCCTCCATCATCTATCTGGAACCGTTTTCCGGTCGCAATCTGAAGGCCTTCGGCTATGACATGTTATCGGAACCGACCCGCCGGGCAGCCATGGAGCTGGCGCGGGATACAAATTCCATAACGCTCTCCGGTCGTGTCACCCTGACATGGGAAACCGACGTCGATGCTCAGGCCGGCACCGTGATGTACGCGCCGGTCTACCGCAGAGGTCTGCCGGTGGAAACGGTCGAACAGCGCCGTGCCGCAATCCAGGGCTGGGTGTACAGCCCCTGCCGGATGGACGACCTGTTGAAGGGAATCCTCGGGGGGAGCCTGGAAAAAGCAAAGCAGCTTCATTTTCAGTTCTATGACGGTGTGCTGCCTTCACGCCAAAATCTGATTTATGAATCTGTGTCCAGCGCCAACCTGCGGACCCCGCTCCCGACGTATTTTTCCCATCAGGTTTCCTTCGAAGCCCACAGCCATCCCTGGACAGTGCGCTTTACAAAAATCGACGGCGGCCTGTTCTCCGGGGAATACAGCAAAGTCTGGATTCTCTTGGCCGGCGGCATTACCTGCACACTGCTGTTGACACGGCTGATCCGTTCCCTGCGCAATACCCGTGCTGATGCGATGAAAATAGCAAAGCTTCTGGCAAGTGATTTGAAAGAAAGTGAACAGTTCAGCATCGATATATTAAACTCGCTGCCGTCATCAGTTGCGGTGCTTGATGTCAACGGGGTCATTGTCGCGGTAAACGAACCATGGCTAAATATCGCCAACGAAGATCGCGGTTCCGGTGCACTGGTCAGCGATCTTGGCAAGAGGTATCTGGACGAATGCAGAAACGGCGTTGACACCGAAGGGGATGAATCGGCGGAAGCTGCATTCAAGGGGATACAGGCGGTGCTGCAGGGGGAACAGAATGAATTCACCCTGGAATATCCCTGCCACGATCAGCTCATGCGGCGCTGGTTCACCATGAACGTGATGAGGCTGAAGGGGCAACACTCCGGCGTTATCGTTTCCCATACCAACATCACCGAGCGTAAGCTGCTGGAAGAAGAGCTGCAGCAGAATTCCCGGTTCATGCGCAAGCTGATCGACGTGACACCGGGCTTATTGGGCTACTGGAATAATGAATTGAACTGCACCTTTGCCAACAGCGCCTATCTTGAGTGGTTCGGCAGGACGTCGGAGCAGATGATCGGCATCAATATCCGTGAGCTGCTGGGGGAGGAGCTGTTCAGCCAGAATGAAGCGCATATCCGCAAGGCCCTGCGGGGGGAATGTCAGCAGTTTGAACGCATCCTGGTCAAAACCGACGGCAGTTCCGGATACACCATGGCACATTATATTCCGGACATGGAAGAGGGACACGTTCGTGGTTTCTTCGTGCTGGTTGCTGATGTCACCGCAATGAAGAATGCGGAGTTCAAGTTAGTACTGATGAACAAGGAGCTGGCAAGCCGGGCGAAAGAGGCGGACTTTGCCAACCGCGCCAAGACCGACTTCCTGGCCACCATGAGCCATGAAATCCGCACGCCGCTCAGCGCCATTCTCGGTATGACCGATCTGCTGACTGAAACAGCGCTGGACAGAGAGCAGAGAGAATCCCTCAGCGTCCTCCATTCCGCCGGCGAGGCGCTGCAGTCGCTGATCGACGATATTCTGGACCTGTCTAAAATAGAGGCGGGGATGCTGCACATTGAGTCGGTCCCGTTCAGCCTGCACGACTGCATCGACCGGGTGGTGAAGTTGATGTCCGTACGGGCAGACCAGAAGGAGTTGTCTCTCACGTCGTCGTTGGCGGATTGCACCCCTGACTGGCTGGTGGGAGATCCGTACCGGTTGCGTCAGATTCTGCTCAATCTGATCGGTAATGCCATCAAGTTTACCGAGCGTGGCGGCATCAGCCTGAAGGTGGAGACGCTTACGACCGGGTCCTCCTCGATCATGGTAAAATTCTCCGTTTCCGACAGCGGTATCGGTATTCCGGCGGATAAGCTGCAGACCGTTTTTGAAAAATTCAGTCAGGCGGATTCATCCACAACCCGCAATTACGGCGGTTCCGGGCTTGGTCTCTCAATTTCACACCGGCTGACAGCAATGATGGGGGGGGAGATCGGGGTGGAAAGCACCTGGGGGGTGGGGAGCTGCTTCCACTTCACCTGCCGTTTCACCCTGCCGACCGGGCGGCAGCCCGAACCGCCGCAGCCGGTTGTTGTCGCTGAAAACCAGATTCGGCCGTTAACCATCTTGCTGGTTGACGACAACAAGGATAACCGCACGGTTTTGAGCGCCTATTTCCGCAGTACCCTGCATGTGGTGGAATGCGCGGTAAACGGTGAAGAGGCGGTTGCCAAAGTAAAACAGGGTGGGGCTGATCTGGTCCTGCTGGACATGGAGATGCCGGTCATGGACGGCTATACGGCGGTCCGCCTGATCCGGGAATGGGAACAGGAAACCGGGCGTTCGCCGCTGCCGGTTATTGCCCTGACGGCCAACGCGCTCAGGGAGGATAAGCTGAAAAGTCTTGCCGCGGGGTGCACCGATCACATAACAAAGCCGGTGAACAAGAAAGTTCTGCTGAAAACGATTGACGAATATGCCGCCGGGCTCAGCCCGGGCGCCGGTTCCACGCATCTCACGGCAGAGTGCCCCGGTGATACGGTTTCCTGCGCCACGCCGGAGGAGGGGAATTCATGATGCCAAAAGCAGAGAACAGGCTGTCGGCAGAGGCTCTTGCAAAAGCCAAAAAAGGTCCCCTCCCGTCAAGGGAGGGGGAGAATGTTTCCAAAACTTTTGCAAGAGACTCGGCAGGTGCATCTCTCGCGGAAACCATGCGCCACTATGCGCGGTATTCGCTTGGCAGCAGCGGGGAGGACCTCAGCTGCAGGGAGCTCTTTGATGCCACGTCACTGGCGATCCGGGAGCGCCTGATTGACGGCATGATCCAGACGGAACAGCGCCATAGCCGTGCCGGGACAAAGCGTTTGTATTACCTCTCCATGGAGTTCCTGATGGGGCGTGCCCTGGGAAACAGCCTGTATAATCTGGGACTTCTGGATACCTGCCGTGAAGCCCTGGCCAGTCTGGGGGCTGATCTGGAAGAGGTCCGCTCGGTCGAGCCTGATGCCGCTCTCGGTAACGGCGGTCTGGGAAGATTGGCCGCCTGCTTTCTCGACTCGCTGGCCAGCCTGGGCTATGCCGGTTACGGCTACGGCCTGCTCTACGAATTCGGCCTGTTTCGTCAGGACGTGCGCAATGGCCGGCAGGTGGAGAAACCGGATCATTGGCTTTCACAAGGGTCGCCATGGCTGATCGAGCGCGCCGAAGAAGCGTGCATAATTCCAATCTACGGGCGGATCGAACATGCCGTTGACGGTAACGGCGAGTACAACCCCATGTGGCTTGACTGGCAGGTGCTGATCGGGGTCCCTTCCGATCTTCCGGTGCCGGGTTACGGCGGTGAGTGCATTAATTATCTGCGGCTCTACTCCGCACGTTCGTCGCAGGATTTCGATATGCAGATCTTCAACGAAGGCGATTATCTCCACGCTGTCCAGCAGAAGATCTCCTCTGAAACGATCTCGAAAATTCTCTATCCGGCGGACACGCTGCTGAGCGGTAAGGAGCTGCGGCTGATTCAGGAGTATTTTCTGGTCGCCTGCTCGCTGCGCGACATACTGCGCCGTTACCGCACGGCGCACGGCGATACCGAACTGGAACGTTTTCCGGAGCGGGTTGCCATCCAGCTTAACGACACCCATCCGGCGATCACCGTTGCCGAACTGATGCGCCTGTTTGTCGATGAGGAGCATCTGGAGTGGGACAATGCCTGGGCACTGGTGCAGGCGACCCTCGGCTATACCAACCACACGCTGATGCCGGAGGCCCTGGAAAAATGGTCGGTGCCGCTGTTTGAGCGGGTGCTGCCGCGCCATCTCCAGATCATCTACGAGATCAACCGGCGCTTTCTCGAGCTGGCGGCACAGCGCTGGCCGGGTGACCTGGCGCGTTTGGCGCGCATGTCGGTTATTGAAGAATGCGACCCGAAACAGGTGCGCATGGCCCATCTCGCCATCGTCGGGAGCCATTCGGTCAATGGCGTCGCCAAACTGCACTCCGATCTGGTCACGTCCGATCTGGTGCCGGATTTTTATGAACTCTGGCCGGAAAAATTCAACAACAAAACCAACGGCGTCACGCCGCGCCGCTGGCTGCTCAAAGCAAATCCGGGGCTGGCGGGACTGATCAGCGCCACGATCGGTGACCGGTGGATCACCAACCTTGACGAACTGCGCGGGCTGGAACCGTGCGTTCATGACAGCGCGTTCCGGCAGGCGTTCCGAGAGGTGAAGGTGGGCAACAAGCGCCTGCTGGCAGAAACGGTCTGGTCCAGCAACCGCGTGCGGATCGATCCGGACGCGCTCTTCGATGTCCAGGTCAAGCGGATGCATGAATACAAACGCCAGCTGCTGAACGTACTGCACATCATTTCCCTCTATCTTTCTATCGTTGAGGATGGCGTGGAGCTGCCGTCGCCACGGGTGTTTCTTTTTGCCGGCAAGGCGGCCCCCGGCTATTGGACGGCCAAGCAGGTCATCAGGCTGATCTGCGCTGCTGCCGAGCGGATCAACAATGACCCGCGTGTGCGGGATCAGATCAAGATCGCCTTTCTCCCCGATTACCGCGTGTCGCTGGCGGAAAAAATCATTCCGGCCGCCGACCTGTCCGAGCAGATTTCTACGGCCGGCATGGAAGCTTCCGGCACCGGCAACATGAAGCTTTCCATGAACGGAGCCCTGACGATCGGTACCATGGACGGGGCCACCATCGAGATCATGGAGGAAGTCGGGGAGGAAAATATTTACATTTTCGGCCTGTTGACGGCGGACGTGCTCCGCTTGCGCCGCCAGGGATACCGGCCGAGGGATTATTACGAACGGAGCGAACGGGTGCGGCGGGTCATGGATGCCATTGCTGCCGGCATGTTCAGCCCGGGCGAGCCGGGCCTGTTTGACTGGATAGGCCATTCCCTGCTGGATACCCCGGACCATTATTTCCATCTGGCCGATCTTGACAGCTATGCCGAAGCCCAGGCAGCGGCCACCGCTGATTTTGCCCAGCCGGAGCTGTGGGGAAGGAAAGCGATTCTCAACGTGGCCCGGATCGGCAAATTTTCAAGCGATCGCACCATCCGCGAGTATGCCCGGGAGATCTGGAACCTGACCTGATTCCACGTCAGCGACGGCAAGGAGAACATACATGCAATTCGAAGAACGTCAGGAACGGGGGGTTCTGGTCGTCAGGCCGCTGGAAAGGCGTCTGGACGCGCCGGTAACCCAGGAATTCAAGCAATACATGGCCGGAAGGGTCGAGGCCGGCCACCGGCTCATCGCTCTTGACCTGGGCGAGGTGGAGTTTGTTGACAGCAGTGGTCTGGGTGGTATCATTTCCCTGCTCAAGGCGGTCGGCGAAAGCGGGAATGTCGCGATTTTCGGTGCCGGATCACAGGTAACGACCCTCTTCCGGCTTACCAGGATGGACCGGATCTTCCCGATGATGGCCGGTGTTGAAGAGGCTTTGGCCCTATTGATTCCGGTTTGCCGCTAAAATTGATTCACCCAAAGCTCCCCCTCTTAAGATAAGAGGGGGGTGGGGGGAGTTACAAGCCTCATGACGTTGGCAACAGAGTGTGGCGGATACAGAACACAAGGTGATACACCAATGGAAATAACCGGGACATTTCTCCGCAGCGGCGGCGCACCATGATCAGGATTGCCCTTCGCCATACCATCCGCGGGCGCCTGCTGCTGCTGGCAATCGGTGTGGAAATACTGATGCTGACGATTATGGTCGCCAACAGTCTGCGGCTGCTGCACGGCGCCATGAGCAACCAGGCCCGCTCACAGGCGGCCCAGTATTATCCGGTGCTGGAAGCTGCTCTGACCGCTCCCCTGGCCCAGCGGGATTACGTTACGGTGCAGGCGATTATCAATGAAAGCCGCTCCGCCGGCGGGGTTGACTATATCGTGATTGTCGACCGTTCCGGCAAAGTTGTCGGCAGTAGCGGCTGGCCGGACGGCCTGGCGCTGCCGAGCCCGAGCAAGGATCTGCCGCTGTTCGAGACAAAAAAGGAGCCGCGTTATGACGTTGTGGTTCCGATTTCGCTGTCCAATCAACCTCTCGGCACCCTTCATTTCGGTCTGAATGTTTCTCAAATCATCTCTGCGCGGGGCAAACTGCTGACTCAGGGGATGGGCATCGCGGCGGTGGAGATCGTCCTTTCTTCGCTTATCTTGCTGCTGATCGGCTACTGGCTGACGCGGCACCTGACCTCGCTGACCAGGGCCAGTCTCGATGTGGCCGCCGGCAATCTGGCGCCGCAGCCGCTGCGGGAGGGGGATGACGATGTGGGGCGGCTGGGGGCCGCCTTCAACACCATGTCGCGGGTTATTGCCGAGCGGGTTACTGAACTGACCATCGCCAAGGAAACCTCCGAGGGGAATGAAAAACTGCTGCGGGGTATTACGGATTCGGCCCTCGACGCCATTTTAATGATGGATGAACGGGGCGCCATAACCTACTGGAATCCGGCCGCCGAACAGGTTTTCGGCTATTCACCCGGGGAGGTGCTCGGGAAAAACCTCCACGACCTGCTGGTCCCGCATCGTTATCACGACGATTTCAATGCCGCCTACCCGGAGTTTCTGCGCACCGGCACCGGCAATGCCCTGGGCAAGACCCTTGAACGCTTCGCCCTGCGCAAGGGGGGGCAGGAGATTGCGGTCGCCCTGTCACTGTCGCCGGTCTGGCTTGACGGCGCATGGCACTCCGTGGGGGTGATCCGCGACATTACCCTCAACAAAATAATGGAACGCTCCCTGCGCAAGCTTTCAACCGCCGTGGATAACAGCCCGGTTCCCATTATCATTACCGACAGCAGCGGCGCGATCGAATACGTCAACCCCAAATTCAGCCAGCTGACCGGGTACTCCCCGGCGGAAGTGCTGGGGCATAATCCCCGCATCCTGAAGGGGGGGGCACAGCCGCTGGAATTTTACCAGGAAATGTGGCGTACGATTCTGTCCGGCGGAGAGTGGCGCGGCGAAGTGCACAACCGCAACAAGGACGGCAGCCTGGTGTGGGAGCGGATCTCCATCTCACCGATCCGGGACGATTCCGGAGCCATTACCCATTTCGTGCGGGTCAGTGAGAACATCGGTGAGCAGAAGCTACTCCAGGAAGAGCTTACCAGAGCCGCCGAAAATGAAAAGCTGGCACGCGACAGAGCTGACCAGGCCAACAAGACCAAGAGTGATTTTCTGGCCAGTATGAGCCATGAAATCCGTACGCCGCTCAATGCCATTCTCGGCATGACCGACCTGCTGGCCGAAACGGCGCTGAACAGTGAACAGACGCAATACCTGGCGGTTGTCCAGACGGCCGGCGTCACCCTGCAGGGGTTGATCGACGATATTCTTGACCTTTCCAAAATAGAAGCCGGCATGATGCAGCTGGATGACGCCCTGTTCAACCTTCCGGACTGTATCGGACAGTTGACGGCTCTGGCGTCGGTGCGGGCAGCGCAGAAGAAGCTGGTTCTTACCTCGTCGCTGACGACGGGTGTGCCTGACTGGCTGGTGGGGGATTCTTTCAGGCTGCAGCAGGTTCTGCTCAATCTGGTGGGTAACGCGATCAAGTTCACCGAGCAGGGGAGTGTCACTCTGAACGTTGAGCCGGTTACGGTAGACGGCACCAACATACTGGTGAAATTCTCCATTACCGATACCGGTATCGGGATTCAGCCGGACAAGCGGCAGAAGATCTTTGAGAGTTTCAGCCAGTCTGACACCTCCACCACCCGCAGGTACGGCGGTTCCGGCCTGGGGCTTTCAATATCGAAACGGCTCGTGGAGATGATGGGGGGGGAGCTTGGTGTGGAAAGTACGCCGGGCGAGGGGAGCTGTTTCTTTTTCACCTGCCGTTTTGCTGCTCCGTCGGAAACGCCGCCAGAGCACCACCCTGAAGAAAAAAACGAGGGAAGGGTCTTCAGGCCGCTCTCCATTTTACTGGTTGACGATAACAAGGATAACCGCACGGTGCTGAGCGCCTACTTCCGTCACACTGATCACCGGGTGGATATCGCCGTAAACGGTGAGGAGGCCGTTGCCAAGGTCAAGCAGGGGAGGTATGATCTGGTCCTGCTGGACATGGAGATGCCGGTCATGGACGGCTATACGGCGGTCCGCCTGATGCGGGACTGGGAATCGGCAACCGGGCGCGACCCGGCGCCGATCATCGCCCTGACGGCCAACGCTCTTAAAGAGGATCGCCAGAAAAGCCTGGCCGCCGGCTGCAGCGATCATCTGACGAAACCGATACACAAGGACAGGCTGCTGGAAGTGGTCAGCGGATATGCCGTCGTCACGGGGCAGAGTTAGTGGATCAGGGAGCCATTATGGACAGTGTCACCACGCATGAACAGAGAACAGTCGGCAACAACGCGCGCAATCTGGTTGTCTGCGATGTCGATCTGAGCGATATCATTCCGGAGTATCTTGAGGGAAAACGGGCGGAGTGCCTGCAGATCCGGGAGCTGGCCAACGGGGCGGCGTGCGGAGAGATCCGCAGCATTGCCCACGGCATGAAGGGTTCCGGCGGCTGCTATGGTTTCCCGGAGATTACCGGGATCGGAGCCTCCATGGAGAGTGCCGCGATAGCCGCAGATCTGCAGGGTGTGCGTGCCCAGGTGGCTCTGCTGGAAGCCTATCTTGACTGCATCGAAGTCTGTTATGAATAATCGCCGCCGAACAGGATGCCTGTCATGAAAGACCAGCAGCTGCTTGATAACCTGTATACCACCTATGCCGACGGCGGACTCCGCTCGCGCCTCTACTTCCTGCACAAGCGTCTCGCCTGGCGGACGGTGGTCGGGATGGCGGAATTGACCAAGCGCGGTATGGACATACTCCTGTCCGGCCTGCTGCTGATCATGCTGGCGCCTCTCTTTGCCGCCCTGGCGCTGCTCATTTATCTGGAATCGCCCGGCCCGGTTTTTTTCGCCCAGAACCGGGTCGGCCGCTGGGGCAAGCTGTTCAGGATGTACAAGTTCCGCTCCATGGTGGTCAACGCCGAAAAGCTGCTGGAAAAACTGAAGGAGCAGAACGAATCGGCTGCCGGGGTGATCTTCAAGATGAAAAAAGACCCCCGCATCACCAGAGTAGGCGCGTTTATCCGCAGAACCTCCCTGGATGAACTGCCCCAGTTCTGGAACGTGTTCAAAGGGGACATGTCGCTGGTGGGGCCGCGTCCGGCCATTCCGGGAGAGGTGGCCGAATACACCCTGGACGACCGCCGCCGTCTGGACGCCCTGCCGGGCATCACCTGCATCTGGCAGGTCAGCGGCAGAAGCAACATCGATTTCAAAGGGCAGGTCCGCCTGGACACCCGCTACATCGAAAGCCGCTCGTTCTGGTTCGATATCGTTCTGCTGCTCAAAACCATTCCGGCGGTCCTGTTCGGAAAAGGGGCCTACTGATGCCGCGCGACACCGTTGTTATTCTCGGCATTCCCGTTGACAACCTGACCCTTACCGAGGCGATCGAGGGAATATTTACGCTGGTCGGAGGGTACAAAACGGATGGGGTGCCGCGCCAGGTGGCGACGGTCAATGTGGATTTCATCGTCAACACCCTTTCCTGGGAGCAGGGGGGGATTAACCACCCCGAACTGCTGGACATTCTGCGCCGGGCCGACATGGTGACCGCCGACGGCATGCCGGTGGTCTGGATGTCCCGCCTGCTGGGCGCTCCGCTCAAGGAGCGGGTAACCGGTGCCGATATGGTGCCGGCCCTGGCCGCCGCTGCTGCCGGACGCGGTGCTTCCCTCTATTTTCTGGGGGGGCGCGGCGATGTGGGGCAGCGTGCCGCCGACCTCCTTGTGCAGCGCAATCCGGGCCTGATCGTTGCCGGTGTCAGTTCGCCCTTCGTGTACACCGAGGGGGAACACCTCGTGAATTTTGAGGCAGAGGATACAGCTATTGTGGATGAAATCAACGCCGCCCGGCCGGACGTCCTGCTGATCGCCTTCGGCAATCCCAAGCAGGAACTCTGGTTTGCCCGCAACGCGCCGCGCCTGAAGGTGCCGGTTTCCATCGGCATCGGCGGCACCTTCGAGTTCATCATCGGCACAGTGTCGCGCGCGCCGCACTGGGTCCAGAAAGCCGGACTGGAATGGATCTATCGCATCCTGATGGAACCGCGCCGGCTCTGGAAACGCTACGCGGTCGGCATGGTCAAGTTTGCCCTCCACGCCTGGCCCGCCATCCGGGCCTACCGCGCCGCCCGGCAGCGGTACACTCCGGAACTTCTGGCTGCCCAGGCCGGCGGCTTGGTAGTTTTGCATACTGAGGAGGATATCTACACCATCAGGCTGCCGGCCAGACTGGATGCCCTGGCGGTGAAGGAACTGGCTCCCGCTGTGGGCAGTGCGTATAAATACAGCAGTCACCTGATTCTGGATTTTGGCAAGGTTGACATGGTTGACTCCTCCGGCCTTGGCCTTCTGGTGCGTTTGTGGCGGCAGGAGCAGGAATCGGGCGGCGGCAAACTCAAGCTGGTGTCGCTGAATGTCCATGTTCAGGAGTTTTTCCGCTTCAACCGCATTGCCGACCTGTTTCAGGAGCGCACGTTCGCCGACAGAAACCAGGCCGTCAGCCGGATCCGTCTGGACCGCAGCGCCGAAGGAGCGCCGTACCGGATCTCCGTTCTGCGGAACGGCACCGCAGTGATTACATTACAGGGGAGGCTGGATGCCCTGGCCATAAAAAACTTTCCCTTTGACGAGCTGTTGCCAGCCCTTGACAACAGGGACTGCATCATGGATCTCGCCGCTCTGGAATTTTCCGACAGCAGCGGTCTGGTGGCATTCCACCGCATCCAGCGCCATGTGCACAAACAGGGCAAAACGTGCACGCTTTGCGCGCCGACCCCGGCGGTACGGCAGCTGCTCCGTCTGACCCGCCTTGACAGCCTGTTCACGATTACGGATGACCAATCGGTTCTTGCCGATCGGCGGGAACCATGAAAGCGCTGATCTTTCCGTTCCAGCGGGGCGAATCCCTCGCTCCGCTCCGTTCGCTCTGCCCCGATTTCCTGCTCCCCATGGCCGGCAAACCGATCGTTGAACATCTCGTCGAGCAGCTTGTCACCGCCGGAATCCGCGATGTGACGCTGCTGTGCGATGACCGTTCTGAAGAGGTTGCCCATCATTTCGGTAACGGCGAACGGTGGGGATGCCGGCTGGCGATCTCCTCTGTACGGGATCAGGGGGGGCTTCAGCGCATGCTGCGGGCTGCCCTGCACGGCATCCGGGGGGGGGTGGTCTGCCTCCCCGGCAACCTGGCTGTTTCGGCTGAGCTTTCCCGCTTTCTGGCCGAATCGGCTGCTGTCGAAGATGGTGCGGCACTGTGCGGCGGTCCGGGTGGTGCCGTTTTTGCCGCCGCTGCCGCCACGCTGCGCGGCGTGGCGCAGGACGACAATTTTGAAACCGTTGAAGAGCTGATGACGATAGTACGCCTGAAGGGGCTGTTCTCTGCCGCTGCGGCAACGCCCCCCGAGGCGGGTCTGATCACCGACCTGAACCGGTTTCTTCAGGCTCAGCGGGACATTCTCGCAGGCCGCTTGCCAGAGTACCGCATCTCAGCCGCTCCGGCCGGCGCCGGGCTCTGGATTGGCGACCACACGGAAATTGCATCCGGCATCCGCCTGGTAGCGCCGGTTCTGATCGGCAGTCACTGCCGGATAACCGGTTCCGGGCAGATCGGTCCCAATGCCGTCATCTCCAGCTACTGCCTGGTGAATAATACGGATCTGATCTGCGACAGCCTGGTCATGTCCGGTACCGTCACCGGCCCGCACACTGAACTGAACGGCATGGCGGCTCGCGGAAAATTTCTGGTCAATCTGAACAGCGGTGCTGCCGTTGCCGCGCCGGATGCCTTTATACTGGGGGATATGGCCGCCGTAACGGCAGAAGCGACCGGCGGCGCGGGGAGTCTGCTGCCGGCTGCCGCTCTGCTGCTGGTGCTGCTGCCGCTCGGTTTGCCGCTGCTGGCGCTCTCCATGGTGGTGCCGGGGATGTGCCAGTCGGAGCGTCGTCTCGGCAACAGGCGGCTGAAAAAACTGACCGGTGAAGAACCCCGTCTGCCGTTCACGTTGCGGCAATTCAGTTTCGGGCCGCTCCTCCTGCGCCGCTGGCCCGGGCTTTTCGCGGTCCTGGCGGGAGATCTGGCGCTGGTGGGCGCCTGGGCAAGCCGTGCGGAGGAAGTGGATTCAAGTGACGGCGAGTCGCTGTTTGGCCTGGATACGGCGCGCGGCCTGTTTCATATCTGGGAGGTGGAAGGAGACCTGCCGGAAAGTGCCGAAGAGCGGCTTGCCAGGGAAAACTTCCACCAGGTAACCAGAACCTTCAGCGGCGATCTGGCCGTACTGCTGAAGGCCGCTGCAGCATTCCCCCGTACCGGATAGCTCCCATGCACACGATACCGGACACAACCGCCGGCGACCTGCTGCCGCTCTTCGAGCGCATGGGGCGCGAGTCTGCCGAGCGCCGCATGAGGCTGCAGGTGGAGCATTCAGCCACCCTGTTCGGTGCCGGCCGCGGCCATCTGCACTTTGAAAATATTCACTCTATCCGGATTGCGCTGAATCTGCTGCTACGGGCGAGCGGTCTGACCGGGCGCGCCAGAAGAAACTGCGCCGACTACCGTGTGGAACAGGTGGAAATCGGGCTGACAACCCTGCCGGAGGCTTTCGACGGGTACCGGATCGTCCAGCTTTCTGACCTGCATGCCGATGCCCTGATTGACGGCGGAGCCGGCATACTGTCTGCCCTGAAAGAGCTGGAGTATGATCTGGCGGTGATTACGGGAGATTATCGTTTTGAAACCAATGACGATTACCTCCCCTGCCTCTCCGCAATGAAGCCGATTGTGGCACAGCTTTCCGCTGCCCGGGACGGTTGTTACGGCATTTTAGGTAATCACGATTTCCTGGAGTCAGTGCCGGTTCTGGAGCGTCTGGGGCTGCGGATGCTGCTGAACGAGCGGGTTTTCATCACGCGGGGCGGCCACTCCCTGACTCTTGCCGGCGTTGATGATCCCCATTTTTACGGTGCTCATAATCTCCTCCGCGCACTGGGAACGGGATCGGCTCACACCTGCTCCATTCTGCTGGCTCATTCGCCGGAGATTGTGTGCGAAGCGGCACAGTGCGGCGTTGACCTTTACCTGTGCGGACACACCCACGGCGGCCAGATCTGCCTGCCCGGGGGCTTCCCGATTATCGCTAATGCCAGCTGTGATTACCGCTATCTGTCGGGTCCGTGGACATATAAAAAAATGCAGGGCTACACCAGCAGGGGAACCGGCTTTTCCACGGTTGCGGCACGGTTTTTCTGCCCGCCGGAAATTACACTGCATACATTGAAAAGGAGAGTGATATGAACAACAGAAAAGGAATTATTCTTGCGGGCGGTTCCGGCACCCGGCTGCACCCGGCAACACTGTCTGTTTCAAAACAGCTGCTGCCGGTCTTTGACAAGCCGATGATTTATTATCCCCTTTCCACGCTGATGCTGGCAGGGATACGGGACATTCTGATTATTTCCACCCCGCAGGATACCCCCCGCTTTGAACAGCTCTTTGGTGACGGCAGCAGATGGGGACTGCACCTGGAGTATGCGGTACAGCCCTCGCCTGACGGCCTTGCCCAGGCCTTTTTGATTGGCGAATCATTCCTGAACGGCGCACCATCAGCCCTGGTCCTTGGCGACAATATTTTTTACGGCCATGATTTTCCTACCCTGCTCGCCAGTGCGTTGAAGAAAACAGATGGTTCCACCGTTTTTGCCTATCATGTCCAGGATCCTGAACGCTATGGTGTGGTTGAATTCGATGCCGCCGGAATGGCGATCAGCCTGGAAGAAAAACCGGTAAAGGCCAAATCCAATTATGCCGTCACAGGGCTGTATTTTTACGACGACTCCGTTGTTGACCGGGCAAAAGCACTGAAGCCGTCCCCTCGCGGCGAGTTGGAAATCACCGATCTTAACCGCCTGTATCTGGATGAGGGGAAGCTGTCGGTTGAGATCATGGGGCGCGGCTATGCGTGGCTGGACACCGGCACCCATGAAAGTCTGCTGGAGGCGGGGCAGTTCATTGCGACTCTGGAAAAACGGCAGGGGCTGAAAGTTGCGTGCCCTGAGGAGATCGCCTGGCGCCACGGCTGGATTGACGATGCCCGGCTGTCTGAACTTGCCCAGCCCCTGATGAAGAACGGCTACGGCCTTTATCTGAAGAATCTGCTTGAAAAGTTCTGAGCAAATTATCCTTACCATCCACCCGTAAAGAGAGAGAGCGATATGACCAGCCACAACCACATCTGCACCAACCCGGAAAATCATGCCAACCACATCTGCTCCCTCAAAAAGAACGGGGAGCAGGAGAAGATCACCTCCGCTTCAGAAAACCCCCGTTTTTACTGCCTCTTCTGCGCAGCACGCGTAACAGAGAGCACCAGCGTCTGTCAACCGATGCCGATCGGCTAGTACCTTTTGCACCAAACTCCTCTAAATTTTGGATTTCAAAGCTTCCCCTCTTAGGCAAGGGGGGATTGAGGGGGGGTAGATTTAATATTCCAAGGCACTGGTACTCTGGCACTTACACTTTCGTGTGTAACCCCTCTAAATCTCCCTTTAACAGGGGAGACTTCAAAGCGCAAGGCGGGGAACTTTTCTCCGTGTTGAACGGCTTTTACTGGGTTTGATTATGGCCATTCGTTGTACATGCTTCCTCATACTGCTTCTCTGTCTCAGCCCGGATTGTTACGCGCTGGACGGCGTACGGATCGATGAAAAGAACTCCCTGTTCTCCGTGCTTGATAAATCGCTCCCGGTGGTCACCTCCTCCTATATCGGCTGGAACAAAAACTGGAAATGGACCGATTCCCAGGTTCATCCCCTGTATCAACGGGGGAATCCGCGTTCTACCTTTACCGGCCGCGTCCCTGATCTGGGAATTGATTTTTCCGGCACGGTGAACGTGGGCGCTCAGCCGCAGCGCTTCACCTGGACCTACCAGTGGGACAAGCAGAAGAATATTGCCGATGCGACCGGATTCGGCATTGAATTCCGGCTGTTGCTCAACTCACCCACCTTTGCCACTCCCCCGGTACCCCCTGAATTGCTGACCGGCAACAACGGCTGGCGCTGGCGGACGCCCGACGGACGCAACGTGACGGTGCAGTTTACCCCCCCCCTTGCCCGGATCTATTTTGAAAAACAGCAGAAAGAGACCATTCGCGCCTTCTTCTTTGCCGCTCTTGAACGGGGCAGGCAGCAGACGGTCATGACCGTCACCGTTGATGATGCGGTGAAACTGTCCGGCCCGGCCAGCCTTGATTATGACGATATCGACCTCACCAGATGGCACGCGGATGTGCTGCCGGACGAAACGTCACCGGTGGACCTGTCGTTTCTCAACAAACGTGACAGACCTGCCGGAAAGCGCGGTTTTGTTACGGCGAAGGGGGCTGAACTGGTCTTTGCCGACGGCACGCCGGCCAGATTCTGGGGAGCCAATCTGCAGGCGCATACGCTGTTCAGTACCACCGATGAACATATCAAGCTGCATGCGGCGCGGATTGCGCGGCTCGGCTTCAATCTGGTACGGATTCATCACCATGATTCAAAATGGGTCAGGCCGAATATCTTCAAAAATCCGGATGACAACACCTCTGAATTGTCCCCCGCCTCGTTGCGCAAGCTGGACCTCTGGATCGCAAGCCTCAAGGAGCAGGGGGTGTATCTCTGGCTGGACCTGCATGTCGGCAGGACGTTCACCAAAAAAGACCGTATCGATAATTTTTCCGACCTGGCCAAGGGGAAGGACTATAGCGAAATCAGGGGGTTCAACTATTATAGCGCCAGTATTCAGCGCCAGATGCAGGCATTCAACTCGGCCTATCTGAACCACGTCAACGAATTTACCCGCATCGCCTATAAGGACGACCCGGCGGTCATAGCGCTGCTGCTCACCAACGAAAACGATCTGTCGCAGCATTTCGGCAATGCCCTGCTGGGGAACAAGGGTGTCCCCCTGCACAACAAGCTTCTTGTGGCGGATGCGAAACAGTTCTCGGCGGCCCACGCCATGAACCATGACAAAGTCATGCGGACATGGGAACCGGGGGAGGCGAAAATCTACCTTAACGATGTGGAACACCGCTTCAATCGGAGCATGATTGACCATTTGCGGCAGCTGGGGGCGAAGTCGCTGATCGCAACCACCAACAGTTGGGGGGGGATGGGACTGTCCGGTCTGCCTTCCCTGACCGACGGCGGGATTATGGATGCCCATGCCTACGGTACCGCCGAAGAGATGACGCGCAATCCGCGCTATTATACCGGCTTTCTCGCCTGGGTCGGCGCCGCACAGGTTTCCAATAAACCGCTGTCAGTGACGGAGTGGAATATCGAACCATTCCCGGCTGCGGATCGCTTTACCGCACCGCTCTTTACCGCCAGCATTGCCAGCCTGCAGGGGTGGGATGCGCTCATGCTGTACGGCTACGCCCAGGCGCCGCTGAACGGCAGGGTGGGGGGGAGCAATTACTCCTCGTTCAACGATCCGGCGATCATGGGGCTGATGCCGGCCGCTGCGCTGCTGTACCGGCAGGGTCATGTGGCCGTGGCGAAATACAGCTATGAACTGGCCCCGGACCGCGCCACGTTTTTCTTCACCCGTCAGGATCCGACCACCTCCAAAACGATACGAACATTGCTGGAAACCAGTCGTTTCAGTATCCGGGTGCCGGACACACCTGAACTCCCCTGGCTGAAAAACGGTGCTGTTCCGGCCGGGAAAGTGACCGTTATCCATGACATGGATAAGGATTTTATCCCTGCGGGGCAGTCGCACGTTACCTCCGATACCGGTGAATTGCGGCGGGACTGGGTAAAGGGGGTTCAGACTGTCAACAGCTCCAGATCCCAGATCGCCGCCGGTACTATCGGCGGCAAGACCATCAGGTTGAGCAATGCCACCTTTGCGATCCGGACAAAAAAAGCTGTTGTGGCGATTCAGAGTCTGGACGACCGCCCCATTGGCACGTCTGGCAGAATATTCATTACCCTCATGGCACGTTCACAGCCTGACCGGAGTGACAAATCACTTTTTCTTTCGGAGCCGGTAGTCGGCACAATCTCATTTGCCGCGCCGAAAGGGCTGCGCTTGTATCCTGTGTCCAGATCCGGCATACTTGACAGACCGCTGGCGGTGAAGTATTCACATGGCCGATATTCGATAGCTTTAGCCCCGACGATGGTGCATTGGCTGATTTTGAAATAGCATCACAATAACTCTTGAGTCTTATCCGAAGCAATGAACACCGGGATTACCTAATGGCAAACAGCGACAACTCCAGCACCCCCACTCAAACAGAAAATCCACCACCCACCCGGTCACTGAAAAATCGTGTGCTGCATGCCGGCAGCTGGACCCTGGTCGGCTACAGTGTGAGCCAGGTGCTGCGCCTGGGCAGCAACCTCATCATGACCCGTCTGCTGATCCCGGAAATGTTCGGCGTCATGGCAATCGCCAATATCATTTTGTTCGGCCTGGCGCTGTTCTCGGATTTTGGACTTGGCCAGAGCATTATCCAGAGCCGGCGCGGAGAGGATCCGGATTTTTTGAATACCGCCTGGGTCGTACAGATTCTACGCGGCGCCGTTCTGTGGCTCCTGGCCATGCTGATCGCTCTGGCGCTGTATCTGGCGGGAGTTTTTCACCTGTTACCGGCAGGAAGTGCCTACGCAAATGCCATCCTCCCCGTCGTCATCCTGGCGCTCTCATTTTCCGCGCTGTTCTCGGGATTCGAGTCGAATAAACTGGCCCTTGCCCGGCGCAAAATGGAACTGGGACGGGTTACCCAGATTGAACTGGCAAGCCAGATTGTGGCGCTCATATTCATGCTTGGCTGGGCGCTGGTGAGCAAAACGATCTGGGTGCTGGTGGCGGGCGCTCTGGTTGCCGCTCTGGTGCGGGTGATTCTCAGCCATACACTGCTCAGTGGTCCGAAAAACAAATTGACCTGGGACCGTGACTGTTTCCGCGAAATCATCGGCTACGGCAAGTGGGTATTTTTTTCATCAATACTCGGTTTTCTGGTTGCCAGCGGCGACCGCCTGATGCTCGGCGGTCTGGTTGATGCCAAAACCCTTGGCCTCTATTCCATTGCATTCATGATGATCTCCTCTATTCAGCAGGTGGCGGCGAAATTGATCGACAATATTTCGTTTCCATTGTTAAGCGAGATAATCCGCGATAAACCGGAACAGCTGCTCAATAAATATTACAAACTGCGCGTGCCCATTGATCTGGTATTGCTCTTTCTGACCGGCTTCCTCTTCTTTTCCGGACGAGTCCTGATCACTTCGCTCTATGACGTCCGCTACGCCTCTGCCGGGCCGATGCTGGAGATACTCTCCCTGGCACTGTTTGAGACCCGCTTCGGCGTTACCGGTCAGTACTATATGGCCAGAGGGACACCCAAACTGCTCATTCCGCTCATCGGCAGCAGACTGGTGCCACTCTATATCGTGCTCCCCATCGTCTTTAACTATTACGGATTTGATGGTGCGCTTTGGGTGATCGCAACCAATTCATTCATCAGCCTTCCCCTTACCTATTATTTCAAAAAAATCAACGGCATCCTTGATATCAAGCGCGAACTCATGGTTCTGCCGGCGCTGCCGGCCGGTGCGCTGATCGGCAAAGGGCTGGCGTATCTGTTGTCGTAGGAGGCACCTATGTCCGAATTGAACGACCCCTCACGTCCGGCTGCAAGTGTGGTAATTCCGGTCTTCAATACGTCTGCATACCTCGAACGGGCGATTGATTCCGTTCTTGGTCAGACCTTTGCCGATTTCGAACTGCTGCTGCTCGACGACGGCAGCAGTGATGGTTCATCCGAAATACTGGACCGCTACCAGGCGGCGGACAGCCGCTGCAGGGTCTATCACTGGCCTAACAGGGGGATTATCGCGACTCGGAATGAGGGAAACCGTCTGGCGAAAGCCGATATCATAATTTTGATGGATTCTGATGATATCTGTATGCCGGACCGTTTTGAGAAACAGCTCCGGTATCTGGAGGAAAACCCGGACTGCGTTGCCGTGGGCTCAAAGATACTGCTTATCGATACCGAAGACCTGCCGATTACCGAGATGGGCAACAAATTCAGTCATGAGGAGATCGATTCGACCAATATGTCCGGTGACTCGATTTTCTTCCAACCGACGGTGGCACTTCGAAAAGCTGCAGTGGAACAGGTGGGTGGTTATCGGGAGGAGTTCCCCTGTGCCGAGGATTTTGATCTCTTTCTGCGTCTGGCCGAGATCGGAAAGCTGGCCAATATACCGGAGGTATTGCTGAAATATCGGCAGCATCTGTCCAGCATCGGGTATCTTCACGGGAACAAACAGGCAGATTCCGCCACGCGAGCGATCACGGATGCCTGCCAGCGCAGGGGTATCGATTACAAAAAATTATCAC
Organism: uncultured Geobacteraceae bacterium; assembly: GCA_903862245.1. Classification (GTDB taxonomy): domain Bacteria; phylum Desulfobacterota; class Desulfuromonadia; order Geobacterales; family Pseudopelobacteraceae; genus JACRCG01. The sequence goes on along the minus strand of CAIOXL010000059.1, from coordinate 25,554 downwards.
TCCGCCCGCAACCGGCAAAGGATCGTCAGGATATCGGTGATGCCTATATCAAATGGTCATGGTGGGCGTTAAAGGCGGGGCACCTGCAGACGGCACGTAAATATGCCCTGAAAGCGGTGAAGGAGCAGCCGTTCACCTGGGGAGCGTGGCGGCTCTGCGTATATGTACTGCGGGGGCATTGATTCTACTGCGACCTCTCTCTGATGACCTTTGCTGGTATCCCGGCAGCGATACAATTTGCCGGGACATCTTTGGTCACGATGCTGTTGGCGCCAATGATTGCCCCGTCACCGATGGTAACGCCGGGCAGGATGCAGGCACCGCGCCCAACCCAGACGTCACTGCCGATACGGATCGGTTTTGCATCGTGGGGCTGGCTGCGCACCAGTTCACCTCGCGCAATGCCGTGATTGGCATCACGAATGGACACAAATTCACCCACCATGCTGAAATCACCAATCGATACCTCCGAGTAAGCGCAGATCGTCGATCCCCGGTTGAGTCGCACTTCACGTCCTATCCTGATAACACCGTCGTGATTGGTGGTAAGCTCCGCCAGGTCACCGATGCGGGCCTTCTCACCAATCTTGATATTTCCGGTCCCCAGTACCGTCACACTGCCGTCAAACTGCACTGAGGGATCAAGACCGCGAATCTGCGCCGCCGCCCGCCCGCCGTTCCAAATCCGCCCCCAGTAATAGCCAAACGGTCGCGCCAGGCGAAAGGGGAAGGACACTATTGTCGCGAACAGAGAGAGAATCAGATTTTTCATGGGGATCCCTTTCAAGCTAGTACGCTGTAACATTTAAACTTTTGCAGTATTGTCCTACCAGTCTTTGCTGTTAGCTTCCCCTCCCGCAAGGGGCGGGGGAACTTTTAAATGTTACAGGGTACTCGCCTGCTTTTCAAACCGTGCCGTGAACCAGAAGGCAGAGCCTTTGCCTTCCTCACTCTCCACCCCGATTTCCCCGCCCATCAATGCAACAAGCCGGCTGCAGATGGCAAGTCCAAGACCGGTACCGCCGTATTTGCGGGTGGTGGAACCATCCGCCTGGGTGAACGGAGCGAAGATGTTCTCTCGCCGGGCCTGCGGAATGCCGATGCCGGTATCACGTACCACAAAAAGTATTTCCGCACTACCGTCATCTTCGGCTTTGAGCGATACCGTGATGGCAACGTCCCCTTTTTCGGTGAACTTGAGCGCATTACTGACCAGGTTGGTGATGACCTGATGTAACCGTCCCGGATCTCCCCTCAGATGAAGCGGAACTGCAGGATCTATGTGGCTGGAAAGCTCCAGACTGGAATCGGCTGCCCGCACTGCCAACAGCTTGACGGAGTCGTGCAGCACTTCCTGAAGATCGAAAGCGAGTATCTCCATATCCAGCTTGCGTGCCTCGATTTTAGAGAAATCCAGAATTTCGTTGACCAGCTTCAGCAGGTTTTCACCGTTTCTATGGGCTATTTCAGCGTACTCATACTGTTCGGCACTCAGTTCAGTTTCCAGCAGCATGGAGATCATGCCGATGACACTGTTCATGGGGGTGCGGAGTTCGTGGCTCATGGTTGAAAGGAATTCACTCTTGGCACTGTTGGCCGTCTCTGCCGCCGCCGTGGCTTTTTGTAACTGCGCCTGTGAATTTTCAAATTCTGAAATCTGCTCGCGCAGTTTATCTTCGATCGCCAGCAGCTGCTCATTTTGAGTAAGGAGTGCATCCTTGCTTTCCAGGAGGGTTTGCAGCAGTACCCTCCGCCGGCAATCGTTCTTCCAGAGAATCCAGCCAACGAGCAGGACGAGAACAGAGAGAAAAACACCGGCAGAGTACGTCTCCTTTTTGCGTTCGTTGGAAGCAGACAGAATATCGTCTTCCGACTGCAGAACATTCACCACCAGAGGATACTCCTGAAGGCGCCGATATGCCCCGATGCGTATGACCCCATCCACAGCACTCGGGACTCTGAACGATCCGGTTGCGGGCATGGCCGGATCGAAAGACGGCCGGTCTTTTGGAAGAGCCAGCCCTCTCGGATCTATTTCGGTTTTAATTTTTGAAGCGCGGGCACGGATGACACCATCCATCCCGACCAGCGAGATGGCACCGCCTGTTCCTAGATCAATGCCTGTGTAAAAATTTGAAAAATAGTCCGGATCAATGGAAATGACCATCATCCCGGCAAAGGAACCGGTGCTGTCAACCATTTTACGGGAGAACTGGACACTCCATTTTTTCGAAACCCTGCCGATGACCGGTTTGCTGATAAACAGCCGGTCATCCTGTCCGTCAAGATGTACGCGGAAATGCTCGCGGTCGCTCAGGTCAACGGGGACAGCAGGCAACCCTTTGGTGTTATAGGTCATTATGCCCCGTTTGTCTGTGGCGCTTACCTGTATCAGAAGCTCTGCGACGCTCTTATGTTCAGCCAATAATTGTATCCGGTCGGCAAAACTCCGGGGATTGCTCTGATACTCATGCCGCAGCTGCAGCAGCAACCCGTCGATAGTCTGGACGTTTTTTTTGACATGCTCCTCAAATGCCATGGCCAGATTTGCCGAACTGGCCTTGCTGGCGGCAATCGCCAGTTTTTGGTCCGATGACGTATGGTAATAGAGGGCACTCCAGATGACAGCAAGTGTCACCAGACAGGAAAGTATGATGTATTTTGAACTGTTATGAAACATGGCTAAACCCTGTTGCGGTAGTAATAAACCTGAATGGAGCGAATCTCCCGCTTAAAGCACCCTCTCCATGAGGGAGAGGGTCGGGTTGAGGGGGAAACCCTGGATTATGCAGCATCGTTGCCCCCTCAACCGGCCTTCAGCCACCTTCTCCCTCAGGGAGAAGGGATAGGTGATGGATCAATCAGTACTGCTCAGATTAATACATGTACGCGGCGTTGGCACTCGGAGTTGCATACCAGGTCGGTTTCTGCACACCGCCTGATTCTGCCCAGGCTTTGAAATCCGGATACGCGAGCAGCATATCGATCGTTTCCGCCGGCCATTTCCAGGCAATGGGGAGGTTGATCGCCCAGGGATGTCCCAGTTTGCTGACGTAGTAACGTTTGGCAGCAACGCTGCTGTTGTCATCTGATGTGCCGAACCTTGACGTATCCGCTGCAGAGGTGGGGGCATATCCGGGAAGATGAACTTCCTGCCCCTTAAACGGTGGGTTGGCGCCATTTACGAGAGCGGTACTTCTGAAGAGGAACGGATTGTACGGCGCGGGATACGTAAACGCTGATTTGGGCTGCGTGGTTGTAAAGGCGACATTCAGCTGGTATGTCACGGGAGCTTTAGCGGCTGAACCCTTAACGGTGTTGACAAAACCAGTGCTCACGGCAAATGCGCTGTATGCGTCGTCAAATATCGTGAAAACCAGATTTTTATTGGTGGCCGCGCTCCCATTCAGATTGACCACCGGGCTTATGCTGCTTGCTGTTCCTCCGTTAATTTTCATCCTGGCATAATCCAGCGTAGCAGTAGATGGAATGCCGGTAAGTTCAACGGCAAACCCGTTATGCAATCCGGCTCCTAGGGCCGCAAGCTGATAAAAAATCTCGACCTCCTTCACAGTGCCATCTGCTTTAAGAATCTGGTGACAGCGGTAGTTTACTACGAGGTCATTCATATCGTAATCACCTTTGCTGGGCCACAAATCCTCAAATGCCAGAGTCCCCCAGCCGGTTTTGGAAGGGTACCAGGTTGACGAAGCCCGCTGGTTGTCATCCGGGAATTCGTCAAGAACATCGGGAATCCCGTCACCATCACGGTCGCCTACCGGTTTGCTGTAGAAGCTTGCGCTGTTGGTAATGGCTGTTTCAGGAGTCACCTTGAGGCGATAGATAATGTCGTTCATATCGGAGTCGCTCCCCTTGTCACGGTTCATATCTTCCATGGCAAGAGCGATCAAACCGCTTTTGGGATCTTTGAGCAGCACCATATGGCGTCTTTTAGCCAACGTTGTTTCCGGATTCAGGGCGCTCAGTGAATAAAATATCCATTCAGGATCGGGATAGGGGTTGACGGGTCCTGCTGTATTAAGCATAAACCCGTTGGCTACCACCATAAAGCCGATGCCTACTTTACAGGTGTTCGCGACAGTGCAGTTCTTGGAGAGGTTCCACGGGTAGAGTGCCGGGTCTATAACGCCGAGGTTTACCGTATCGCCGGTTTGCATTCCGACATTTCCCGTAGGTGTTCCACCGGAGTTATACAACGATGCGTTGGGGAAAATTATTTTATCCAGAATAACATTGGGATGAGTCAAACTCGTTGGCGGGTTGTCCGGATCAAACGTAAAGTAGCCGAAGCTGTTGCGATACCCGGCCCCTTCGTAGACGAACGCAACTTCGACTTTTGCCGCAGCACTGAGGTACACGTTGTAGTTGGAGTTGTAGTCGGCATCAGTCACACCTACTGGAAAGAGGCTCGTGTTGTTACTCTGATTGGCGTACTCCGGCAACGTGGCCGTGATGTAGTTCAGGAAGTCGGGGTTATTGGTCGGACTGCTGCTGGCTGAGTCATTATACAGCCTGGAACTGCTTATCTTGGCAAATACGGGTATGCCGTTTGAATCGTACCTGCTCAGCGGGATGGAACTGTTCCAGGTAAAAAGGGTCGGCCAGGGATTGCTTTGGGTGAATGGAAGTGTTGACAGTGTATAGCCAAAGCCGGTCAAAATTATGGACACCAGCAGGATGATGATATATTTGGGTGCGTTTTCAGGCAGTTTATTTTTCATAGCGCACTTCCTTTGGCGAACGTCTTAGTTACTGCGCCGTTAGTAATTGGTATTGTAATGCTGCTCGGATACAGTCCCATCATTGGCACTATATATAAGCTGGTGACCGTCGCGGAGATCGAAATAGTATCTTTGTATTGATACACTCCACCACCGATATCCGTGGCCGCCTGTCCCTGGTCCAAGAGGAGTGACGGGGTTGAAATCGGAGCTCCCGAAGAGTCAAACGAGACTAAAGGGCGGCTGTCATAGATACTTACTGAGCCAAATTGATAGGGTAGTCTAATATCGACGGCAACGGTCTGGCGGTTTGTCGTGTCGTAGATGAAACCGCCTTCTGTCCCGGCATTTTTAGGTGCGGCCACATCTGCCATTTTGTATTCCACTGCGGGTGTGCCGCCACCGCCACCACCGCCACAACCAATTAGTATTGCCGGTACCAACACAACTACTATCCATTGAAATTTCATTGTCAGCTCCTTTTGCCTGATTAGCTGTAAGGTCACTCTAGTTTGTGGTCCTACATATTGTTTATTCTATCTGTACAGTAAGCATGATTATTGGTAAATAGATCCCTGTTTATATTTTTCTATACCTTTCGGTATATGCCGGTAACATGCTACACTCTGGATACCATCGTTATACGAGGAAAAAAAGACCCATGAATAAAAAGATAAGTGAATTCAGCGTTCTGGATCAGGAATATCTGAAGGGGTTGACTGTCTTGTACGTGGAAGACGATGAGATGACCCGTAATCTGTTCACCAGGTATCTGTCCCGTTTCACCGGGAAACTGATTATCGCTCGGGATGGTGTGGAAGGTTTGGCCTCCTTCCGGGATCATCGCCCCCATATCATTGTGACCGACGTGATGATGCCGCATCTGGACGGGCTGAGCATGCTCGATGAGATCCGCACACTGGACGGGAAGGTGCCGATTGTTGTCCTGACCGCACTGGATGAAAACGACTGTCTCATCAAAGCGATCAATATCGGCATCGACAGCTTTGTCTCCAAACCGGTCAATAAATTTGATCTTCATGCCTGCCTGCTGAAGAGTGCACACCGTCTGCTGGCAGAGGAAATGATGCTGCAGGTGGCCGCCTCGGAAGAACGGATCAAGCTGGCGCGCGATCTGCACGACGGCCTGCTGCAGTCATTGACCGCCGCCGCGCTGCAGTTGGAAATGGCGTCGCGGCTTATTGATGCGGATACGCAAAAAGCGCGGCAGCATCTTTGTGAAACCCAGGACATCATTATTGCCGAGCAACGGGCTCTGCGCTCCCACATTCAGCACCTGAAGCCGGTGCTGGCTCGGCGGCCCGAAATGCTGCACGAGCTTTCCGCCAGTCTGGACGAACTGGCGGCACGTATGGAGCGTCACTGGGGTCTCCCTGTGGAAATGGTGTATGACGACAACCTCGACCATGCTGTTCCCCGCATCCTCTGCCGGGAGATATACTACCTTGTCCATGAATCTCTGATAAACGTTGCCCATCACGCCCGGGCATCGTCTGCCCGTGCTGAACTTTGTCTGGAGAGGGCCGCCGCGGTCAGAATCTCCGTACGTGATAACGGCCGTGGCTTCACCTTTTGCGGGAGCTATGATCTTACGGAGCTGCGCACGATGAACGCCGGACCATTTACTCTGATGGAACGGACAGCACATTTAGGCGGTTCTCTGGTCATACACTCCGGCGCAGCCGGATCACACCTTGAAATCAGTCTGCCCCTGGCAGAATAAGGAGGAAAATTAAGTGCCGATACGATTGGTTATAGCCGACGATCACCACCTCATTATAAAGGGTCTGGAGGATCTCTTCCGTCTCGAAGATGATATTGATGTGGTGGCATCCTGCACGGATGGTTCACAGGCGCTGGAAGCGGTGCGCTCTCATCACCCTGATGTGGCGGTTCTTGATCTTCATATGCCGGGAATGGGAGGACTGGCGGTTGCGAGAGCGGTCACCAGGGAGAAGCTGCCAACCCGGATCGTGCTGCTGACTGCGGATCTGGAAGAAGATGTTCTACTGGAGATTGCCCAGCTTGGCATTCACGGTGTCGTGTTGAAGGAGACGGCACCCCGGCTGCTCGTACAGTGTATCAGAACGGTGCATGGCGGCGAGCAGTGGCTGGAACAGCAGGTGGCAACCCGAATAGTCAGTAAGATGATGCGGAGGGAGGCTGGAAGTGTGGCGGCAGCCGCACAGCTTACTAGCCGGGAAGTTGAAGTGGTCCGGATGGCGGCCCGTGGTCTACGCAACCGTGAAATTGCAGAAAAACTCAGCATCAGCGACGGAACGGTAAAGGTACATCTGCACAATATCTTCGAAAAACTACAGCTCAATAGCCGTATAGCGCTGTTGCATTATGCCCGGGAAAAGGAACTGGTATAAACGGTACGACCTACGCGATCTCTATCATCAAAAACGGCAGTTCGAATAACACGGAGCAACGGAGCAACAGAGCAATCAGTACCTTACCTGAAAAACAGCATTCACCGAAACGGTGAACATGAAAAAGTCAGTTTCAAAACGATTCTTATTTGGTTCACTCCGTTGCTTCGTTGCTCCGTGTTATAAATGTTTTTTCTAGGATCAAGCTGTTGTTCTCTTAATTTCCTCAGTCGTTCTGCACCCGCTCCAACTGCTCCGACTTGTCAAACGTATCGGCCCAGATGAAGCGCCTGCCGAGTCCGCCCGGCTGGCCAAAGTAGCGCTGGTAGAGGCGCTCCGGGTCAATCCCCCCCCCGCCGTGGCGTTTGATCAGCTCCGCCGCATATCCGCACAAGCGGCGGCGATGCACTTCCGTCCTCGCCACTGTTCCGGCTCGAATGGCCTCCGGGTCCGGGGTGTTCGCCTTCCAGCGTTCCACCGCTGCGTACACGGCATCTTCATGCGCTTCCACCAGAATGCTGTTGCTCCGGTCGAAAAACTCGTCCCGCCCGCCGCGCGACGCGGTGGTCACCACCGGCGTTCCGCAGAGCAGGCTTTCATAACTGGCCAGCATGGCCCCTTCCACCGCTGACAGGGCCAGACTGCAGTGGGTACGGTTGTACATAACCGCAAGTTCCGACTTGTCCAGGCGTTTTTCGTTGAATGTGGCATGGCTCACCTGACGGCAGAAGGAAGGGAGGTCCCCCCCCCAGGCGGTGGCAATATACAGCTTCTCCACCCTGGCGGCCAGGTGGTGGCGCTTGAACTGTTTCATCTGCGCCACGTAGATGGCGTCGTACTCCTTTTCAGCCGGCATGGGGCGGTAAACGTCGCTGTCCACGTAGATGTTCTGGCTGATAAACGCGCCGCGCACGCCGCACAGTTTCCGCATCCGCTCCTCATCTGCGGCGTGCACCATCAGGTGATGATCGATCCCTTTCAGCGAGTAGGAGAGCTGGTGCGCCTTCCGTTTCAGCATTGTCCAGGGGCGGCCGTGCCACCAGGGAACATGCTCGATTACCGCCACCGGTTTCAGCCAGTCGGGGGCCGGGTGCCGTTGACCGAGAAAAGCCAGGACCGTCGGTTCCAGATTCAGGACATAATAGCCGAAGAAGTTCATAAGGTTCCCTTTGATAAATTTTCCGCCAGCACTTGCCGCATCAGTTCAGCAGTCCTGATTCCCCAGGCATCCCAGTTCAGCCGCTCCTCGAAGGCGTTGCGCGCGTGCAGGCGACCCTGCAGGTAGAGTGCGTCGTCGGAGAAGCGCTCTGCAATTGCCTCCGCCCATTCCCTGCCACCTGCTGAAAGCGGCAAAAGAGCGCCGTTGTCACCGTTTGCCACTACCCCCGGTACTCCGCCGGTGTCGGTTGCAAAAGAAAACAGCCCGAAAGCCGAGGCCTCCGCAAAGACATAGCCGTAACATTCGGCACGGGTCGGAAGTACCAGAAAATCAGAAGAAAGGAGCAGTTCACGAAAGCGGAGACGCCCCGCCGGTTCGTTCTTGTTGATGAACGGCACCACTGCCATGCGGGGATGCTCTACACCTGCCGGTGGACGACAGCCGACAACCGTCAGGGTGGCGGATATGCCGAGAAGTTCCAGTTCCTTCAGCGCGTCAAGGGCAATGCCCCCCCCCTTGCGCTCCCAGTCGCGCCCCAGGAGCAGCAGGCGGCATTCAGCGCCACGTTGTTTGGTCAAGGCATCTTCACGACTGGGCGGTTCTTCCAGATTCGCCCCCAGCGGGTACACCGCTGTCCGCTCGCGCGGCATACCGTAATCCCGCACGGCGGATTCGGCAGCCCAGGGGGAGGGATACACGGCGCGCGCTGATTTTTCAAGGGTGCGCCGTTCCAGTTCGTGACCCGCTGTGCGGGACGATGCCAACAGGTCGCTGTAGTCCTCATAATACCCTTCCATGGCGGCAAAGGTGGCGTCGGAGAGGGAAATTACCGGTATGTCGGTTTTTAGAAAGGGAATGATCGATGACGCGACCGGGGCGAAGATGAGGTCAAACTCTTTCCCGGCCAGCTGCTGCTCAAAAAAACGGGCGTGGCGACGGGCCCAGAACAGGGAGTGGTGGGGGGCGTACCGTTTGCCGGTGGTGGTGTGGGCCAGAGACGCCAGCAGTTTGCCACTCCGTAATTCCAACCGCTGGTGGTTCACCGGCCCCAGGCAGGTCACTTCGCCGGCGTGACGCTCCAACGCCCGGGCCATGGACCAGATGCCGCCTGACCAGGAACGGCGGTCGTTCGGGTCGGCAAGGGATATATAGGCGATACGGATGGTGGCGGTCATGCTCCCTCCAGCACCTTCTCCAGCATGTCGGTCGAGCGCTCCCACGAAAAGTCGTCGGCCCGGCGCAGGGCGGCGGCACTCATGCGGTTCAGCAGATCCCGGTCGGCCAGAAGGTGTGAGACCCGGTCGGCAAGTGCCGCCGGATCGCCCACCGGGACGATATACCCTTCCACGCCGTCGCTGATGACATCCAAAATGCCCCTGTTGTCTGCGGAGACGATCGGGCAGCCAAGGGAGATAGCTTCCAGGGCGGGCAGGCAGAACCCTTCGGTGCTGGAAGCCGTCATCCATACTTTCGTGTCCAGATAGGTGCGGCGGATCTCCTCCTGGGTGGGGGTCCGCTGGAACTCCACCTCGCGAAAGGGGAAATCCGGGTACTGTACCAGATCAGGTTCCTGGGAACCGAACATGGCGATCTTCAGGCCGGGATGGCGCTTCATCAGGATCGCCAGCGCCTTCAGCGCCACATCGGTGCGTTTCAGCGGAACCGGTGAGTAGAGAAGCCCCACGTCGAATTTCCTGCTGATCCCTTCGCCGTCAAAGCAGGAAAGGAAAAAATCCCGTCCATTCGGTATGACCGGGATGCCGCGTTCCCCGGAAATTTCCTCCACCAGATCTCTCAGCCAGCGGGAGATGACTATTTTACGAAATGGCAGACGGAAGGTGGCATCCACGTCCTCGCTCTCTTTGGCCCACAGTTTTTCATAACCCTGAATGAGGTAGGACTTGGCACCGCACCGGTCGGGAAGGGGGGCGGCCCACTCGGCGGTCTGAAACGACGTGGCGATCACGGCGTCACCGTCGGGGATATATGCTTCGTTTATTTCCGGCACTTCAACGAGTTTTCCGCAGAAATAATCAAGATGATCCTTCTCGTGATGAAACGCTCGTTTGACCTCGCGGCGCAGCCGTTCCCGGAAGGCAAATTCACGTTTCGGGTAGACGACCGTGACCCGGTGTCCCCTGCGGATGAGGGCGTTGCCGTAACAGGTGACCACCCGCAGACCTCCGGCGATCCCTTTAAAGGGTACGAGAAAAGTTATATCCATGATTGCATCCTTCAAGGTATCAGTACCGGTCCATCAGGCCGGTGAGTTGCCACAATGTCACAAAATTTGATATTTGTCAGCGTCTTCTGTATATATGCTCTGCAAAATATTGTATCGTCGCGTGCGGGTGACCTGAATGATCTGGAATGAGGCGTGGGACATAGCGTATTACCAGTGGGAATTGGTCGTTCAGCGTGCCGGTTGGCGCGAACTCCTGCTCGTGGCGGCCTATTCTTGTGCCGCGCTGCTCTGCTTCGCCGCCCGCCAAATGAGCCGGCGCAGCGGCGAAAGCGGCGGCGTCTGGTTTCTGGCCGCCATCATGTTGGCGTTGCTGGGTGGTAATACGTTGTACCGGATCGACAACCTGCTGACCAACTTTGTCCGTGCATTTGCACAAACCGACGGGTGGTATGCGGGGCGCCGCGAATGGCAGCTCCTGCTTCTTATGTTCCTCTGCGTGGCGACTCTCATGACACTGAAGCGCTATCTCGTCAGATTGCATGAGGTCTGGTCAGAGTGCATGCCTGCGGTTTTGGGTGTCGGCCTGCTGCTTCTGCTTGCGTTGCTGCAGCTGGTTTCCTATCACGATACGGACACTCTGTTTAACCTGCGGCTGGCCGGAATCTCAGTGGGTAGACTGTTGGAACTGGCCGGACTGGGCATGACGGTGGTGGGAGCATTACGCTGGCTGTATGTCCGATTAGATGTAAATCGACAGAATGGAAGCCCCCAGGAACAGCGGAATACTCGCGACACCTCCTTTCGCCGTCAGCTGTAATAGAAAACCGGGAATCCATGAGAAGCATATCATATCGTAATCATTCAGAATAACGCCTATTCCTGCTCATCCCGCCACTTCCCTACAACGTCCGAGAAAAGGTATAGCCATACTCATCTCCTCCAAGTGTCCGAGCAAGCGCGGGCTGCCCCTCGTGTTCAAAATGTTTCAGTTGTACCAGAGCTTCCGAAAAACCCATGAGCATATAGAAGAACTGCACCGTCTGAGTGCCGGCATACACCGTAGTCTGGGTGAATGCGGCGGTTATGAGCCCCGCCAGAAGACACCAGGCCAGGCGCCCCTCCCGTGAGGAGGGATCACTGAAAACCGCGAACAGAGTCAGCCTGACCAGCACCCAGAGTATGCACGCCAGGTAGGCGTAGAGCGACATATAGCCCGATGCCAGAACAATCACCAGATATTCATTGTCAACCGAGTCCTGCCCCTTGACCACCGGTACGCCGAAGCGCCCCCAGCCGAACAGCGGTTTTTCGGCAATGACCTCCTGGTAGTTTTCCAGCAGTTCCTTTCGGTAGGCAGCGTTGCGCTGATCCTCTGTTTCTGCGGTGGCCCGGCTTGCGCTCATGTAGGCGACAAGTTTGGGTACCACCAGGATGGAAGTAATGATGAGGAAGCTGACCAGGAGCATGGTCGCCACACTTTTGTTTTTAGCCCAGCCGTACCAGATGATGATAAATCCCATGACAATCCCGGCGATGGGAGCACGGGAGATGGATGTGATCCCGCCCATCACGCAGAGCAGAAACAGCCAGCGGCCATGTTTTTTTAACTCGAAATAATCGTTTTTCCAGAGCCAGATCGCCAGTGGTACGAACATGGTAAAGAAATAACCGGAGCAGATGGGGTGTCCGAAGGGGCCGGCCGCCCGCTTCAATCCGCCACGTCTCATGCCGCCACCCCAGGGGACGGAATGGGGCCAGATTTTCCGCAGGATGTCGTCAAACACGTTGAACCATAAACGGAATTCGATGATCTGGAATGCAGCTACTATCGCGCCGCACACAACAATAATCTTGAACATTTTCAGGCGACTGTCGGAGTCCATGAACCAGGCCCGCGCCATAATACAGGGGAGCAGACGAATGGTCAGGTCGTTGTAGAACACCTTCTGGGCTTCCTTGTAGGTAGTATTGTGCCATTCACCGGAAAAAACGAGAACGAGATGCAGGAGGATGAGAAGATCCAGGGGAGAAAAGCGGTACCCTTCGCCATGTTTGTTGAAAATCCAGACGAACGCGATTGGCAGCAGCACGGCACTCCAGAAACTGATTTCCGGTATGCCGGATACAACCTTGGTCTGGTAATAAACTGGCATCATCGTTAGTACCGGCAGGAAGAAGTAGAGGAATAGCTCCTTCGGCTCCTTGTACATGAGCAGGGCGATGGATGCCAGCATGAAGAGGAGGATGATCTTGTCCATCCGGGTATTACCCGTTCCCGAACAGGCGGCGTTTCTTTTCCCGTCCCAGGGTCAAGTAGGCTTGAAGTTTTTTACGGAGGTACCCGCCACGCACAAAACCGACCCGGTTCAACACTACCGAAATCACCTTGACGCCGCTATCATCCAACATTGACACGGAACTCATCAGTTCTCCCCAGAGGGAATGGCGTGCCAGGGCGGTCAGGACCGTTACGTCGGCAATGCTGACAAGAGCCTGGGTATCTGCTGAAAGCAGGATCGGAGGGAGATCGAGTACAATCATGTCGAAGGACTCTTTCAGCGCTTCGATAAGCACCTTCAGGTCTTCGTACGAATACGCAAACCCTCCGTTCGGGTCGCTGGCGCTGGGGTAAAATACAAACGGGAATTCGTCACTGACGCCATTGATGAAGCCATTGGGAAGATTGGCCTCCCGGGCGGCTCTTAGGATGCTTTTCAACGGCTCACTGCTGCCGGATGGGGCGCGGCTGTTCAGGTCGATGTAGAGTCTGCGGTCTCTCGGCACTGAACTCATGGCCAGAAGATTCATGGCCAGCATGGTGACGCCGCAGCCGTCACCAAGTCCGGTGAAGGCGAAGACCTTTGAGCCGTGCTCCAAGCGTTCCCGATCCATCTTTACGACGATCTCGGCCAGTTGTTGCGTCATGAAGGAGCGGGGGCGGCGTTTATGCAGGGAGTACAGGTCGTCCAGCGGAATTTTTTCCTCTGCGGGGCGCAGCAGAAAACCGGTCAGCGGGAATCCGAGCAGTTTTTCCACATCGGCTGGTCGCTTGATGCGGCTGTCGCTCATTTCGCGCCCCAGGGCTACACCAACCCCGGCCAGCAACGATATGAGGAAGCAGATCGGCACCAGTTTGCCGCGCGGGTCCACATTGGGATGCTCCGGTTTCTGGGCCCAGGCGGTAACCGTGATACGTCCCGGCGAGGCAAACTCCATCTGGATCTGGTCGGTACGCTCATTTATCCTGGTCAGACTTTCCATCAGCCTCTGGATTTCCTGACGTTTGGTCTGGGCGTGCAGCACGGCGGAGTTGTATTTCAAAATCTCCTGCTGGGCGCGGTCCAGCTCTTTCAGCAACAGCTTTTCAGCGTCTTTTGATGTCCGGTAGTCAACCCTGGAATTTTCAATCGCCAGCTGATTGTCATCCAGAAGTTTGCCCCGCACGACCAAATCCTGATTTTTTGCGGTCCACTCCTGCAGGCGGGCAACCTGCCCTTCCAATTCCTGCAGGCGGCGTTTGAGCAGAATCTGACGCGGGTTATCTTCGGTCAGTCCTACCATCTGCTCCTTGGCCTCCTGAATACGGGTGCTGATCTGGACTATCAGGCTGGACATGCCGAGTCCCGCGTCAACCCGGTCGGCCACCAGTCCGGAAAGCGGCATCCCCTTCAGGACGCCACTCTTTTCATTCAGAGCCTTCATGCGGCTGTCAGCCGTGATCCGGTCGGCAACCATCTTGTTATAAGTTTTCTTCAGGTCCATAAGCGACTCGAAGTAGATGTATAAATTTTTCTCCTCGGTTATGGCAGTACCGTATTGCTGGGAGATCTCCTCAAGCTTCCGGTACCCCTCATCCAGTTCTTTCTGGACTTTCTGCCGTTCTTTCCCCAGTACGTCCAGCTTGTAACTGTCCTGAGTGTGGGTATATGAATCGATGGAGTTGATATACCCCTTGATGACGCTGTTGATAATTTCCGCCATGCCGTCGCTGCGCAGGCTCTCCGTAGAAATGGTGATGAGCTGGGTGTCCCGGATCTGCACCACCTTGATACGGCCGTTAAGCCGGTTGACCGCTGACAGCGAAGATTCACCCTGAAGCCGCCACTTGAATCCCTGTGCCTCATAATCCTTTATGGCCCATTCCAGCACCGGATAACTGGTGATTACCTTAACCTGGGTACGCATCCAGTCTTCAAAGGAATGGATAAAGTTACTATCCTCAACCCGGTAAAGAATCTTGGGCATGTAGGGATTAATCATGATGATTCCCTCAGTCCCGTATTTAGGCTTTTTCTTGAGGATGACGAAGGGAACGGTCAGAATTGTGCCGATCAGCGTGATGGCGACCACGATATGCAGATATTCAATGATGGCGCCGATCGGGTTGAACGGCTTGCTGAAAATGCGCTTTGGCTGCTTAACGGATGGCTCTCTCGTCATATTCTGCTCAGGGTGTAGCCGGTGATCAATAATTGGGTGAAGGGGTTTATCATCCGCAGGTAATAGTTCAGACCCGCTATCCCTCTGCGGGGAACGAAAATTATGTCGTTTTTGGCCAGTACAACGTTTTTGGAGAAGTCCGTTTTATCTACAAAGCTGTCCAGGCTGATTTTAATCGGCTCACCGGCATCGATGCCTCTGTTGCGAACCAGCATGACACTGTCGGTAACCGCATTTTCCGTCGGTCCGCCGGCCTGTGCAATGGCGTTCAGGAGCGTTTTGACGCTGCCGACATCAAACGCGCCCGGTTTGTTGACTTCGCCAAAGACATACACGTTGGCCTCGTCAGCCTCGGGAATATAAATAATGTCGTTTCCGGCCAGTTCCAGGTTGCGCCCGGAAGAGGCGCCCCGCAGCATTTCATCAAGAGAAACCCAGAGCAGCTGATCTTTCCCCCGGATGATGGCGCAACTGGATGGTGGACGGGTCTGCCCGCCGCTGGAGAAGACGCCGGCGCGGGAAAGGGCTTCCAGAAGGTTCGGTTTGCCACGGAACTTGACCGTGCCGGGTATCGCTACCCGCCCCAGCACATGCACCAGATTGTTTTCGAACGACTTGATGCGCAGAGTAAAAGCCGGTGTATCGAAATAGTGCCGGAGCGATTCCCTGATAACTGCTTCAACTTCCGTGCGGGTTTTCCCGGTCACCTTTAGCTCACCCGAAGGGTAGAGGGTCATGCTCCCGTCCGGACTGACCGTCTGCTCGCCTGCAATTTCGGGCAATGAGGGGGCCAGTATCTCCACCACATCACCGGGGCCAAGAAGATATTCCTTGTTGAGCCCGGCTTCAAAGATCCGCATTATTTCAGAGGAAGCGGATTCGACCGGTTTCACATCCCGTTCGATAACGAAACCTGGCGGGAGCGGTTGCGGCCCAGTTGCGCACCCTGAGAGCAGCGCGATGCAGGCGAAAACCAGCGTGAATATCCTTGCTCTATACCCCGGAATCATGTCAATTCACCGCCCACTTTTTGGTAAGTATCAGATTGTTGCCGTCAATGCCCTTTTCATACCGGACGTCATCCATGATCGTTTTCATGATGTAGATGCCGTATCCCCCTTCCGGGCGTTTGTCAAAATCCGGTTGACTGACCGAGTCCGGATCAAAGCCGCTGCCCCGGTCGGTAACGGTGATCATAATTCCGTCTGAATCAAGGGCATAGGTGAGGCGGACCGGGGAACCCGCATTTTTCCCGTGGTTGAGAGCATTGGTCAGAGCTTCACTGGAGACCAGGGCGAGATCGTGCCGCAGACGTTCGCGCTCCGGCATATCCGGCAGCTCCCTCAAAACAGCTTCGGTGAAGGGGGCCGCAATACGCAGCGATTCGATGACTGCAGGAAGTTCAATCAAGTAATTACGCATATCCCTTATCCTGCTGGAGAAACGTCCGGGGAGGTATCACAACGGTGATAATCATCGTCAAAGCGGACGATGTCATCCTCGCCCAGATATTCGCCATTCTGAACTTCAATGATCACCAGTGCGATCTTACCCGGATTTTCCAGTCGATGCCGGTTGCCGATAGGAATATAGGTGGATTCATTGACGTTGACCTGGAACACCTTGTCCCCGCAGGTTACCTTGGCTGTCCCTGAAACCACGATCCAGTGTTCGCTGCGATGATGGTGCTTCTGCAACGACAGACGTTGGCCCGGGAGCACCTCGATGCGCTTGATCTTGTAATTGCTGCTTTCATCCAGCACCGTGTAAGTGCCCCACGGCCGTTCTCCCCGCTCCATATATCCTCCAGGGTCACCCGAAACTTGCACAGGCGGTTTCAATGTTTTCGTAGATATCAAAAATCCGGTGCAATCGTGTCAGTTCAAAGATCGTCCGTACTTCCGGTGATAGCCCCGCTATCCTGATTTCACCCTTCTCCTTGGAAATTCCCTTCAGGGCGCCCACCAAAGATCCCAACCCGGAACTGTCGATAAAATTGACCGCCGCCATATCCAGGGCGATCAAGGTCCGATGGCCGTCGGTCAGATCGGCGATGCAGTTTTTAAACTCTTTTGCCATCAGAGCGTCAAAGCGCCCCGCAACGGTTATCACCGTTATTGCTGCTTCATGCTGCACCTTGACTGACATGCTGGTTCCTCCCTATGATTCCTCTTGATACCCGTAACGGGTTAAATTAATACCTGCGGCCCATTTTTATCCCGCAGCTCATTCGCCAGTTCCTGCAACGTTTCATTAACGGGGTTGGGCGGTCCCTGCTCCCGCGCATCACCCAGAATCCAGCCGATGTCATGGTCTGCTATCCTGATTGAAACGCCGTCGGGCGAAATACAGCGGTTGCCAAAAATAATTTTGTCCTCCAGCGTGGCCACCCCGCCGACCCTGGTGTAGCTGTCGATGATGCAGCCGGATATGTCCGCGCCCGGTTCAATCACGGAGCCGGGACCGATGACGGCAGGGCCGATAATGCGGGCGCCGGCACCGACACTGACACTGCCGCCGATCAGAACCGGAGGCGCGATTTCCACCGCATCGAAGTCTATGGAGCAGTTCAGGCCGCAGAATATACCGGGACGCAACTCTCTCCCCGGCAGCTTGAAACCGGCCAGTTCTCCGGAAACTACAGAGCGGGTGGCATCCCACCAGGAACGTACGTTACCGATATCGAGCCAGGTAAACGGGAGTGCAATACCGTACAGCGGCGCGCCGGCCGCCACCAGGGCCGGAAAGAGCTGGGAGCCGATATCATATTCTACACCGGAAGGGATGAAAGAAAATACTTCCGGCTCGAACAGGTAAATACCGGTATTGGCAACCCGGGAGACCGCTTCTTCCGGGGTCGGTTTTTCCTGGAAGCGCTCTATCCGGCCGTCATCTCCCAGTTGAACGATGCCGTAACTCGATACCTCGTCCGGTTCCACCTCCTTGAGGATAATGGTTGCCACCGCTCCCCTGCTTCGATGAAACTCCAGGGCGGCGCGCAGATCAACGTCGATCACGGCATCACCGCATAATACCGCAAACGTGTCATCAAAAAAACCGGAAAAATCCTGAACTTTTTTCATTCCACCGGCAGAACCGATCGCCTCGCCCTGCAGTTCACCATCCACCAGCTTCCCTTCGAAGGAATAGGCGATGTCTGCTCCGAAACGGGAACCATCGCGGAAGTAGCCCTCGATCGTATCCGCCATGTAACTGGTGTTTATGACAATCTGGCTGAACCCTTGTGCAACTAGGTGCTCGACGATAAACTCCAGAACCGGTTTACCAGCCAGACTGATCATCGGTTTTGGTACGGTATAGGTTACGGGACGGACGCGGGTGCCCTTGCCGGCTCCCAGAATCATGGCCTTCATGCTCCCCTCCTTTGTTCCAGTGCCAGCAGCGAAATATCATCATCAAACCGGGCTTCGCCACGGAACCGGGCCAGTTCCCGTTCGATGCCGGCCATCAGGTCGCGCAGCGGCAACCGGTAGCCGTCGCGGATTATTGTCAGCAGCCGGTCGATGCCGAACATGGTGTCATCGGGCCCGCGACATTCGGTGATGCCGTCGGAATAGATAAACAGACGCTCTCCGGCTTTAATGGTGAAGGGGTGTTCATCATATTCGGCGTCCGGTATCATGCCGACCGGGAAGCCCCCGTCGCCGATCAGCCGGACCGTGCCATCGGCAGCCTGGTGGATTGGAGAGGGGTGGCCGGCCTGGGTCAGGGTGCCGCTTCCGGAACCGATGTCGATTGTTCCGTACACCATGGTGAAATATTCGGTGTGAGCCCCTTCGCTCATGAACCGCCCGTTGAGCTCTGCCGCGACGTCGCGCGGCGCGGTAATACTGTAGAAGGGGGGGGTTGCCAGCGGGCGGCGGATCGGCCCGGAAAAGTTGGGCGACGGTGTCAGTACCCGGCTGAGGGTGGTGGACAACAGCGCTGCCGGTATGCCGTGGCCGCTCACATCCAGCAGGTAAAACGCGAGTGCATGCTCATCGATGCGCAGGATGTTGAAAATGTCGCCCGCCACAAACTGGGAAGGGCAGAACAGCCAGTCAAAAGTTATTCCGCCAAACTGCTCTATCTTCTGGGGAATCAGGCTTCGCTGTATTCTGGCCGCCGCCTCAAGATCCTCTTTGATGATGTCGTAGGTTTCCTTGAGTTGGCGGTTCTTCTCCTCCAGGGCGCGCTCCAGGGAGATGATGCGGGCGGCGGCGTTGATGCGCGCTTTGAGTTCCTGCTTGTTAAACGGTTTGCTGACAAAATCGTCGGCTCCCGCCTCCAGGCCGGTTACCAGGTCGTCGGTCACGTTGCGGGCGGTAAGGAGTATGATGTAAATGTAGTTCGGCATGTCGGAAGAGCGGATGCGGCGGCACAAGCTGACCCCGTCCAGTTCCGGCATCATCCAGTCGGTAATGACGATGTCCGGACGTTCGGTGCGGATCAGCTCCCAGCCGTTTTCGCCGTCAGCCGCACCGACAGCGTCGTATCCCCAGGCGGTGAGGAAACGGTGCAATAGTGTGCGCATTTCAGGTTTGTCGTCGATATATACGATCTTCATGGGTTCAGCACTATACTACGAACTAAAAATATGGCAACCTGTATGTGATTTTTCGTATATTGTTTTTGCGATTGCATACCGCAAAAAAACTGGTAAGAATGCGGAAAACTACGCACACCGGAAAACATGCCTATGAAAATAGTAAAATTCGTGATTCTGGCAGCAGTGACTGTTCTGACGGTGTTGACCTTTAAGGATGTGACCCGTGATCTTGGCGCGCAGAGCGTACGCCCCTCCGCCCCGGATCAAGCCCAGACCACAGCCTCTACCCGGTCGGAGCGCCTCTACTGGCAGGCGCGCCACGAGACCGGCAACCTGGAGGAGTACAGTTGGTGGCGAGAGGGAGGAGTCCCCACCGGCACGCTCAGGATTATCCCCGATCCCACCGACTCCGGTCGCGGGTCTGTACTGAGCGGTGAAATAACCGCCGTCAGCCCCCCCGGCGGAGGCAGCCATCGTCTCTACCCGGCCCTGTTGCTGCCGGAATGCTACCGGGGAAGCTACCGTTCCTCCTTCAGCGTCTGGGCAGACCTGCCTCCGTCAACGGAGCGCGGCTGGTTTAGCTTTGCCACCTACAGCAACAAATTGGAGTGGAAAGATCTGTTCGGCGTCAACCTCGGCTTTGAGCAGGGGGAGGACCGGTTGGTTCTGTTCCATGTCCCGGTTTTCGGAAAAGGTGTCTATAAGAGGATTTCCGCCATTCCATTTCCCCTGCGCCAATGGGTGAAGATTGACGTTCAGGTCGGCCCGGGCGGTATCCTGCTGCTTCAGGACGGCCGGCCGGTCGCCGAGGCGGAAAAAGAGTGGGGCCCTGGGGGAGTCGGCCTGTGCGAAGCCCACTGGGGGGCGTACGGAGAGGGAAAGAACCGCCGCGGCCTGATACTGAACGATGACATCTCCATTGATCTCGACCGCCCTTTCCATAAGCCTCCCCGTCTGGTGCGGAGCGGGTCCGGAGGAACGCCATGAAAACGAAAGAGCGTATCGCCTATCTGGCACCGGAGATACCGGCGCTGTCCGCCACTTTCGTCTACCATGAAATTCTTGCCCTGCGGGAAAAGGGGTTCGATGTGCTGCCGTTCTCCGTGCACCCCCCCGCATCTCCGGCAACGGAGGAGTGCGCCCGAGCGCTGGCGGCGGAAACAACCCTGCTCTACCCGCTGGGGACCGCCTCTTTCCTGGCTGCTGCGGTGGCCTGCAAACTGCGCCATCCGCTCCGTTATGTCGCCACGGCAGTCATGCTGCTGGGGGACATGGCGACGCTGGGGTTTTTCAGTCGTGCCGCCGCCGGCCTGCTCTACCGATTTCTGGCCGCCGCCCGGCTCGCCCGGATTCTGGAGGCGCACGGCTGCCGGCACCTGCATGTGCACTTTGCTCACGTTCCCACTGATATCGCCATGTATGCGGCACGACTTGCCGGCATAACCTTCAGTTTTACCTCCCACGCCAACGATCTGTTCGAGCGGGGCTGGCTGCTGAAGGAGAAGGTTGACCGGGCAGCATGGGCCATGACAATTTCGGAATACAACCGCCGGTTTCTGGTTTCGCAGGGGGCTGACCGGGCTAAAATTGCCATCGTGCGCTGCGGGGTTGACGGTGGACGGTTTGATCGCAGGAGAGGCGAAGTGCCAGAGTCGCCGCCGGTCATCGGTTCCCTCGGCCGACTGGTTGAAAAAAAGGGTTTTGACACCCTGATTGCCGCCGCCGGAATTCTGGCCAGGAGCGGGAAGGTTTTCCTCGTCGAGATCGCCGGGGACGGCCCGCTGAAAGCGGCACTGCTGAAACAGGCAGAGCAGGAAGGGGTCGGCGGACTGATCTCCTTTCTCGGGCCGGTTGCCAATGACGCAGTCCCGGTCTGGCTTGCCAGGCTGAATCAATTCGTGCTTCCCTGCCGCATCGACTCAAACGGAGACATGGACGGCATCCCCGTGGCGCTGATGGAGGCCATGGCTGCCGCTGTCCCGGTGATTTCCACGACGGTTTCTGCCATACCGGAACTGGTCGAACATGAAGTTTCCGGCCTGATCGTAGCGCCGGCCGATCCCCGTGCCTTGTCCATGGCGATGGCTAAATTGCTGGATTCATCCGAATTGCGTTCCCGCTGTAGTGAAGGCGGCATGCGGAAGGTTGCTGAAGAATTTTCGGAACAGGTAAACGCAGAAATACTGGCCACGTTATTCAAATCTATTTTGACAGGATCACAATCATGAGTGAAACGGCAGGAAGGCGTATCGTCATCGTCGCCCCGGTGCGCGACGAAGCAAAATATCTCCAGGGAACCATCGACTGTCTCGCGGCACAGACTCTGAAGCCGGTTGAGTGGCTGCTGGTGGATGACGGTTCAACCGATGAAACTTACGCCATTGCCGAGCGGGCCTCCCGTGAGCATCCCTGGATCAGGGTCATAAAGCGTCAGGATCGCGGCGTACGGGCGGTCGGTCCGGGGGTGGTTGAGGCGTTTTATTTCGGCTACGACCAGATCGAAACCAAAGAGTACGATTACATCTGCAAAATGGATGGCGACATCGAGATAGGTCCGGAGTACTTCTCCACCCTGGTCGAATATTTTGAGAAGGATCCGCAGCTCGGTTCGGCAAGCGGCAAGATTTTCATAGAGGCCGACGGTGGCCTGGTGGAGGAACGGGCCAGCGACGAGATGGTGGCCGGGATGGTCAACTTCTACCGCCGGGAGTGTTTTGAAGCGATCGGCGGCTTTGTGCGGCAGGTACACTGGGACGGCATCGCCTATCACAAAGCCCGCATCACCGGGTGGCGCACCCGCAGCGTCCGCACCCCGAAACTGGCCATCATTCATAAACGGTTGATGGGCTCGTCCCATCAGGGAATCTGGCACGGCCGCATGCGCTGGGGACGGGGACAGTATTTCATGGGAACACACCCCGTGTATATCGTACCGATGGGCGTTTACCGTATGGCGGAAAAGCCGTTCATCATCGGCGGGCTCGGCATCATCTGCGGATATTTCAAGGCCATGCTGGAGGGAATGCCGCGCTACGAAGAACCCGGCTTCCGCGAATCGCTGCACGCCTGGCAATTCGAAAAGCTGAAGATCGGCACGCGGCTGGAGAACATACCGGCACCGCCGGCGGGACTCTACCCATGAGCGAAATAATCCATGCACCCTCTCTGCTTCTCTCCGTAATCGTTGTCAGCTTCAATACCCGCGACGTCACCCGCGAGTGTCTGAGCAGGGTTTACGCGTACGGCACCGGCCTGGATATGGAGGTTATCGTCGTCGATAACGCTTCCCGTGATGATTCAGCGGCCATGGTGGCTGCGGAATTTCCCCAGGCAACCCTGCTCTGCACGGAGAGGAATCTCGGTTTTGCCGGCGGCAACAACGTGGGAATCCGTCAGGCTCGCGGGCGTTTTCTGCTGCTGCTCAACTCGGATGCCTACCTTTTTCCGGATACCCTGTTCACCACGCTGAAGGGGATGGAGGAAAACCCGAAGTGGGGCATCCTCGGTGTCAAGCTGGTGGGAGAGGACGACAAACTGCAGCCGTCGGCGCGGATGCTCCCTTCCCCCTGGACCAAGTTTCTGGTTATTTCCGGTATTGCCAACAAATTCAAACATTCTCCGCTGCTGGGGGGGCCGGACTACAGCTGGTGGGATCACTCCACTGAAAAGATCGTCGGCTGGGTTCCCGGGGCATTTTTTCTGGTACGCCGCGAAGTGTTCGACGCTGTCGGCCTGCTGAATGAGGGGCGCTACTTCCTGTATTACGAGGAGATCGAATTCTGCAACAAATCCGCCAGGGCCGGCTGGCCGGTGGTTTTCTATCCGTACTCCAAATGTATCCATCTGGGGGGGCAGAGCTCCGAGTCCACCGGTAAAGTGACGAAGGCGGGGCGTCAGTTGACCTATCTGCGGGTGCAGAGCGAATTTCGTTATTACCGGGCCAACTACGGCCTGCCGAAGGTGCTGCTGGCCGCCGGGGTGGAGCTGTTCTGGAAAGGTGTCATCAGGCTGAGGAATTCACTGAAAGGGGGCGGTCAGGCGCGTGCCAAGCGCGAGGATGCCGCTCAGACGATGGAGTTGATCATGGCGACGCTGAAAAATGACGGCTACGGAAAAGAGCTGGCCGGTGACGGGATGCCGGCTCCCCCGGCAGAACGACGATCTCCGCTTGATGCGCCGATCGACAGTACGACCGACGGACTTCCCCGAGAGGCGCTGCAAAACCGGATCATCAACGAGGACCGCCACCTGATGCGCAACATCAAACGGGATCTGCGCACCCACTTCGGCGACTGGGGCCGCCAGGGCTTCTGGGTGATGCTCGTGTACCGTTTCGGCCGGTGGCGCTACACGTTGTCGAACGGTCTGGTACGTAAGCCATTCTCACTGCTCTACAAATTTCTTTTTAAGGTCGTGCAGATTTTGACCGGGGTTGAGCTCCCCTGCGAAGTGCCGGTGGGGAAAAATTTCCGCATCGACCATTTCGGCGACATTATTGTCAGTGGTTTTGCCAAATTCGGCGATGACTGCATTATTCGCAACGGCGTTACGGTGGGGCTGAAACGGGTGGATGACCCCTGTGCACCACAGCTTGGCAATAACGTTAACATCGGTACCGGCGCCAAGGTGCTGGGAAGAATCACTGTCGGCAATAATGTGGACATAGGCGCCAATACGGTCCTTATGGTTGACGTGCCGGACGACCATATTGCCGCCGGAATACCGGCCAAACTCATTCCCAAGAAAAAGCCGGAGATCGATGCCGGCACACTGACCTCATGACCCCGACCTTTCCGAACATAGACATCGTTATCATCGGCATTAATGTAAAAAAATACCTGGCCGACTGCATCGCCTCCATCCGTGCTGCCGATTACCCGCAAGATCTGCTCACCCTCACCTTCGTGGACGGCGGTTCAAACGACAACAGCGTTGCCATCGGCTTGGCAGCCGGTGTGCGGGTGATAGAGCTGAATGACCGCTATCCCACTCCGGGACGGGGGAGAAACGCCGGGCTGTTTGCCGCCACTGCGCCGTTTGTGCAGTTTATGGATGCCGATACCCTGCTGGACAGGGAGTGGCTGAAGAGAGCTCTGGAACGGTTCGATGAAAAAACAGTGGCGGTCTGCGGCAAGCGGAGCGAACGCTGGCCGGATAAAAACAACTATCACGTTATCGCTTCGGTGGAGTGGCACTACGAGCAGGGTCCCTGCCGGTATTTCGGCGGGGATTTTCTGGCGCGCCGGGAACCGCTGGTTGCGGAAGGCGGCTTTGACGACCTGCTGATCGCCGGGGAGGAACCGGACTTCAGCGCCCGATTGCGGCGCTCCGGGTGGATCATCTGGAGGATCGCCGCCCCGATGACGCTGCACGATCTGAATATGACCACCTTTGCCCAGTACTGGAAGCGCGCCTACCGGAGCGGGCACGCCTACGCCGAGGTCGGGCTGCGGCATGTGAACACTCCGGAGAGGCTTTGGGCACGGGAGCTGCTGCGGGTAAGCGTTACGGCGCTCCTCCCGTTTCTGCTGCTGTTCGCCGGTCTGCTGTTACAGCGGCCGCTGTCCGGTTTTCTGCTGGCTCTGGCGGTGGCGGTCAGGCCGCTTTTGCGGGTCCCGCGTCTTATGAGGAATTACCAGATCACTTGTTACACCGCCCTGCTGTACTCCCTGCATGCCGCCTTCGTCGTCTACCCGCAATTCGCCGGCGTACTGCGCTACCTCCGGACCAGATGCGGCGGAACTCCCCTGCGGAATACGGGGCGCAGTGCCACTCCGGCACTTTCCCGCTGACCGTACAATAGTTGGCGGATCGGGACACGCAGCGCTGTCGAACTGTGTGTAGAAGATTTATGAGGTGCCAGTAAAGTCACCTGGCCGGGAGTCACCGTACCCGTTGTTGATGGTAGTAGTGTATCCTACTCTCTGCTTGTCCCTATCGTGGGCCGCAAAAAAACATCTTCAAATTTTGCAGTATGTAGAAACGACTGGACTTTAGAGTTACAGCGCCACCTTTCCGCCGTAAAGGCGGGTCGTGTGGCGGTTATTTGATTGTCAAACCAACTTGAATTTATGCTGCCTTAG
>CAIOXL010000058.1 GCA_903862245.1 uncultured Geobacteraceae bacterium | reverse complement strand
GTTGTCGGCGTGTGCTCCGCCGTTGATGATGTTCATCATCGGCAGAGGCAGTTCGCGGGCGTTGGCTCCACCGATGTATTTGTACAGCGGCTGTCCGGCCTCTTCAGCGGCTGCCTTGGCCACGGCCAGTGATACGCCCAGAATGGCATTGGCGCCAATGTTGGTTTTGTACTCGGTGCCGTCCAGTTCGATCATTTTCATATCAATGCCGACCTGATCTTCGGCTTCCATGCCGATAATCTCTTCAGCAATAATGTTGTTCACGTTATCTACCGCCTTCAAAACCCCTTTGCCGAGATAGCGGGATTTGTCGCCGTCACGCAGTTCCATGGCTTCGCGTTCGCCGGTTGAGGCACCGGACGGTACAGCAGCGCGGCCGAAAGCACCCGATTCAAGAAACACCTCGACTTCCAGAGTAGGATTACCACGGGAATCCAGAATTTCCCTTGCATAGACATCAACGATCTCACTCATGTACAGCCCCCTTGCTTGGATTAAAATGGCCCGGAGCAGATTGTCTCCGGCGAACGCTCTTTATATAGCACAATAAATTAAAAATAACAGCTTTCAGGCTGTAAATATTTACACGTTGCTTTCAGGCGAATAATGAAAATTGAAGCGCCAACGATTCTTCACAATACTCTGTAAATGTGGTATGACAAAAAACGGCACTTATACTGTTCCCTATTCTCCCGTACAGAAGGTCATTATGTCATCTGACTCGTTTGAGGCACTTACCATCGATAAATCATCCCGGACAGCCCCCCGGCGGATGAACAGAAATCGCACCCGTATGGTTCTGATTCTGGTTGCAGCGCTTGCTGCCGTCGTTGCCGTTGTCACCATGTTTCGTAACCGCCCGGTGATGATCGAATCGGCCACGGTTTCCCTGCTATATCCGTCCCAGTCTTTCACACTTTTGAACGCCAGCGGCTATGTCGTTGCCCAGCGTAAGGCGGCGGTGGCGTCTAAAATTACCGGCAGAATGGAATGGCTTGGCGTCGAAGAGGGGAGCAGGGTGACGGCGGGTCAGATTGTCGCCCGCCTTGAGAATAAGGATCTTGAAGCGGCTCTTCGCCAAGCCGGGGCGGCGCTGCAGAATGCCAAGGCAGTCCGGGAACAGTCCCGGGCTGATTATGCCGATGCGGAAAAATCCTTTCAGCGCCAGAAAGAGCTGCTTGCCTCCGGTATTGTCTCTCAGGCCGATTATGACAGTGCCGAAGCCCGGTTCAAGCGTGCAGCTGCGGCGGCAGCCGGGGCCGAAGCGGGCATAGCGGTCGCTTCGGCTGCTCAGCAGGGTGCTGCAGTCAATGTGGAATACAGCCTGATCAGAGCACCTT
This sequence comes from uncultured Geobacteraceae bacterium, assembly GCA_903862245.1. Classification (GTDB taxonomy): domain Bacteria; phylum Desulfobacterota; class Desulfuromonadia; order Geobacterales; family Pseudopelobacteraceae; genus JACRCG01. The sequence goes on along the minus strand of CAIOXL010000058.1, from coordinate 27,606 downwards.
TTGATGCGGTGGTGCTGACCAAGAATGCCGATGTGGGTGATATCATTACGCCGTTCGGCGCTGCGGCGAATTCAAAGGCGGCTGTTGTTACCATTGCCGATCTGGCTTCGCTGCAGGTGGAAGCCGATGTGTCGGAATCAAATCTGGCCCAGATTCGGCAGGGGCAGCCGTGCGAGATTACTCTTGATGCACTTCCGGGGGGCCGTTTCAAGGGGATTGTGCATGCTATCGTGCCGACCGCTGATCGGAGCAAAGCGTCGGTTATGGTTAAGATCCGTTTCCTGCAGCGGGATCAGCGCATTTTTCCCGAAATGAGCGCCAAGGTGGCGTTTCTGCAGCGTGAAGCGGCGGCAGGGGAGAGCACGGCGCGGATTGTTCTGAATCCCGCTGCGGTTGTCACCCGTGACGGCCGCAGCGGTGTGTATCTGGTGACCGGTGACACGGTCCGGTTCACTCCGGTGACGGTCGGTGCAAAGCTTGGTGACCTGGCCGAAGTAAGCGGTTTGAAGTCGGGTGACAAGGTGGCTCTGAAGCCGCTCGACAAGCTGAATACCGGTAGCAGAATTACATTTCCGGAGAAAAAATGATCATGCCGGCTTCTGGAGAACAACAGATAATGGTTGCCGTCAACGCGGTTTCCAAGGCCTACCGCCGAGGCAACCAGCCGATACCGGTGCTGGAGGGGATCTCGTTCCAGATCGCCAGAGGTGAATTTCTGGCGCTGATGGGGCCGTCAGGTTCCGGTAAATCTACTCTGCTCAACCTGATCGCCGGAATTGACACGGTTGACAGCGGTTCGATCGTCATTGACGGTGTCGATATTGCGACCCTGGACGAATCAGAGCTGGCACGATGGCGCGCGTCCAATGTCGGCTTCATCTTTCAGTTTTACAATCTGATTCCGGTTTTGAACGCATTCGAAAATGTGGAGCTGCCGCTGCTGCTAACCACCCTTTCGCGCCGTGAGCGCCGGCAGCACGTGGAAGCGGCTCTGGATGTGGTCAGTCTGTCCGATCGCCGGGAACATTACCCGTCGCAGCTCTCCGGCGGTCAGCAGCAGAGGGTTGCCATCGCCCGCGCAATTGTCACCGACCCCGCCATTTTAGTGGCTGACGAGCCGACCGGTGATCTTGACCGGGTCTCGGCCGGGGAGATTCTGGAGTTGATGGGGCGGCTCAATGCGGAACAGGGCAAAACCATCATCATGGTAACCCATGACCCCCGGGCTGCCGAGAAGGCGCATATCATCCGACAACTGGACAAAGGGCTGCTGAACGATGTTCCTGCTTAAGCTTCTTTTCCGCAATGCGTTCCGGCACCGTGTGCGGACGCTGTTGACGATTCTGGGTATAACGGTTGCCATACTCGCCTTCGGGCTGCTGCAGACCGTGGTCAGTGCCTGGTATGCCGGTGTCAACGCTTCATCGTCCACTCGTCTGGTCACCAGAAATGCCGTGTCGCTGGTTTTTTCACTCCCGATTGCCTATCAGGAGCGCATCCGGCGGATTGAGGGTGTTTCGTCGGTTTCCTATGCCAACTGGTTTGGCGGTGTGTACATCACGGAAAAAAACTTTTTTCCCAATTTCGCTGTTGATGCCAAGAGTTACCTTGATCTATACCCTGAATTTGTCCTGCCGCCGGATGAAAAGCGGGCCTTCCAGCTGGACCGGAAAGGGTGCGTGATCGGAAAAAAATTAGCCGAACGGTTTGGCTGGAAGCGTGGCGACTCTATTCCGCTCAAAGGGACCATCTTCCCCGGAAACTGGGAATTCGTCGTGCGCGGTATCTACAGCGGCGTCGATACATCCACAGATGAATCCCAGTTCTTTTTCCACTGGGATTACCTGAACGAAACACTGAGAAAAACGATTGCCCGTCGGGCGGATCAGACCGGGGTCTACATAATCGGCCTCAAGAATCCGCAAGCCGCATCAGAAGTCTCCCTTGCGGTTGATGCCACGTTCAAGAACTCCCTCGCGGAAACGCTGACCGAGACGGAAAAAGCGTTCCAGCTCAGCTTCGTTTCCATGACCGAGGCGATTGTGGTGGCCATCCGGATTGTGTCGTTTGTCGTCATTATCATCATCATGGTGGTGGTTGCCAATACCATGGCGATGACAGCACGGGAAAGAATCGGGGAGTACGCTATCTTCAAGGCGATGGGGTTCCAGGCGCATCACATTGCCGGCATGGTGTTCGGTGAATCGCTGTTTATTACTGCGGCGGGGGGAGGAATCGGCATACTGCTGACCTTTCCGGTCGCTCGCACCTTCGGTGAGGTTATGGGTAATTTCTTCCCGGTATTTCAGGTTGACCGCTCGACGTTGTACATGGATCTGGTGTTTTGTCTGATCGTCGGCATTATTGCCGGGATTTTTCCGACCTGGCGGGCAATCAGGATAAAGGTGGCCGACGGCCTGCGCAGGATAGGGTAGGGGCGGGATAAGGGGGTAGAGAGTTGAACATAAAAATTCTGGTTGTCGATGATGAATTGAGCATGAGGGAGTTTCTCTCGATTCTGCTGGAGCGGGAAGGATATGACGTGGCTGTCGCCGCCTCAGCCAACGATGCCCTGCTGATGATGGAGTCGGCTCCGTTTGATATGGTGCTGTCGGATGTGAGTATGCCCGGCCTGTCCGGCATTGACCTGCTGGCGCGCATTAAGGCAAAAACACCGGAAACAGCCGTGCTGATCCTCACCGCATTTTCAACCACCGAACAGGCGGTGGAGGCGATGAAGCTCGGGGCGTACGACTACATCTGCAAGCCCTTCAAAAACGAGGAGGTCAAGCAGCTTGTAAAAAATGCGCTGGAAAAACAGGGGCTCAAGCGGGAAAACTTTTTTCTGAAACAGGATGCCAGCGAGCGTGACAGCTTCTGCGGAATTATCGGCAAGAGCCCGAAAATGCGTGAACTGTTCGATATGATCCAGAAGGTTGCCTCCACGCCGAGCAGTGTGCTGCTGCTGGGCGAGAGCGGTACCGGTAAAGAGTTGGTGGCCCGCTCGATCCATTCCTGCAGCCCGCGGGCAGCGAAGCCGTTTGTGGCGGTGAACTGTGGAGCTATACCCGAGAACCTGATTGAGAGCGAACTGTTCGGCCATAAAAAAGGTGCTTTCACCGGTGCAGTGAGTGACCGTCCCGGCCTGTTTGAGCAGGCGGAGGGGGGAACGCTTTTTCTGGACGAAATCGGCGAGCTGCCGCTGCTGCTGCAGTCAAAACTGCTTCGGGTACTGCAGGAACGGGAGTTCAAACGGGTCGGAGATACACAAACCCGCAAAGCTGATGTGCGTATTGTCAGCGCCTCTAACCGCGATCTTGAAGAGCAGACACGGAGCGGGGGCTTTAGGGAGGACCTGTTTTACCGCCTCAATGTTGTTCTCCTTGTCCTCCCGCCTCTGCGGGAAAGGATCGAGGATATTCCGGTTCTGATCGAGTATTTCTGCCGAAAATATCAGACGGGGGGACAATCTTCCCCGGCAGCCATAACTCCCGGGGCTCTCAAAGCTCTGGTGAATTACCCTTTCCCCGGGAATATCCGCGAACTGGAAAACTATATTGAGCGGAGTCTGATTCTGGACCCAGCAGAAATTTCCGAAGCAACTTTGCCGAAGCAGCTGCTGGCCAGTTATACAACGCTGCTTTCGGAGGACTGTACCATTCCGGATTCCGGGATAATGCTGGAGCCGCTGCTGGAAGAGCTTGAGAAAAAATACCTGCTTAAAGCGCTGGAAAAAACCGGGGGGGCAAAAAAGAAGGCGGGCGAATTGCTGGGCATGTCTTTCCGCTCGTTCCGCTACCGATTGGCTAAATTCGGGCTGGACAGCGGGGAAGAGTGATGTGATGTGCTCACGTTGACTGCTGCAGTCGAAGTGACATAATTTGTCACCAGATGTGACTATAATCGGGAATGCAGCGGCGAGGTCAGGTAATTGTTTCTGATATAGACGAACGAATACAGTATGTTATGAAAAAGGAGTGATGTGGTCTTAAAATTGCTTTGAGTAAGACAATCACTTAACCAGGCTCTGCGTGCGGAGCACAAACGCAAAAAAAGGAGAAACTCATGTTACAGGAAATCAAAAACAGAAAAGGCTTTACCCTGATCGAGCTGCTGATTGTTGTAGCAATCATCGGCATTCTGGCGGCAATCGCTATCCCGCAGTTCGGTGCCTACCGGGCAAAAGGGTATGCTACAACATTGAATTCAGATGCCAAAAATGCGTACACTGCGGCACAAGGGATGATAGCAGACGACCCGGCAACAGTATTTGATATTGCTTGTGCAAATATTAAGGCTAAGGGTTATACGCAGTCGCAGTTAGCTAAGTGCGCCATGCTTACTAACATGTCTACTATAACCATAACACCAGCAGATGGCACTGCTGCAGTAGGTAAGGTGACGGATGCTATAATTTATAGAGACGGTACGCTTGTAAAATCCGTAGCTAAATAGACCTGTCAGAATAGACAGTGTTGGAAATTACAAAGAGGCCGGGGATATCCCCCGGCCTCTTTGTTACCCCTCACCCCTCACTCAATTACTCCTCCATTCTCGGAAAGAGCGCTTCAGCCTTGGTAACCGTTGAACCTTCCTTCATGCCTCCCCACTTCAGCCCTTCTTTTGAAACAGTTTCATTCCAGCCGAGAGATGCCAGAGCCTTTTCCGAAGTGGCAGGCAGAAATGCCGACAGGAGGCAGTGGACAATACGCTGCGACTCCAGCAGGCAGTACATGACCGTGGCGAGACGAGTGCTGTTGGCCGGGTCTTTAGCCAGTGACCAGGGGGCCGTGTCATCAATGTATTTGTTGCCGGCTGAAATAACCTCCCAGATCGCCTGCAACGCTTTACTGAACGCCAGTTCGTCAATAAACCTGTCAACTGTTGCCACCATCTCCACGGTTTTCGCCTTCAGCGCCTGATCTATTTCCAGCAGTTCGCCTGCGGCCGGGAGGATGCCGTTGAAATATTTCACCGTCATGGCGGTGGAGCGGCTGAGCAGGTTGCCGACATCGTTTGCCAGATCAGAGTTGAGACGGTGCACCAGGGCGGTGTGGGAAAAGTCGCCGTCCAGCCCGAAAGGGACTTCCCGGAGCAGGAAGTAGCGCACGACATCCACACCGTACTTATCGATCAGCATGTTCGGTTCGACCACATTCTGCAGGCTTTTGCTCATCTTCTGCCCTTCCACCGTCCACCAGCCGTGGGCAAAGACCTTCTTGGGGATCGGCAGGCCGGCGGCCATGAGGAAGGTCGGCCAGTATACGGCATGGAAACGGAGGATGTCCTTGCCGATCAGGTGAACGTCAACCGGCCAGTAGCGCCCGTAATTTCCGGCTTCATCCGGATACCCGAGGGCCGTGATGTAATTGGTCAGGGCGTCAAACCAGACGTAGATGATATGACGGTCGTTACCGGGAACCGGAATACCCCAGGAAAAGGTGGTGCGGGAAACTGAAAGGTCGCGCAACCCCTCCTTGATAAAGGAGAGTATCTCGTTCCGCTTGCTTTTCGGCTGGATGAATTCAGGATTAGCCTCAATATGATCCATCAACTGTTGCTGGTATTTGCTCATGCGGAAGAAGTACGACTCCTCCTTGAGCTTTTCCACGGGACGGTTACAGTCAGGGCAGCGTCCTTCCAGCAGCTGGGTTTCGGTCCAGAACGTTTCACAGGGGGTGCAGTACCAGTCCTCGTATTCGCCGAGGTAGATGTCGCCCTTGTCGAGAATGTCCTGAAAAATCCGGCTGACCCCGTTTTTATGCCGTTCCTGGGTGGTCCGGATAAAATCGTTGTGGGAAATGCCGAGGCGCTCCCACAGAGCCTGAAAACGTTTGACCACACGGTCGGCGAGCTCCAGCGGAGTTTCCCCGGCGGTGATGGCGGCTTTTTCCACCTTTTGGCCATGCTCATCACTGCCGGTCAGAAAATAGACGTCATAGCCCATCAGCCGTTTGTAGCGGGCCAGTACATCGCCGGCGACCGTTGTATAGGCGTGGCCGATGTGCGGCACATCGTTCACATAGTATATGGGGGTTGTCACATAAAAAGTCGGTTTCATATCAGGCTCCTGCTGCTGGTGTCGGTGTGCCGCCCGATGGCTTCCGGTGGCCATGCTTGCGTGAACGGTGTTTTTTGCGCGGCTGGCCGGTTTTCTGGGCTTCAGCTGCTGCAGGTGCCGCTGCCGCTTCGCGGATTGGGGGAGATGTTACCGGTATTTTTTCGTCATTCTCGGCTTTAGAGTTGTACGTTTCCAGCGAGGTTTTTTCCTGTTTGCGCCGCTGTTCCGGGCGCCGCTCGCGGTTTCGCTGAGGAGTCTGGGCGGCCGGAGCAGCGGTGGGGCCCGATGCCGCAAGAGGGAGGCCGTCACCCAGAATTTCATCACGTTTGATAACGATGATTTTATTGTCGTCAAGCTTGAGTGTGATATTACCGGTCAGGATATTGACCTTGTCAACGACTCCCACCGCATTTACCGTACGGACCCGTTTGCCCGATTTGGGAAAGTTTTTGCGCAGGCAGCAGTAGGTTTCGTACTCATAATCAAGGCAGCAGAGCAGGCGTCCGCACTGTCCGGAAATCTTGTTGGGGTTGAGCGCCAGATTCTGCTCTTTGGCCATTTTGACTGATACCGGCTGGAATTCGCGCAAAAAGGAGCTGCAGCAGAGCTCGCGGCCGCAGATACCGATGCCGCCGGTCATTTTGGCTTCGTCACGTACCCCGATCTGGCGCATTTCAATGCGGGTATGAAACGAGTGGGCCAGATCTTTCACAAGGTCGCGAAAATCGACCCGGCCATCGGCGGTAAAGAAGAAAACCGCCTTGCTGCTGTCAAACTGATACTCAACCTGCACCAGCTTCATGGGCATGTTCCGTTCGGCAATCCGGTTGACACAGAAGCGGTACGCCTCCTGCTCTTTCTGGGAAACACGTTCAACCGTTGCCAGGTCATCAGTGGTCGCCACGCGTTTGATAAGGGTCAGCTTCCCGGACGCTTCGGAATTGACCGCTTCGGAAAGCTTGACCACCTGCCCGACGCTGATGCCGCGCTCCGTTTCAACAACAACGCGGTCCCCCTTGGCAAGCTCAAGTAATCCGGCTCTGAAATCGTACATTTTGCCGGCTTTAGTGAATTGGATGGTTGCTATATGTGACAAAAAAACCTCCTGTTGAAATACGTAGAAACATTTCCCCCGATTGTTCATTCCGGCAGGTCGGAAAGACGGGGGGGGGTAGTACCGGTTTATCTGCCGCTGACTGCCATGGTCATGAACAGGTTGTCCAGCGCCAGTTTGGTATTCGCATTGCGCTGAACAGCACGCCGTGTTTCATAGATGCGCTCCAACAGCTCCAGATTGCCCGGGAAGGAGCGATTTGCGGCGATGGATTCAATTGCCGGTCTCACGGACCGGTTGACAATGTCTCCGCTTCCGGCTCCCAGATGAACGGCATCACGGAAGAAGGAGAGCAGCATGTCGAGCAGTTCCAGTGTGGCATCCCTGTTGCCGGACAACTGTTCAGAAGCATCAAAAACCGTTGCAATCTGGTGGATGGTCATCTTCCCGATACTGGTCAACACCGCCTGACGCCGCAAAGTAAGGGATTCATTGTCGAGCTCCATGGCTCGCTGCATGCTGCCGCCTGACATCGGTGCCACCAGTGCGGCCGTTTCCGGCGCCATGCCGTTCCGCTCAAGCAGCGTCAGTATATGCTCGGGGGAAAGCGGCGCGAACGGTATCAGCTGGCAGCGCGACCGTACCGTTGGCAGGAGCATGCCGGCATTTTCGGTCAGCAGGATGATAAGTGCGTTGCCGGGCGGTTCCTCCAGCGTTTTCAGGAGTGAGTTGGCAGCGCTCACGCTCATGCGCTCGGCCGGATCAATTATGCACGCCTTGCGCGGGGCTTCGTAGGGGCGCAGCGACAATACATGCTGCATTTCCCGCAGCTGTTCGATGCTGATGTCCCGCTTGTCAGGCAGCGGCGCAATCAAGTGTATATCAGGATGATTGCCGCCCTCAACTTTGCGGCATGACCCGCAGATCCCGCAGGCGTCATCCGGCTGTGTCGAACAGAAAAGAGCCTGAATCAGGGTGAGCGCGGTTTTTTTTCGGCCGGATCCGGGCACCCCTTCAAACAGGTAGGAATGCGCGGTTTTGCCGGAACGGAGTGACCGCTGCAGCACATCGACAATCCGGGCATGTCCGAGAATGTCAGCAAACGGCATGCATCGTCTCCGGGATTCGCAGTAACACCTGTCGGGAAATGGCGCTGAAGATGTTCTCGATAGTATCAGCGGCATTGACAACCAAAAAACGGTCCGGGTGGTCTGACGCCAGCTGCAGGTACCCAGCGCGAACCCGCTCGTGAAAAGCCAGTGCTTCCAATTCAAAGCGCTCTTCACGCGGTCCGCTGGATGCCTCGATTCTGCGGAGCGCCCGATCAAGGCCGACGCGCGGATCACAATCAAAAAGAATGGTGAGGTCGGGGGATACTCCCTGGCAGGCATGGCGGTTCAGGCTGTCGATCACATCCCGGTCGATGCCGCGTCCGAAGCTCTGGTACGCCACGGTGGCATCGCAGAAACGGTCACAAAGTACAATTTTCCCGCCGTTGAGCGACGGGGCTATGACCTCGGTGACATGCTGGGCGCGGGCGGCGCCGTAGAGCATCAGTTCTGCCAGTGGTGAGAGATCCCGGTTCTCCGCATCCAGCAGAATAGCCCGGATTTTATCGGCAATCGGGCAGCCGCCCGGTTCGCGTGTCAAAACAGCCTGGAAACTGCGCGCAGAGAGGAAGTCAGCCAGGAGCTTTATCTGGGTGGTTTTGCCGCACCCTTCAACACCTTCGAATGTTATAAAATAGCCCACGTTTTCCGCCTTGAGCCAATAAGTAAGACTCTGTAAAAATTACGATTGCGAATTATAGGCAAGCGACCCTGATTTATCAACCTAAATTCCCACCGGAGTTCGTCAAACGGTGACTTTCGGTTGCCAAAATTCGATCTGGTGGCTATAGTCTGTTGCCCAGAGGTGGTTTAATGATCGGAAATGTGCAACAACTTCAGCAGCTGCTGGGATATAGCTTCAAAGATCCGGCTCTTCTTGTCACTGCGGTGACGCACCCCTCCCATCTCCATGAAGTCAGCACGAGCGGCGGCGACTATCAGCGTCTAGAGTTCCTTGGCGACGCGGTGCTTGGCCTGCTGCTGGCCGAGATGCTGTATCTGCGCTACCCGGAGTGGGATGAAGGTGCCTTGTCCCAGCTGCGTTCCCGTCTGGCCGGTCAGGATGTGCTGGCCGACAGGGCCCGCACATTGGGCATCGGAAATTTCCTGCTGCTTGGGCGGGGAGAGGAGCAGACCGCCGGCCGGGAGAAGGATTCAATTCTGGCAGATGTTCTGGAAGCTCTGATTGCGGCACTGTTCCGTGATGGCGGACTTCAGGCGGCACGCACTCTGGTGGTGCGCCTGTTTGAAGGGCTGGCAGCTGCTCCTGAGTCACTTCTGCTGGGGCGTGATTCAAAGAGTGAACTGCAGGAGTTACTCTCCTCCCGTGCCCTGCCGCCTGCGGAGTACCGGCTGATGGCAGAGTCCGGCCCTCCCCACGATCGGCAATTTCTGTTTCATATCGTTGTTGACGGCACGGTTGTCGGCAGTGGCGAGGGAAAATCGAAAAAAATTGCACAGCAGACCGCCGCCGGTGTGGCGCTGAGAACACTCCGGTCACCTGATGGGCAGCGCGTGTGAAAACGGTTACGGTCCCCTTTTTCATCAGCCATCAGGGGTGCCCTCATACCTGCGTTTTTTGCGATCAGCGAGCAATATCCGGCGCAGACGGGATTCTCCCGACACCCGGAGAAATACGAAGCCGGATCACGCTCTGGCGCTCCACGGCGGGAGGTCGACCCCTGGAGGCGGCGTTCTTCGGCGGTACCTTCACCGCACTTCCGGAAGAAATCCAGTCAAGTTTGCTTGAACCGCTGCAGCCGCTGCTGGCGAGCGGGATGCTGGACGCGGTCAGGATTTCGACCCGGCCTGATTATCTGGACGCGGCCCGCGTTCGGTGGCTGTCGCACCGGGGCGTCCGGACCATAGAGCTGGGGGTGCAGTCCATGGACGATGGTGTTCTGGCCGCATCCGGCCGTGGTCATACCTCCGGAGATTCACTCCGTGCCATCCGCTGTATCAAGGAGGAGGGGCTCAAAGCCGGTGCCCAGCTGATGCCGGGTCTGCCGGGTGATTCACCGGCGCTCTCCCTCTATTCTCTGGAACAGGTTATTTCCTCAGGGGCCGATTTTCTCCGTATCTATCCGACGGTTGTTCTGCGGGGAACCGCATTAGCTGAGCGGTATGCCGCCGGCGAGTTTGTGCCGTTATCTCTTGAACGGGGCATTTCCCTTTGTGCGCAGCTTCTGCAGCGTGCCATGAAAGCCGGTATTCCGGTTATCCGCATCGGTCTGCAGGCTGATGCGGGTCTTGATGCCGATGCCATGCTGGCCGGCTGCTGGCACCCGGCACTGGGGCAACTGGTCCGCTCCCGTCTGTATGCCGATCTTATTAAACGCGTTGTCCCGTTTGGCAGCGGCGCAACCCTGTACTGCCATCCGGCACGGCTGTCGGATGTGATCGGGATGGGGCGGAGTACGGTGCTGGCACTGGCCGGCAGCGGAGGGGATATACCGGTTCTTGCCGATGCCGCTCTTGCCCTGGAAGAACTTAACGTTAAAACTGAAATATCATGCGTAACCTACTCAATTATAAAAGATCTAAACTACTCTATTCACGAGGTATAACCAATGCGAATTGAATCTCTGAATTTTCTTGAACAGCTGCTTGACGCCCCCAGCCCCTCAGGATATGAACAGCCTGCCCAGCGTGTGTTCCGCGAATATGTTGCACCGTATTGCGATGAGTTGACCACTGATATCATGGGCAATGTGTTTGCCCGGGTCAGCGGCAAGGGGAAAAATCTTCCACGGGTCATGATCGTCGGCCATACTGACGAGATCGGCCTTCAGATAAAGTATATTGACGACAAGGGGTTCCTTTATTTTGCCGCTGTCGGCGGTGTTGATGCCCATCTGACGCCGGGCAAACGGGTTGCCGTGCATGCCGCGCAGGGACCTGTGCCGGGTGTGATCGGCAAGAAGCCGATTCATCTGATGGATAACAAGGACCGCGAAACGGTTGTCAAGCTGGAGTCGCAGTATATCGACATCGGTGCAAGCGACAAGAAAGAGGCGCAGAAACTGGTCAGGGTAGGGGATGCCGTCACTTTTGAAAGTGCATTTACCCGACTGCATGGCGACCGGGTGGCCTCACGCGGGTTTGACGATAAAGCCGGCTGCTTTGTGGTTGCTGAAGTACTGCGGCTGGTGGCTGCTTCCCGCAAAAAACTTTCTGTGGACCTGTACGGTGTTTCATCGGTTCAGGAGGAAATCGGTCTGCGGGGCGGCACGACTAGCTGCTACACAATCAACCCTGATATTGGCATCTGCGTTGAGGTTGATTTTGCCACCGACCAGCCTGATGTGGAAAAGAAGCACAACGGGGAGGTCGCGCTGGGCAAAGGGCCGATTCTGGCCCGTGGCGCAAATATCAATCCGCACCTGTTTGAGTTGCTGTCGACAACGGCCGCCAAAGAAAAAATCGCGATCCAGCATACGGCGACCCCCCGGGCCACCGGCACGGATGCCAACGTCATGCAGATTTCACGGGGCGGCGTGGCAACTGCCCTGGTAAAGATTCCGCTGCGTTACATGCATACTCCGGTCGAAACACTTTCTCTGGCGGACCTGGAAGATGCCGCCCGTTTGATCGTCGCAACGCTCAGGAGGATTACCTCCCGGGAGGAGTTTATTCCCCAGTGAAATCCCGGTTACATGCGGCGCGGCAGATGCGCACTGTGATTGCCCGGTCAGCGTCATTAACTGCCGTTCAAGTGATAAAACATTAAGACCATTTCCCTTGACTTGGCCGGTATGCTGTACTAGCTTCTCTATAATTTCATCCGCAAGGAGTTGCTTCATGCTTTATGAAAAATTGACCGAAGGTCTGACCTTCGACGATGTCCTGCTTGTTCCGGCCCATTCAGTAATTCTCCCCCGCGACGTCAATCTCACAACCAGAATTTCTCGAAATATACCGCTCAATATTCCGATGGTCAGCGCGGCAATGGATACGGTTACCGAAGCCCGTACCGCGATCTGCATGGCCCGTGAAGGGGGGCTTGGCATAATTCACAAGAACCTCTCCATAGAGGCTCAGGCATATGAAGTCGACAAGGTGAAAAAGAGTGAGTCAGGCATGATTGTCGACCCGATCACCATGCGTCCGACCCAGAAAATAAGTGAAGCGCTGGATATCATGCAGCGCTATCGCATTTCCGGTGTTCCGGTGACCAAGGCCAACGGCAAGCTGGTCGGCATCCTGACCAACCGCGACCTGCGCTTTGAGACTGATTTTGATCTGCCGATTTCGGCCCGCATGACCAAGCGCAACCTGGTCACCGTAGAGGTCGGGACAACTCTGGAGCAGGCGAAGGAGCACCTGAAGCATACGCGGGTTGAAAAGCTGCTGGTGGTTGATAATGACCGGTTCCTGAAAGGGCTGATCACCATTAAGGATATTGAGAAGGTAAAAAAGTATCCGTACGCCTGCAAGGACAGTCTTGGCCGCCTGCGGGTCGGTGCTGCAGTCGGTCCGACCGCCGACATGGAAGCGCGGATGGAGGCGTTGATCCGGGCAGGGGTTGACGTGATTGTCATTGATACCGCTCATGGTCATTCTCAAGGGGTTATTGATGCGGTGATCCGTGCAAAGTCAACGTTTCATGGCTGTGAAATTATCGCCGGCAACATCGCAACGGCAGAAGCCGCTGAGGCGCTGATTAAAGCCGGCGCTGACGGCATCAAGGTCGGTATAGGACCCGGCTCGATCTGCACGACCCGCATCGTGGCCGGTGTCGGTGTCCCGCAGATTACGGCAATACACGAATGTTCCCGCATGGCCCATAAATACGATATCCCGGTTATCGCCGACGGCGGTATCAAGTACTCAGGCGATCTGCCCAAGGCGGTCACAGCCGGTGCCGACTGCATCATGATCGGTTCCCTGTTCGCCGGCACCGAGGAGTCGCCCGGCGATACGGTTCTGTACCAGGGGCGTACCTATAAAAGCTATCGCGGCATGGGCTCCATCGGCGCCATGAAGGACGGCAGCAAGGATCGGTATTTCCAGTCGGATGTCGGTGAGGACGTCAAGCTTGTTCCGGAGGGGATTGAAGGGATGGTGCCGCTGCGCGGACCGCTCTCGGCGAACATCCATCAGCTGATGGGGGGGCTTCGTTCCGGTATGGGATACACCGGCTGTGCCACCATCAAGGAAATGCAGGAGAAGGGGCGTTTCATCCGCATTACCGGCGCGGGTCTCAAGGAATCCCATGTCCATGATGTAACGATCACCAAAGAGGCTCCCAACTACCGGGTGGGCAACTAATCATCCCGACTGACACCATGCCCCGGGTTGTATAACCGGGGCATGAATCGTTTTGTACCCGTTTTTTTAAAGGAAGGGTTTGTCATGTCTGATATTCACAGTCAGAAAATTCTGATACTCGATTTTGGTTCACAATATACCCAACTGATTGCCCGCAGGGTTCGAGAAGCCCACGTATATTGCGAATTGCACCCCTTTGACATGGATCTTGCTGCGATACGGACCTTTGCTCCCAACGGCATTATTCTTTCCGGCGGCCCCTGCTCGGTCTATGACGAGGGAGCCCCTGCGGTGGCAGAGGAGCTGTTTGAACTTGGTGTCCCGGTGCTTGGCATCTGTTACGGTATGCAGCTGATGAGTCGCCATTTCGGCGGTGAAGTTGTACCGGCGGGCAGGCGTGAATTCGGTCATGCCGACCTGCTGTCAGTCGGGGGGCCGGGTCCGTTGTTTGACGGATTTTTTGTGGAAGGTGCCAGCCCGGTCTGGATGAGTCACGGTGACCATGTGGCCCGTGTGCCGGACGGTTTTGAAGTCGTTGCTGAAACAGCCAACGCACCGGTCTGCGCCATTCAGAATGTCAGCAGAAATCTCTATGGCGTGCAGTTCCACCCGGAGGTGAACCATACGCCGCGCGGCGAGCTGTTCATCGATACGTTTGTGCGGAGCATCTGCGGCTGCAGCGGACAGTGGACTCCCGGTCAGATTATTGAGGATTCCGTCGAACGCATCCGTCGCCAGGTCGGAACCGATACCGTTATTCTCGGCCTTTCCGGAGGCGTTGATTCTTCGGTTGCCGCCGCCCTGATCCACCGTGCCATCGGCAATCAGCTGACCTGCGTGTTTGTCGATAACGGTCTGCTCCGTCTTGGTGAGGGGGACCAGGTTATGGCCACCTTTGCCAAAAATCTCGGCGTCAAGGTTATCCGGGTCGATGCGGAAGAGCGTTTTCTCAACGGTCTAGCCGGTGTCGCTGACCCGGAAAAGAAGCGCAAGATCATCGGCGGCCTGTTCGTTGATATTTTTGAAGAGCAGTCAAAGCTGATTGCCGATGCAAACTGGCTGGCCCAGGGGACGATCTATCCGGATGTCATTGAGTCGGCCGGGGCTAAAACCGGCAAGGCCCACAATATCAAGAGCCACCATAATGTCGGCGGCCTGCCCGATTACATGAAACTGAAGCTGCTGGAACCTCTCCGGGAGCTGTTCAAGGATGAAGTCCGCGCCATTGGCGAGGAGCTCGGTCTGCCCCGCCAGATGGTATGGCGTCACCCCTTCCCCGGCCCCGGTCTGGGGGTGCGGATTCTTGGCGAGGTCAAAAAGGAGTACTGCGAAATCCTGCGCCGGGCTGATGCCATCTACATCGAGGAACTGTACAACTCCGGTCATTATGACAAGATCAGCCAGGCGTTTGCCGTGTTTCTGCCGGTCAAGAGCGTCGGGGTCATGGGTGACGGCCGGACCTATGAGTATGTGGTCGCCCTGCGGGCCGTGGAAACCAAGGATTTTATGACCGCCGGGTGGTACCCGATGCCGTACGAGGATCTGGCCCGCATCAGTGGCCGTATCATCAACGAGGTGAAGGGAATTAACCGGGTGGTCTACGATATTTCCAGCAAGCCTCCGGCAACAATCGAGTGGGAATAAATCACCTCGACACGCACGTTTCCGTATGACCGAACAATCTGAAGGGAAAGCCGGCGACGGCGAACAGCGGGGGAGTAGTGCGGAATCCTGGCTGTTTGCCGAGGCCAGAAATATCAGACTTCTGCTCCTGTTCATTGTAGCTCTGGCGGCGGGAATCGGGCTGCTGGTTGTTTTTCAGGCTCACCTGCTGGCTGCCGCCTGTCAGCGGGTCATTATGCAGGGTGAAGGGCTGTCTGCGGTGCTGCCGCTGGCGGCGCTGCTCGCTCTGCTGGCAGTTGGACGCAGTCTCTGCACCTACCTTCTGGAAAACAGATCGGCGGCGGCAGCTGCCCGGGTCAAACTGGCGGTGCGCAGCCGGCTGTACCGTAAAATCCAAGCCCTTGGTCCGGCCGGACTGGCCGGAGAAGAGGTCGGACCGCTGATTGAAACGGTTACCAGGGGCGTTGACGAACTGGAACCCTATTTCACCCGTTTTCTTCCCCAGGCCGCTCTGGCCGCAATCCTGCCGGCCATGTTCCTGATAGTCGTTGTTCCTGCCGAGTGGCGCTCCGGCCTGGTACTGCTCTTTTCCGCCCCCTTTATCCCGTTATTCATGATTCTGATCGGTCGCGGTTCCGAGCGTCTCCACCGGCGTCAATGGAGCCGTCTTGCGCGTATGGCCGGACATCTGCTCGACCTGGTTCAGGGGTTGCCGGATCTGATCATCTTTGGTGCCGCAAAAACCGAGGCAGAGACCGTTGCCCGCATTTCCGAGGAGTATCGATCTGCCACCATGGCGGTGCTGCGGGTCGCTTTTCTTTCCGCATTTACCCTGGAATTCTTTGCCACTGTCGGTACCGCTGTGGTAGCGGTCATTGTCGGTTTCAGGCTTCTTGCCGGTGTCCTCACGCTTCAGGAAGGTCTGTTCGTGCTGCTTATGGCTCCTGAATTCTATCTGCCGCTCCGCAATCTTGGCCTCTCGTATCATGCCCGGATGCAGGGAGTGGCCGCAGCCGAAAGGATCGCGCCGCTTCTTGCTCAGCCGCTGCCGGCCGGATTTGCGGGCACCCTTATGCCACCGTCAGGCCCGCCTGCCGTTCTGTTTGAGGCGGTCTCTTTCCGCTACGGCAGCAACAGGGGAGGGGTGACCAGTGTTGAGCTGGAGCTGCCGGCAGGTTACATCACCGCGCTTGCCGGGGAAAGCGGGGCCGGCAAGAGCACTCTGGCACGCCTTCTGGTGGGACTTGCCCGCCCTGAATCAGGGCGTATTCTGATCAATGGTCAGGATCTTACCCTGTTCCAGCCGGATGCCTGGCGCGCCAAACTGGCCTGGGTACCCCAGACGCCTTTTTTTACCTCAGGTTCTCTGCGTGAGAATCTGCTTCTTGGCCGGCCGGACGCTGATGATGCTCTGATTGCACAGGCCCTTGAAGCTGCCGCTGCTGCTTTTGTCAATGATCTGCCCGATGGGCTGGATACCGTCCTTGGTGAGCGTGGTGCCGGACTGTCCGGCGGCGAGCTGAAGCGACTGGCCCTTGCCAGGGCATACCTGTGTCAGGCGACACTGGTGGTGCTGGACGAGCCGACGGCGGGCCTGGACCCAGACAACGAACGGCTGGTCTGTCAGGCTCTTGAACGATTGGCGGTCGGGCGCACGGTTCTGGTTATCAGTCACCGCGAAACAACTCTGCTTCATACCGACCATGTCGCAGAAATGATTGATGGACGAATCGAGAGGGTCGTGCCGTCAGCCGTGTTCCTCGCTTCCCGGGGGGCAGTATGAACTGGGTGATTCGCTTTTTGAAGATTTCCCGCAATCAATGGCCCTGGATGAGTGCCGGAATTATTCTCGGCGTGGTGGTGGTCGCCGCCAATGCCATGCTGATGGCCGTTTCCGGCTGGTTTATCGCGTCCATGGCCGTTTCCGGCAGTAGCGGGGTTGCGTTCAATTATTTTTTTCCGTCGGCCGGCATACGTTTTCTGGCTATTGTTCGTAGTGTCGGGCGCTACGCGGAGCGGCTGGTGACCCACGAGGCGACCTTCAGAAATCTCTCTGAAATGAGGGTGTGGCTGTTCCGGCGCTTTATCCCCTTGGCCCCCGCCTGTCTTGAACGGTATGCCGGCGGTGATGTGGCGGGACGGTTGCGCGCCGATGTTGATTCTCTGGAATCGCTGTATGTACGAATTATAGCGCCGATTGCGGTGGGAGGACTGTCCATTCTCTCTGCGCTGCTGTTTCTCCTCTGGATCAGCCCTTCCTCTGCAGCTGTCATGTTTCTTTTTCTTCTCATGGCTGGAGTTGCATTGCCATGGGTGGTGCATTATTTTTCAGAAGTGCCGGGCAGAAAAGCTGCAGAGCTGTCTGCCGGTCTGCGCAGCAAGGTAACCGAGGGGCTGCAAGGGGTTGAAGAGCTGATTCTGCTGGGTGCGGTTGAGCGCCAGGCCGCTCTGGTTGATGCACTTTCGGAAAACGTGATAGCGGAGCAGGGCTGCTTGGGGCGGATCAATGGCCTCTCTCTTGCTGGAAGCGTGCTGTGTGCCGGATGCGGCGTCGCTGCCGTGCTGCTGACCGGCAGCATGCAGGTTATTGCACATCAAACGCCGGCGCCGAACCTTGTGCTACTGCTGCTGTTTTCTGCGGCAACTTTTGAGGCCGCCGGCCTGCTCCCCGCTGCCCTGCACCTCCTGCCGGCGGCGCGGAAATCCGCAGCCCGCATTTTTGAACTGGCGGACGCGCCGGTACCGGTTCCTGATCCTCCCGTTTCCCACGTCACTCCTTCCGGCGGGCGGATCTGTTTTACGAATGTTTCCGCTTCCTATTTACCGGGAGAGCCCGTTCTGCACAACGTATCCCTGACCGTTCCTGAGGGAGGCAGAGTTGTGCTGAGCGGAACCAGCGGCGTCGGTAAAAGCCTTTTGCTCGAAATCCTGCTCCGTTTTCGTACCTATGAGGGGAGCGTTACCGTGGGAGGTGTTGAAATCAGCACTATTTCGAAAGAACGTCTGATGGCTATGATTGCCGTGGTGCCGCAGCATCCCCACTTGTTTAACGGAACCATACGTGACAATATTCTGCTTGGTAACCGTTCTGCAGATGAGGCAGAGCTGCAGCAGGCTCTCAGGGACAGCTGTCTGGACCTGTGGGTAGCCGGCCTGCCGCTGGGGCTTGATACCGCGGTCGGCATAAACGGCTCTGCCGTATCCGGCGGAGAAGCCCGCCGCATCGCGCTTGCGCGGGCACTGCTCAAGGATGCGGCCATACTGCTTCTTGATGAGCCGACGGAAGGTCTGGATGGTGCGACGGAACGCCGGGTGGTGTCTCATCTCGCCGCACGGTTTGGCGGTGCACATGCCACGACCCTGCTGGTTGTCAGCCATCGCCCCGCCTGCCTGACTCTCGGGGATTCGATTGTCCATTTGAACAATAGTAACGCGCCGTTGGGGGACAAATGACCGAATTGCATCAACCGTGGACCGAAGAGGAGCTGAATCGCAAAATTGTTCAGACATTGTCCATGCACATCGCTGTTATTGACCGGCACGGCTGCATCATTGCCGTCAACCAGGCGTGGAAGGCTTTTGCCCACGATAATAATGCGGGACATCTGTCTGAATTGACGGAGGGTGCCAACTATTGCGATGTCTGCTGTCGGGCTGCTGTAGGCAAGGATGAGGTCGCCGCGTCAGCTCTGGCCGGTATCAAGGCCGTACAGGGCGGAACGTTAGAGCAGTTCACTCTCGAATATCCCTGTCATAGCCCCCGGAAGAAACAATGGTTTTACATGACCGTCGTGCCGTTCGGTCCGGATGGCGGCGCCTTGATAACTCATCTTGACATCACCGCGCGGAAAGAGGCTGAGGAGGCGCTGCACAACAGTGAAGAGCGCTATCGCCGCTTGTTTGACATGGAGTCAGATACAGTCTTTATGCACGACTGGGAAACCGGTCAGATTCTGGACGCAAACACAGCTGCGCTCAAGATGTACGGATACACAATAGAAGAATTTCTGGGAATGAAGCACGTTGATATCTCCGCCGAGCCATCTACAACTGAAACGGCCGTACGCAGCAACGAAACGTTGATTCCGTTACGTATGCACCGCAGGAAAGACGGCACGGCATTTCCTGTCGAGATTTCCCTGAGTTATTTTGATTACCTGGGGCAGAAGGTGTATGTCGCCGTCATTCGGGACATCACCGAACGTCTGCGCAATGAAGAACGTCTGATCGAGCTGAACAAGAAGCTCCGTGCTCTTGGTGACCACCTGCAGAAGGTTCAAGAGGGTGAGCGGTTGGCGATGGCCCGTGACATTCATGACGAAATTGGACAAAATATTACGGTACTGAAGCTCGATCTGGAATGGATCGAGCGAAAAATTCCTGCCGATTTCAATAAACTGCATGAACGTGTCAGCGAAATGCGGGTGAGCGTCGACCAGTTGACGGCGAGAGTTCAGAGAATCGCCGCCGACCTGCGTCCGCCTCTGCTGGACAACATGGGCCTCTCCGCTGCGATTGAGTGGTATGCTGCTGAATTCAGTAAGCGCAGCGGCCTGGAGTGTTATGTGATGTTGAACGAGGATCTTGATCCGCTTGATCAGTATACGGCAACAGCGGTTATGCGTATTGTGCAGGAAGGGCTTACCAATGTTGTTCGCCATGCCCGGGCTACAGAGGTCAGTGTGTCGCTCTGTAAACGGGGGATGAACCTGATACTGGAAATTTCTGACAATGGCTGCGGCATATCACCGGAACAGATCGCTTCCCCTGAAGCTTACGGGCTGATGGGGATGCAGGAACGTGCGAGGATTTGCCAGGGTGACATTGAGATCACCGGCAGGCCGGGATCCGGCACGATTCTGATCCTGTCTGTTCCACTGGACAAAGGAGAGTAACTATATGAAAAGGTTATTGATAGTCGAAGATCACACCATTGTCCGGCAGGGTGTAATCAGAATTCTGCAGGATGTTATGGAACAGCCTTTGACGTTCGATGAGGCCTCTGATGGCTTTCAGGCGATCAAAATGGTTAATTCCTGCGAATACGATCTGGTCCTGCTGGATATTTCGCTGCCGGACCAGAATGGCTTAAGTGTGCTCAAGTTGCTCAACCAGCTTGATAAAAAGCCGCCTGTCATCATTTTAAGTACCCATCCAGAGGAGCAGTATGCGGTCCGGTCGCTGCGTGCGGGTGCCGCTGGCTATGTTAACAAGGGGAGCGAAGCGTCTGTGCTGAAAGAGGCCATAGAAAAAGTGTTGTCCGGCAAAAGGTTTGTGACAACGTCTCAGAGTGAACTGCTGGTTGATGCCATAAGCGACAAGAGAGACAGCATGCCTATGCCCGAAGCCCTTTCAGACCGCGAATACCAGCTGGCCTGCATGATGACTGCCGGCAAAACCCTGACGGAGATCGCCAGAGATCTCTCCCTGAGCGTCAAAACCATCAGTACGTACCGTGCCCGCATCCTGGAAAAACTTCACCTTAAAACAACCGCTGATATCATCAATTACGGCATCCAGCATGGACTGACCGAATAGCCTCTTCCTACACCACCCCTGCCTGTTTTCCTACAAAAGAAATAGATACGTGCCGACTTACAAATTCACTTTCAATCATGCTTAATGGCGCAAAAGACCGTCACGATCGTTTTGGTCGTATTACGAAGCGGTCATTTTTTTTGATCTCAAAAAGACTAAGTCAAGTATGTTTGTCTGAATATTCGTTGTCGCATTGAGGGCTCACCCCTCAAAATCCAGGTTGGAGGAGTTACGCATGAAAAAGCGGATGAGTGGAGTTCTGGGTCTGGTATTGGTGTTGGCGATGGGGTTAGCAACGGTTGTTCGTGCTGAGGATGATTACAAAAAGTATGGCGTACGCGTCAGAGCACTGTATGTAATGCCGTCTGAAACTTTTGACAGCGCTCTCAGCGGTTCCGCGCTCAAGCTAAGCGACAGCATAATCCCTGAACTCGACCTGGAATATTTTTTCCTGAAGAATGTTTCTGCAGAATTGATTTTAGGTGTTACCAAGCATGACATAAAATCAAAAGGGCTGGCAGTCGGTTCCACCTGGCTGCTTCCCCCCACACTTACGGTCAAATATCACCCGCTGGCCGGCGGCTCAATCAGTCCTTATGTCGGCGCTGGTATAAACTACACCATACCATTTGAATCCCAATTTAATGGCGTATCCGATTTCAAAATCGATAACAGTTTCGGTTGGGCCGCTCAGGCAGGTGTTGACCTGAAGATCAAAGAGAATCTGTTTTTCAACCTTGACTACAAGTATATCAATGCCGACACAAAAATTACGGTTGCCGGCACCAAATATAAATTGGACCTTAATCCGAGTGTATTCGGCATTGGTGTAGGCTACCGCTTCTGATAATAAAACGCCAAAACGGGACAATAAAACCGTTTTGGCGTTTTTCACAATCTGTTTTTCCACGATCAAACCGATGAAGTAAATTCGAGCAGGACACCGGGTTGGGCACTTCCGGTAAAAATCCACAAGGGGGAATGTATGAATGTAGTAACGCTCAGCCAACTGCAGTTCGCGGCAACCGGGATGTTTCATTGGATCTTTGTCCCGCTCACTCTCGGGCTGTCCATAATGACCGCCTGGATGGAAACAAAGTACGTTACTACCGGCGACGAAATGTGGTTACGCATGACCAAGTTCTGGGGCAAGCTGTTCCTGATCAATTTTGCGCTGGGGGTCGTCACCGGGATAACCATGGAGTTCCAGTTCGGTTTGAACTGGTCCGAGTATTCCCGTTTCGTAGGGGATATCTTCGGAGCGCCGCTGGCTATTGAAGCTACCGTTGCCTTTTTCCTTGAATCTGTGTTTATCGGCGTCTGGATTTTTGGCTGGAACAAGCTGTCTAAAAAAGTGCACGCTCTTTCAATCTGGCTGACGGCCATTGCCTCAAATGTTTCTGCGCTTGTCATTTTGCTGGCTAATGCCTGGATGCAAAAACCGGTCGGGTATGTCATTCGTAACGGCCGGGCAGAAATGAGTGATTTCGGCGCTGTACTCACTAATAGCTACGGTTGGATAAAATTCACCCATACCGCGCTCTCCGGGTATGCTCTGGCAGCTTTTCTCATAATGGGCGTTTCTGCCTGGCATCTGCTCAGAAACAATGAATCCGATTTTTTCACACGGTCATTCAGGATGGCTGCTGTATGGGCCTTTGTTGCTTCCATGGGAGTGGCGTTTACGGGTGATCTGCATGCGGTTGTTATTGCCGAGCACCAGCCCGCTAAATTTGCTGCCATGGAGTCACAGTGGGAAACCAAAAAAGGGGCCGGTATGCACCTGCTGCTGGTGCCTGATGCGGCACATGAGCGGAACTCCCTGGAACTGCTGTACATTCCGAATGTCCTCAGTCTGCTGGCCCACCATGATCCCAATGCACAAATCACCGGTATGAAAACGGTCCCTCCTGATCTCCGGCCGCCGGTCCTGCCGACCTTTCTCAGTTTCCGGGTGATGGTAGGTCTTGGCACCTTTATGATTCTGGCCAGCCTGGTCGGTATTATCCTGTCGCGTAAAGCAAATTTCTCCGATTCCCGGCTGTTTCTGACAATCATGGTTTTTGCCATTCCGGCTCCCTATATTGCACAACAACTGGGCTGGCTCGTTTCCGAGCTTGGCAGGCAGCCCTGGATCGTGTTTGGCGTAATGAAAACGGCAGATGCCGTTTCCAAGTCCATAAGCACGACCCAGGTGGCGTTGTCACTGCTCGGGTTCACCGTACTGTACGGTGTGCTTGGCGCTATTGATATCTACCTGCTGGTCAAATACGCAAAAAAAGGGCCCGATAAGGATCTAACCAGCATCATCAACGTTCAGGGGAGGGCATAACTCATGGATATATCCGTATTCCAGATCATCTGGTTCGTATTGTGGGGTGTTTTATGGGCAGTGTACTTCATGCTTGACGGTTTTGTGTTCGGGAGCGGGTTCATGGCCACGTTTCTGGCCAAGAACGATACCGAAAAACGGGTGTTGATCAATACGGTCGGGCCGGTGTGGGACGGCAATGAAGTCTGGCTGGTCACGGCAGGCGGCGCTACTTTTGCGGCATTTCCCACCACCTATGCCCTGATGTTCAGTAACCTGTATTCCGCGCTGGTACTGCTGCTGTTTGCCCTGATTGTCCGTGGTGTTTCCTTCGAATTCCGGGCCAAGATCGACAGCCCCGTATGGAGACGGTCGTGGGATCTCGCCATCATGGTTTCCAGCTTCCTCCCGGCACTGCTGTTCGGCGTCGCTTTCGGCAATATTTTCAAGGGCATTCCGATGAAAAACGATTTTGCCGCCATCAACTTCAGTTATGACGGGACGCTGATCGGCCTGCTCAACCCCTATGGTCTGCTGACCGGAGTGCTGTTCGTGCTGCTCTTTGCCGTCCACGGTTCACTGTATGCTGCCATCAAAACCACCGGCGATCTCAGAAAGCGGAGCGAAGAGATGTCCAGCAAGCTCTGGCTCCCGCTCCTGGTGGTTGCGGTTGCTTTTCTCGGTTATACCTATCCGGCAACGAAGCTGTACGACAACTTTCTTAAAGCTCCGGTGTTTTTGCTGATTCCGGTGATTGCAGTTGTATCTCTTCTTCTGGTCAAAGTATGTATTGCCAAGAGTTCGTTTCACAAGGCATTTCTCTTTTCGTGTCTGACCATCGTTTTTGTCGTGTTCACCGGAGTAACCGGATTGTTCCCCAACCTGATACCTTCCAGCATCGATCCGGCATCCAACCTGACGATTTTCAACTCATCTTCCAGTCTGCTGACGCTCAAAATAATGACTGTCGTGGCGGGGATCTTCGTCCCGATTGTCATTTGCTACAAAATATGGGTGTATCGTCTCTTCAGGGGACGGGTAAGCGATGGGGATGTTCTGGAGAACCCGGACGCGTATTGATCTAACCTCTCAGCACCACTAGATATTTCCTGGCCACCCCCGCAATTTTGGGGGGTGGCTGCTTATATTTGCAGTCCTGAGTGACCATGATTTCTCATGCTTTAACACTAAATTACTCAATAAACGCGTGCAAAAATATAATTTTGTGATAAATTCTCCGAAAAGCAGAGTCAAGCCGGAAGCATGCACAGCCAGGCTGCACCAAAACAGCAGCTTGCTGCATGCATGAGCCGTTGTCCGTAATGAAGTAATTCCACCCAAGGAGAGGACGCATGAATGTGAAGACGCAGTATTACGATGATTCGGTGAAAGGTTTTATCACCTGGAGCATCATCTGGGGGACTGTTGCTGTCCTGGTCGGGATTTTGATCTCCCTGCAGTTGTCGTGGCCGCAGTTGAATGTGGCACCCTATCTGACCTATGGCAGATTACGGCCGATCCATACGAACGCCGGTATTTTTGGCTGGGGCATCGGCAGTTTTATCGGCCTGTTCTTTTACATAACCCAGCGGCTCACAAAAACTCCTCTCTGGAGCCCGGGTCTGGCACGGGTTACCCTCTGGCTTTTCAATATCGGGATCGCCTCGGCAGCTGTGACGCTGGCCATGGGGATCAACCGGACTAAGGAATATGCCGAACTTGAATGGCCTCTGGCTGTTGTGGTGGCGATCATCTGGGTACTGTTCTCGGTCAATGTCTTTATGACGATCCTGAAGCGGAAGGAAGAGCAGATGTATATCTCGCTCTGGTATATTATGGCCGCTCTGGTGGGGGTAACGGTTCTGTACGTCGTCAACAACCTTGGTGTTCCACTGCACCTGTTCAAATCCTATCCGATCTTTGCCGGGACGAATGATGCCAACGTGCAGTGGTGGTACGGCCACAACGCCGTTGCCATGGTGCTGACGGCGCCTCCTTTGGCCCTGTTTTACTACTTTCTGCCGAAAGTCACCGGCAACCCGATTTATAGCCACCGTATGGGTATCATCGCCTTCTGGAGCCTTATCTTCATGTATCTCTGGACCGGAGCGCACCACCTGCTCTGGACACCAATTCCTGACTGGATCCAGACACTGGCCATGGCGTTTTCGATCATGCTGATTGCCCCGTCCTGGGGGGCGGTCATGAACGGCTACCTGACCATGAACGGTCAGTGGGAGCAGATGAAGAGTAACTACCTGGTAAAATTTCTGATTTGCGGCATCACCTTCTACGGCCTGCAGACCCTGCAGGGACCGATGCAGGCGATTCGTACCTTTTCCGCGTTTATCCACTATACCGACTGGGTGCCGGGGCATGTTCACATGGGGACGCTCGGCTGGGTTTCCATGGTAATTTTTGCCGCTATGTACTACGCAGTCACCAAAATATTTGAGACTGAAATTTACAGCGTCAAACTTGCCAACATCCATTTCTGGCTGATTCTTATCGGCCAGTTGATTTATTCCATCACCATGTGGATTGCCGGTGTGCAGCAGGGAAGTATGCTGCTGGCAACCAATCCGGACGGAACCCTCCACTACAGCTTCATGGAAACCATGATTGCCATCTTCCCCTATTACAAAATACGGGCGATCAGCGGCTTTATCTATCTGGGCGGGTTGGTGGCTTTTATTTTCAATATCTACAAGACTTTCCAGAAGGGTGCTGCGTCACAAGCTGCCAAGGCATAATCTAAATCCACTACGAACGAGGACGATACTATGTTGGAAAAGAATCCCGTTGTTTTTATCATTCTGGCGTTTGTCGTTATTATGGTCGGCACTACGATTACCATGATAGCGCCATTCAAATGGATCAACGGCGCCGGTGACAGAATTGCCGAAGTAAAACCATATACGCCGCTGCAGCAGGAAGGACGCGACATCTACATGCGGGAAGGGTGCAACAACTGCCATTCCCAGACGGTGCGCACCCTTGCCTCCGATGTTGAACGCTACGGCTACGGCGGCAGCTACTCAAAATCGGGTGAGTTTGTCTATGACCGCCCGCATCTCTGGGGCTCACGCCGCACCGGTCCCGATCTGGCGCACATCGGCCTGAAATACCCCGATCCCAAAGGTGCCTGGCATAAGAAACATATGGAAAATCCGCAGTCGGTGGTACCTGCATCCAATATGCCGTCATACGCCTTTCTGAACACGCCTCTTAATACCACCTATTCAGAGCGGAAAATGAAGCTGCTTGATTTCCCCTATACCCAGGCTGACCTTGATGATCTCAAAGGGAAAACCGAGATGGACGCCATTATTGCATACCTGCGCAAACTGGGCACCGACATTCCGGTGAAAAAAGCAGAAGCCGCTACGCAGGCGCCGGCTGCCCTGAAAAACCCCTTTACTGATTTGAAGGCGGTTGAAAAAGATGCGGAATCTCTGTACATGCAGAATTGTGCCTCCTGTCATGGCGATAAGCGGGAAGGGAATCTCGGTCCTGCTCTGAAAGGTTCGGCTAAATCTGAAGCAGACCTGTTCAAAACCGTTTTCCAGGGAATCGAAGCTAATGGTATGCCGGCTTTCGGCGGTACACTGGATGAACAGAAAATCTGGAAGTTGGTAACCCTGATCAAACTCGGTGCGAAATGATGTTCGATGCCCGATTTGTTTTTCTGCTGCTGACCGGTTTCCTGCTGGCCATTTTAGGGGCAATAACTGCCGCAACATACAACAGGAAGCGGAAGCAGAAGCTTGAAGAGCCGAAGCACAGGATGCTTGAGGACGACTAATTCTTTTCCAAGGAGCGGGTATATGTCAGAGCAGCATGAGTATGATGGAATCAAATATCGCGAAGAAAAAAAATCCCCCGGAATATTTCGCCTCCTCCTGACGGTGCTGGTGGTATGGGCTGTGGCGTTCATGGGACATTATCTGTTCAGTGGCTGGAGTTCGCAGTCCGAGGCCGATTCGGTGCGGAAAGCGCGTACCGAGAAAAAGCAGGCTGCCCACAAAACTGTGGAGGCTACCGGGGCTGGCGCCCATGAGGGCGGACATTCGGTAGAAGCCTATGTTGCCGTCGGAAAACAATTGTTTGCCAGCATGTGCGTTGCCTGCCACGGTGAAAACGCCAAGGGTGGGGTCGGCCCCGATCTGACACTTTCCCGCTACAAATACGGCAAGTCGCGTCTTGATATTATCAAAACGATTTCCGAGGGGCGGCCGGGCGGTATGCCGTCGTTCAGCAGCCAGATTACCCCAGATCAGATTGAAGGCCTTGTTGAGTATGTTCTTACCCTGAAATAGGCTGCCGACGTTCATTCCGATGGGAACCCGCGTGGCTGCCATGCCGTTTGAAGAGTTGGTAATTACGCTCACGTCCGCCACCCAGGTTACGTTTAAAAACTATATGGACAGTGACCTGCTGGCGGGCAGGGCTGAAAAGAAGGTTGGGCCGCTTGATTCAGATCTTGCCGGCATAGTCAGCATTACTGGTGACTATGCCGGCTTCGTCATTATTACCACCGATAAAACGAGCGCAGGTCGCATTGCCGGCAAGCTCCTGATGGTTGAGAACCCTGGTGAAGCGTATATTAGAGATGCTCTGGGGGAGTTGGCGAACACAG